>NZ_JBJIAI010000003.1:0-325865 GCF_045311035.1 Mycobacterium sp. SMC-13
CGAGCGGGGCGTTCTCATCAGTGCATCGTCATCAACACCGATGACGCCGACATCGTCATCTTCAACGACGGCCAACACCTGGCGGATGTGCTCGAAAGCGGTGTGTGTCCGATTGACTACCAGCGGCGCCGCGAACTGGTTAACCAGGAGTTGCTGACCAGTCCAGGGTGGCGTCGTGTCTGCAAGGAAGCACAGACATCGGCCGACGATCCGACCCGGGCGCGCCTGTGCAATTGGTGGCTGTACGAACGTCTCACGGGCACTTCGGTGGGACGCAGTCCCGCTACTTCCGGAGGGACACACATGTGGCGACTGTTCGCTGATCTGCCAGCCAGCCTGACCCTCGAAGAAGTTCTGGCCTTAGACCAGTTCGGTCGAACCTACTTGGACGCACACGGGATGGCCCATGAACCGCTGCGCTGGCAGCCGCCCACGGACGCGCTCGGATTCCCGCCAGATCGCGAAAGCACCTGGCACGGGGTGGATATCGAGCGACTGCACCATTTGATCCGGGTCAACAAGCTCTCAGCCGCGATGGCTGCCTGTGCGCTGGACGTTCCCGTCGATATTGTGCGCCAGACTCTGAACGAGCATCCCGCACCGCATCAACCCCACGCAGCACGCGGAACCGTCTTGGCGATCGCGCGTGCGGAGCTGCCGCGCGATCGATTCATCGAACTGTATCGCCATCAGGGCCAGTCGCTGTGGGAGATCGCGATGCTCGCAGGCGTCTCACCGAGCGTCGCTGGGCGCCTCGCGCGGGAGTACCGGATTCCGATACGGCCGCCGCGCAGCCCGCGGGCGCGCCAGTAAGCGCTTGATCCCCACCTCTACCGCTGCGCCCGGCGCCGACAGGTGCTGCAGATCTCCATGTGGTTCCTCAGCCGGATCTACCCCACCGTCGCTGCATGCGTACCGCAACGGCCGATCGACATCAGTCACGCATCAGCACACTGCGCGCCGAAGGATTCGCTCAAGAGCAACGCATTTCGCGCTCTCCATAGTGAACGCCCTCGGCAGATGCGACGACACTATCGCCGACAACAACACAATCAGGGGCCGCCGGCGGCCGCGAGACGCATCACCGCCTGCCGTACCTTCTTCCCAAAAGGCGTTACGCGCATGGGTCGCCTGTTGTGGCCGCGGTCGACTAACCGGCCGCCGAGGTCACGCTCTAGACGTTGCACCTGAACAGACAAACATCCCGAGTGCAAGCGGAGTTCGCGCGCTGCGATACCGAAGCTCGGGTATCGAACGATGTCGGCGAAGCGCTGCAACCGCTCCCAGCCACCTACGCCAGCCAATGCCGGCTTCAGAAACCGCGGGATTCTCCTGTCAGCACGTAGCTCCACAACAGGGTGACGCTCCAGTCGCCGAACCGGGATGCCGTTTCGTTTTGCCCACGTGCTCAAGCCGGTTCGTGAGACACCTAGCTCGCGGCAGAGCTCGCCTAGGGACCTTCCCTGTTCGACATGTTGGGTGTGGAACCATTTCCGGTCGATTTGAATCTTCCCATGCTTGCGAACGGGAATGCCGTAGTCTCCCATCAGCTTCTCGATCGTCGAGGTGCTGACATCGGCCTGCGCGGCCAGACACCTAAGACTCTGTCTCTGCTCGGCGTACAGATCGACAAGACGACGACGAGGAAACGTTGTCACGGCTCTCCCATAGGACGTCCCCCGATGTGCGAAGCGATGTTCCCTGTGACGCGTGACGCGATGCTCTTTGCGGCGGGTGGAGCGAGGTCTCCCACGCTTACGGATGGGGCCGCGGAGGGCGGGCTGGCGTTCCAGAACACAGCGGACTGCATCGCTGGTGATCCCGAGGTTGTTGGCGGCTTCCGCAATGGTGATCCGCCGCCCGCACACCATCTCGTGTAATGCGACGGTATCGATGGTGTCGATGTCGATGCCGGGAAGAGCTACGCCGGCAAAAACGTGGTGGGGTGGCTCCCACCAAACAGGCTCGTCGGTAATACACTGGCCGGCAAGAAAATTCAGCGCATACTCATCGAGTGCGTCGAGCAACTCGGGTGTCAGACGCTCGCAGAAACTCAGGATATGGGCAGCGGTACTCTCGGCTTCGCGAGGGACGGGCATCGGTATGGACGGTGACCCGGTGATTCGTTCTCGCAGGAAACCGCGGGCGATCACCGCACCTTTGGGCGTGGTGAAGTTGGCACGCGCGGTGCGAGCCCACTCCTCGTCGGGAAGGAATGCCGTGTAGTCGAGTTGACGACGCCGTTGATAGTCGATCGGCGGAGGGAAATTATCAAGGTAATCGGCGAGTCTGATCAGAACAGACCGGATGCCGCTCCACTCTGGCGCTCGCTTGAGTCTGCGGAGCACGCTGCTTACGGTGCCGGTTGTGGTCGCGTTCCCGAGGGCTGCGACGGCATCAGCGATGGTGGTGGTTGTCCCGACGAGATGCAGAGCCGCCGACAAGGCGAGGCGTGGATGACGCTGGGACGGGCCAGGTGGGCACATTATTTGCGCGAAAGCTGGCCACAATAACGCTGGAATGGCACCACAGCGCCGATCGACGCGGGTGGTGTTGCGGGCCGGGCGGCCGGGCAGTGGAGTCCCGATCCGACAACGCAATTGGTCAACGGCCGACAGTTGCACACCACGTGAGGCCGTGCTCACAGCACGTAGCACGGGGCTTGCCGACCCGCTGGGCCGGTCTTTCACCGGAATGTCACGTTGCAGCTGCCTCTGGTCCACATTCAACGCGGCCAACGCATCCGCAGCTGCATCGATGGTCGAGCACTTCAGAATGCTGAAGGCGGCGGTCGCGACGACGGCGGTACGGACCGCTGGGGCCGGATTCGAGATGAAACCCTTTAACCTGCCATGCAACACAGGAAACTTCGCCTCTTGCGGCAGCATAGTTGCTTGATACTCACCTGCCAGATCAGCAGCGACGACGGTGTTGAGATCGTCGATGTTGACGGCGTGGACGATGGCGTTGCCGAGGGCACGAATGTCGGCGAGGACGGCGACTGGCGGTTGGGGGTGGTCGACGTACAGGCCGAATTCGACAACGTCACAGTCGATCAGCCGGTCGACGGTGGTTTGAGCGACCAGCGCCGGGTGCTCTGCGGGGAGAACAAGTACGGGCGCTTGGGTCAGATCAGCGTCGCAGGGCGGCCGCCATGTGTGCGGCGTTCCAACTACGGGGTTGGCACATCGCCCTGGATGTACAACTGAGTTTCCGGCTCGGTAGCCGTAGCGCTGAACAGCGCCACAATGCGGGCAGCGATCAGCCAGCAAGCAACGATGACGTAGGCAGGCGAATGTCCACATCAGTCGCCACCGCAGGAGCCACGATCCACCTGTTGCCGCAAGGCAGCTCGGGCAGAACCGAGATCCAAACACGCGTCCCCAGGGACCTGCACCCGTGAACCGTCCAGTGTCATCGATGCCGACAACGGTGCTGTAACGAGACAGGGTCATGCCACGGACTTGCTGAGGTGTGCAGCCGGACGCCGTGGCGACCGCCGCGACTTCGGCATCGGTGAGTTGGCGGTTGACATACAGCCCGAGGCGCGTGAATGGCGCTTCGAAACCCATCGACTCATAGATTTCGCGCAAGGTGACGCCGTAACGGGCGGCGATGACCTCCAGCCACGAATCTAGTGATTCCCCGGGTAGCGGCGCGGTGCGCAGCGGCAGCGTCCGGACCGTGGCACCAGCGTGTAAAGGCGTTGTCGCGCTAGCAGTCACCTCGAGGTCCGATGCTTGCTAGGAGGAAGGTTGATCTGGGATTTTCCGCATCGCGCATGAACTGGCGTCTTCGTTCACCGATCGCGCACATCGAAAATGCGAGAAATGGACGTGGTCGTTGCCGCAGCGAGCGGTCCGTCAGGCCGAACATCCGTACCGTTCAAGAATCTTGGTGGCCTGCGGACGGGTTCCGTAGGCAGCGTGCAGTTCCGCGCGGGCGCGTTCGGCGGCGCTGTCGATCATGATCGATTCGAATAGTTTGATGGTCAACGCTTCGGAACCCTCGAGGATGGCCGCCGCGCAGCCACGGCGAATCAGGGTGAGCAAGGAACCTATGTGTCCGCCGCTGCGGGCATACAGGTAGTCAGCTATTTCCACCAGGGTTCCCGGCTCGTGCCGTGCGAGGACGATGTCGTCATCGATGCTGGCCACCAGTTCCCGCCATTGACGCTGTTCTCGTGCAGTCGTGTTCCGGTAGCCGAAAAACCCGTACTCGGTGGTGTTGCGGGCTGTTTGGGCCAGGGATTCCTGCGCGGTGCCCGCTCGCAGGAGGCCCCGTTCAGCCAAGCCGATGCCGATGACGACAACGGTGACCGGGCATTCGTTGGCGATATATTTGAAGTGATTGTTCAGCTCGACGCCACCGTCGCGTTGCCAGTGTAAAAAGTGGACGTCATCGATGATGAACAGGCGGGTTTCGCACAATCGCACCAGGGTCATTACCCGTCGGCCGAGCTCGTCGACATCGTGGCACCGGCGACCCGGGTGGGCATAGTAGTCACATGCGGCCCGGTTGAATGCGGTCATCCCGGTGTTGCCCCGCATCCCTACCCGCAGCACCGGGATGCGTTCATCGCCGGCCGCGGTGTACATGCCGTGTCGGCGGATCTCCTTGTCGTGAAACTTCTTTGCGAACGCGTGCACGGTGGTCGTCTTACCCAGTCCGGGCAGTCCATCGATCGCCACAGCGTCCTTGGTGACCCAACCGTCCTTGTGTACGTCAGCCTCCATGACCACGTTCAGCCGCTTGTGGAGCTGCGCGGATTGCGGGGTGAAGTAGGGGCCCATATTGCTGTGCCATTGGCACCGTCGCTGCAGATACTCGTCGGCGGCGACGTCACCGAGTTTACGAATGCCCCGAACAGTAAGGCGCTCTGGCCGTGGACGTTTCGGGGCGTTAACGTAAGCGAACCATCCCTCCTTCCCTGCGAGGGTGACGTTGTCTAGTCCACTCATGTCGGGTTCAGCCTTCTTGGCGCTCACAATTCCTCCAGCCGTCAATTGCTCATCGCTGTTTCGCCGTCCACCTTGCGCTCATTGAGACCGGGGACGCTGAACATCGGTCGCCTAGCGTGGCGGCTCCGCGCAACCATCCTGCGGATGAAGCGCGTGCTCAGTCTGTACCGACGCAACGTTGTCGGGACAAGAAACGGACGTGGTCGAAGAACAGCATCGCGTCGTGGTCGAATGCGGCCGGCCCTTCGTTACCTCGCATCCCCACGCGGATGACCGGGACGATCGCGGACAAGTCGTCGTCCTCCTGCTTCTCCACGGGGGTGATGCCGCCAGATTCGCGCGCCCCAGGCTCAGCTGTCGTTGACTTCTTAGCGTTCACATTTCTTCCAATCTCCGGTATTCCGTCGCTGTTTCGTCGTCGAAGTCGTCTTCGTCGAGGTCTTCGTCGTATTCATCGAGGTCGTCTACGAACGCCTCGATCGCTGCGCGTGGCGGTTCTGCGGTGGCCTGCTGCGCTCGCTTCTTGGCCGTCGCCTTGAGCTGGGCCGCCTGATCCAGATCGGCCGCCAATGAGGATTGTTCCCGTGACAGCCGCAGCGCTGCGTCACGCTTCCGCATGTCGAGTTCATGGCCTAGTTCGTGACGTTTCAGGAACGCGGCGTGCGCCAGTTTGGCGTCCACGGGTCGGTCCCCCGACCGCACAAGCTCTCGCGCGAATTCCCATCCGTCAGCAGACATCGGCATCTCCAATGCCCGGGCCATGTCCCACTGCAGCGGTTCCCACTGGCCCGATCCTTTGACGTCCAGGAAGTAGACCGTGCGGATGTCATCAGGATTGACGCGGATGGGCCAGCGACCCTTTTGATGTTTGTAAGCGCTGAGCTCTCCCGGGCTGTACGCGTCGAGGACTTCGCCGTTGTACATGCGGTGATCAATCTTGATACCCGCGGGCTGCCGTGTGCGCCACTGCAGGGGCAAGAAGTGGTAGGCCAGCTGTGGATCGCGGGGCGCTTCAATGTAGCCGGCGCGAGCGATGCCGTGCGCCAACATCTGCGCCGGCGACATGTCTAGGGACCACAGGCCGGGCTCGCCCACACCTTCGTGGGGGCGCACGTGATACTCCGAGGCGATCCATTCGCGTAGTAGCGCTTCCATCTCGTCGATGAAGTAGAAGCCGTCCTTCTCCGGATGTACCCCGCGGCTGTACACATCTGGGCCCTTGTAGCCCGGTAGTTCCTGCAGAAACCCCGTTCTGACGGTGCCGAAGAATCGTTCCACCGGCGCTTTGTCGTAGGGAATCTTCAGTCGCGCCGGGGCTATCGAAATACCCACGGCGCGGCAGGCGCTGTGCATCGCGGCACCGACGAAAATCTTGCCGTGATCGACAATCAAGTTGTCCGGAACGATCGCCGGTATGGCGCCTATCACACTGCGCGGATCAAGATGCTCCAACTCCACCAGAATGTGTCGCGGCACACCGGCCACCGGCCACAACGCATGTTCGGGCCAGTTCGCCCCAGGTGCTTTGGGCCGGAACGCCTCGTAGAGCACGGCCAGACCGTCGATCGCGCGGGCCCAGGGAGACAGACCGACGCCGACGATGCATTTGCTGTACCAGTCCATCGCGACTGTCAGGTCCAGGCCGACCCACTTGAGGGTCTGGCAATCCATCGCGTGCACGTCCAGACGCGTGGTGTCCATGAGCAAGTATTCGCCGGGCCGGGTGGGCCGCAGCTTGCCGTATGCGCCCTGGGGTCTTGCTGCGACATCGCGAACATGCTTGGTCGACCCGATGAACAGTGGCGTGATCTTCTCATCGCCCAACAAGATTCGATTGGCCGTGGCATCCGACGGCAGGTGGATACCGTCAGGCCCGTATCGCGCGACCAGTCGCGCATTGGTCCGTGCGACGACCAGCGATTTGGTCGGCTTGGACTTTTCGGTGTATTCGGCTTTCACCTCACGCGAGGTCGGCTCCCAGCGCGGATCCTGGCGGCTCCCCAACCCCGGTGCCACAGCACGTTTAGAAATCAACCCAGCTTCGCCATACCTGTCGTACCGGTCGATCCATCGGTACAACGACCGTGCACCGCAACCCATCTCCTTGCATTTGGCGGCGATCCGTTGTCCTTTGGGAAGATCGGGTCGGTACATGGCGCGTGGCTCGCCCGGCAATGCGGTGTCGGCGCTGCCAGACTGATATCCGGTCTGGACTTCGCGGATGTGGCCCGCGTACGCGCGGGCTCTTCTTCGTGCTTCTTCAGGTGCGGCTTCCCACAGAATCGCTACCGGCTCACAGTCGCCTTGGTCCACGCCGACGGGCGTCAAATCCTCGCCGAGGATCCGTGTCCGCGGCGAATAGAGCACTTCCTGCAGAGAAAACCGGTGCAGCTGGCCGGTGCGCATATGTTCGGCGGTGAATTCAGGTAGCCCCGACCAGGAAGACTCCGTCAGCGCCACGATGGTGAACAGTTCTTCACCATCGCGACTAAACTTGGTCCGCAGGCCCACCGGCACACCAGCGAAAGTCATTGCGGCGCCTGCAGAATCGTTGTTGACTGCAGCGGTTGCATGATGTCGAAAACGAGCTCCTGGCGCCACAACAGGTGCAGCAGAACGCTGCGCACCAAGGGTTTACTGCGGTGGGCGAATCGGTTCTCCGCGGCACGAAAGCTCAGACCGGCCAGCTCGCCTACGACCGGACGTATCTCGCACAAGATTTCCTGGTTAATCAACCAGTCCCGGCGATAGCCAGAGAGGAAGCGGACGTTGTCGAACAGGACCGGGGACGGCTCGGAAAACACCACATAGGACCACCCCATTGACTGGACGACGCGCCGCGTCCATGCGATGAGCAACTGGTACTTCTCGTGCGTGAGACGCTCGGCCCGCACCACATCGACGACCACCGGTCCGGCGTCCGTTGCGAGCAAGTAGTCGAGAGTGTGGCGCCTCCACTTACCATTGATGTTGGCCTGCAACAAGAATGGTTGCGCGATAATGCGATGGACCCGTGGGTCAAAATCGGCGATCATCGCAGCTGACTTCTCCAAACGAGATTCGTGCGGCACGAAGTCGTCCTCGGTCACCGACCAATACTCGCCCGAGTAATGGCGCTGGCCGGCATACCAGCGGAATACCCGCATCGGCCGCGCGGTATACAACTCGGACGGGACCGCGGCAGAAGCGGCCAATGACCGTTGCTCGCCGTACGCGGTCTTGAAATCAAGGACCGCGGTGGCGACGTCAACAAGAAGATCAGCAACCATTGCAATACCCCTGACGCAATCAGGTTCTTCCGAGTATTGCACTCCGCGACAGCCGCAGCAAGCCCCCCGAACGATTTCTGAAAACGGATTCGACTACACTCACAAAGAACGACGCATATTCCCAATTATGTTGCTATATAGTATTTTTCGATTCGTCACGTCTTCACTCACGATTAGCCGTCGAGTCAATGGAAGCAATTTCCGAACACCATTCACGCAATTGTTGGAATTTTAGCGCGAGCCTCACGCCCGACACGCCACTAGTATGAACTGGCGAATGGTTGTGTCACCCAACACAGGCATCCGCCATAGCCGAATCATCACAGCACCGTGCTCGCCCTACACGAACGGGTACCCGCTACGAGTACTCTTCGTGGTGTAATCCCCGGCATGTGTGCCTCTCCTGTTCAGCAGTGATTCGCAGCCGGGGTTTCCTTACCTGCAGTTACCGGGCGCTGACGCGTCAACAGGTGTGATCGGCTGGCACGCTACTAAACAACGAGATGACCCGCGGAGCCGGGAGGCCAGCCCCATACGCTGAACCCAATCGTTCGGCCCGCTCCGAGGTTCAACTCGGGACCGGGCCGGATTTCGTATCTGCTCCCCGTAATTTTGGTGGGCGATATCGCGGCGCGTACCCGCTCGAACTGATCTTCGCAACAAAATTGCGGCGACATGCCGTCGACGACGTGTCACGCTGCAACGATGAGCAACGATTCCGGTAGTAACGCGGGTGACGCTCAGAGCGGACCGCAGTGGCGCACCGTTCCAGAAGCATTCTGGCGCTCTCTGGAAGGCCAGCAGTCCGCGGCGGCGGACGACGAGCTCGCCGATTGGCTGGCCACACACCACGGGGTAGCGATTCATCATCACGGCGGCTTCGCGCCCGAATACTGGGCCGGATACGTTGATGGACACAGCTTTGCGTTTCGTGAGCGCCACGGCCAGTGGGACATCGAGATCGACCGCCAGCCCAGCGGTCGATTCATCAAACAGCGAGCGGGCACCGAACCTGACGGCACCGCGATCTACCGCGACCATGAGCTGGAAGTTGGAGAAGTCATCGCCTCCGGCACCACCGACGCCGCCGGCTACGGAACCACGGCGGTCGAGCGGGCACAGTTCATCATCGAAACCATCCGAACCCACCTGACCCGACAATCCTGCGGCCACTATCTCGACAAGCTCGAAGCGATCGCTGCCCTGCTCGGCGTCCCGGCCCGCTGGTGCCCACGCTGCGGAACCCGCCTAACCGACCAATGATCGCGGAAAGTTCTGAAATCCCTTCGAATACTGGAGATTTCAGTCGCGCGATTTGAGGTATCAGCTAGCTGACCAATCTCGGAATTCCTGCACAGCAATAGAAATTGATCGAAATCTAGCTCGATCGGCGCGCCGCTCCGTACGACTCCCTGCGCACCGCGCGGCTCATCGTCGACTCTCGGTCCGGCGGGCATAGCGGTCACGCGCCGCGAGTCGTTCGACGGTGGACGGTTCGGTGTTGAGCTGCGTGGCCAACTGGGCGTACCCGACATCAAGAACGCGATCCTTGAGGGCTTCGGCTCCCGCCCGCAGCAGTGCGCCCAATCGCGCAGCACCTCGAAGGCAGGCGAACCCTCGTCGAGATAGGGACCAATCATGGCCTCGTCCGACGAGTCGCCAAGGATCAAGCTCACACGCTTACTTATAAGGTGAGTTTTACACCGTTAGTCGGTGCGTCATCCAGCGCAGATCGTGCGCTTTCCCGCATGAGCGGTTGTATAGAGCTGTGTCGCCGGCGGCTGCGAATACCTCGGTTGTCACCAGTCGCCTCTCGCCTCACACCACCAGCGAGCTTCTCCGCGCCGCAATTCGTGACCGCCGCTATAGGTGACCCCTCATCGAGTTGGCAATTTTGCCAACTTGTGCCATCTCAAATGACGAATTGCCACGCAGATTGAGAAGTGACAACTCACTTTCAACATATAGCGCACCCCGGGACTTGCGGCAAGACCCCCCTCATGCTCCAGAATCGCTGGGCTGCAACGTAACTGCAGCTCGATCGTCTTGAGGGGGACGCATGACGAATACTGACGTGATCATCGTGGGCGCGGGACCGACCGGTCTGACGCTCGCCACCGAACTCTGCCTGACCGGGATCAAACCACTTGTCCTGGAACGGCTCACCGACATCCGCGAGGTCGCCAAGGCCGGCGGCATCGGCGGGCAGATCCTCAATCTATTGCGCTACCGGGAGCTCGGGGATCTCCTCGACGACGCGGCCGGCCCACCCGTCACCGCCAAACTTCCGTTCGGCGGCATCCACGTCGACCTCACCCAGCTGGACGAGTCGCCGATGCAGGTGCAGCGACTCCCCCAGCCTCAGCTCGAAGCCCTCCTGCAGGACTACGCACGCGGCCTGGGCGTCGAGGTCCGGCGCGGTCACGAGGTCGTCGGCCTGCAGCAGGACGACGACGTCGTGCATCTCGAGGTCCGCGGTCCGGACGGCCCGTATCGCGTCAGCGCCCGGTACGTCGTGGGCTGCGACGGGGTACGCAGCCGGGTGCGGGAACTGGCAGGCATCGGCTTCCCGGGCATGGTGTATCCCGAGATTCACCGCATGGCCACCGTCACGTGGCCGCGCGAGATCACCGTCCGCGACGACGGCGACTATGACGTCCCGGGCTATGGCCGCCTGCCGTGGGGCTACAGCCAGACCGAGGGCGGCATCTTCGCCATCGCGTCGTCAGAGCCCGGATGGTTGGGCCTGTACACCAGCGAGGCGCCCGATCACGACTACGACGATGACGACCCGATGACGCTGGACGAATTCCGCGCCAGCGTCCGTCGCGTGCTCGGCGTGGACTTCCCGCTCGGCGAGCCAAAGCGGCTGACCCGCTTCACGTACGCGGCCCGGCACACCGAGCGCTACGTGTCGGGCCGGGTGCTGCTGGCCGGTGACACGGCGCACCAGATTCCGACGGGCGGCGTCGCGGTATCGGCCGGGATGCTCGACGGGGTGAACCTCGCGTGGAAGCTCGCCGCCACGCTCCGGGGCTGGGCGCCGCCCGGCCTGCTCGAGACCTACCACTCCGAACGGCACCTCGCCGGCGAACGCCTGCTGCTGCACGCGCAAGCCCAGGTGTCGCTGCGGCGGGGCCACGATCCGGCCGACGAGGCGCTGCGAAAAGTGTTCACTGAGTTGCTCTCCGACGCGCCCGCGCTTGCGCGCGTCGGCGCGATGATCGCCGCGTCCGACGTCCGGTATCCGATGCCCGGCGCGCAGCCGCACCCGCTGGCCGGGACGTTCGCGTCGCACCTGCCCGACGCCGTCGTGGCGGCCCTGCGCGCGGCGCGACCTGTCTTCGTCGGACCACCCGAGCTGTGCGACGTCGCGGCACCGTGGGTGGATCGCGTCGACATCCTCAGGGGCCAGGCCGACGCCCTGCTGATTCGCCCGGATGCACACATCGCGTGGGCCGGCGCCTCGGATGCGGGGCTGCGGGACGCACTCACGTATTGGTTCGGCGATCGGCGATGAATATTCGCGCCCGCACCGGTCTACCCAGTGAACGCAACCATCAGGAGGCAACATGACCGAGCAGACCGCCCTGCCGCCAGTGGTCGACCAGGACACCTGGCGGGCCGCCCTCGACGACCTGCGCCGCCGCGAAAAGGCCGCGACGCGCGAATTCGACGCCATCGCCGCACAACGGCGCCGGCTGCCGATGGTCGAGCTGCCCGACTACACCCTGATCGGCGCCGAGGGGCCGGTGCGGCTGGCTGACGTCTTCGACGGCAAGTCCCAGCTGATCGTCTACAACCACATGTGGACCGACGGCGCCGAGTGGCAGTGCTCGGGTTGCACCGGCTTCACCTCGCAGTTCACCCGCCTCGATTTCCTGGCCAATTACGACGCCCGCTTCGTCATCGTCACCAACGGGCCCATCGAGGAAGCCTTGGCCTACAAGGCCAAAGTGGGCAACAAGATGGAGTGGTACTCGTCGTCGGAGAGCAGCTTCGGGTCGGACATGGGCGCCGCGCCCGGCACGGGTTTCGCCGTCAATGTGTTTCTGCGACACGGCGATACGGTGTACCGCACCTGGCACACCGACGGCCGCGGTTGCGAGCAGCTGGGCCACAGTTTCGCGTTGATCGACGTTCTGCCCTACGGCCGCCAGGAGCAGTGGCAGGATTCGCCCGAAGGCTGGCCCCAGTCGCCGACATACTCCAAATGGGCCAGTTCACAGGACATTGCCCGCGCATACGGATCGAACGCAGAGAACGGACAGAACCGATGACCAGCAGCTCGACGACCCAGGAACGCTTCGTCGCCACCCGCACCATCGCCGCACCGCCCGCGGCGGTGTTCGCGGTGCTGGCCAACCCGGCGCGGCACAAGGAGACCGAACCGGGCGACTGGGTCCGCGACGCCGTCGACGCCGCACCGATCACCGGTACCGGCCAGGTCTTCGCCATGAACATGTACCTGGACCAGGCCGGCGGGGACTACGTCACGTACAACCTGGTGACGGATTTCGAGCCCGACAGGACCGTCGGCTGGGCGACCGGCAGTCTGGACGAGTCGGGACAGCACGTCCCGGGCGGTTGGTGGTGGCGCTACGACCTGACCCCGAATGGCGACGGCACCGATGTCACCCTCACGTACGACTGGACCGAGACACCGCAGGCCTTCCGCGACCAGATCGGCGGCATGCCGCCGTTCCCGCTCGGGTTCATCGAGGAGTCGCTCGCCGCACTCGACCGCGCCGTCACCGGGTAGGGGCCGCCTCGCCCGCGCTGCGCGACAACGCTTGCACGACAACGGATTGTCACACATGCACGGGCGAGGCGGTGCCCTCACCGAACCGAGGGTACGGGCAAAAGCGTCGGCCGTTCACCGAGTCGACTCCGAATGGCCAGGCGAGAACCGTTTTGGTCCTGCGCGTTTCCCGCGTACGCTTGGTCCATCGGCGGTACTTCGTCGCGTGGCGGGTCAAAGCCACGCCGTCGCCGATTCGAAGTAGTTTGACCGATTCGCGGTCAAGGCAGGAGCGTCGAAATGACGCCGCAACATGACCGCACGACCCACGCTCAGCGCACGTCGCCGAAGCAGACTCCACGATTGCGGTTGAAGCCCAAGGCTCCCCACAGTGGATATGTCGACGGGGCGTGGTGGCCGCACACCCGCAACCTGAGCACCGAGCTGCCCGACCTGCTGGCCGTCTTGTCGGTGCGCCTCGGACAGATCGACCGGGTGCTCTACAACGTCGGCGAGTGGTCGGCCGCCCCCACCAAACTCGCGGCAGGCGGGCGGCGGGTGCGCCTCGACGGCTATCAGCGCCAGCCGATCAACACCGTTGAGGTGGTTGGTCTCGATCGCAACCGGATCGTGCTCCTGACCGTGCCCGTCGATACGGCTCCGGCAGAAGCCCATTGCGCGCTTATGAGTGCCGCGCAGCCCAATGACCACACGACGGTGTCGGGCATTTTCGCAGCCGCGCAGCACGCGGACTAGCGGTTCATCGCTTCTTGCGCTGAATCACAACAGATTTGGATGCGGACGTTCGCATCCATGTTCAAAAAGAAAGTAGTAGTCACATGACCGAAGGAACCGTGAAGTGGTTCAACGACGCTAAAGGCTTCGGCTTCATCTCCCCCGACGGCGGTGCGCCCGATGTTTTCGTACATCACACCGAAATCCTGGGCGCCGGCTTCCGCTCACTGGAGGAGAACCAGCGAGTGAAGTTCGATGTCACCCAGGGCAATAAGGGCCCGCAGGCCGTCGGCGTCACCACGCTCTGATTCCCGCGGAAATTCTGGACTGACGCACCACGCGTCAGTCCAGAACCTTTCCCGAAACACGTTGCCGCCGTGCGGCTGTCAGGATTTCCTCGGCGGTCTCCAGCATCGCGTCCTCACCGCGACGCGGGTCTACCGGCTGACCGGCAGCGCGGCGCAGCACCATGCCGGCGAGCGTGTTGTTGGTCGTGCTGGGCACGATCAACAGGGTGGCGGTGGCTTCGCACCCTTCCACGGTCATGATGTGCTGCGCGCGTCCACGCCAGGCCTGCCAATTGAGGTTCGGCGGATTGTGCAGGGGCGACCAGTTGATGCCGACCTCCGCGATCTTCCCGAGACGGTCATCGAGAACCGCCATCAGGCCCCCGAATTCGTCGGCCAAGACTCCCGTGTACGGCCACCAGGCCCCGTCGATCCGACGACCGAGCTTGTCGGACAGGCACAGCCGGACGGGCTTGTCGGCGCGGATCCGTTGCGCGACGTACGCCATCAGGTCACCACCGCATGCTGAAGCCCACTGGTGCGCCATCCCATGAAAAGTCCTAACGGTCGGTGCCGCGATCACCCACCGGCAGAATCACGTAGAGACCACGCTGCCAATGACTTCGAGCGGAGCCGCCAAGCAACATCTGACGCGGCTCTACCTATGACGCTACGCCGCATGCGCGGCCGCCGCGCCGCGCAACCGTCAGTCGCTGTACTCCGCGGTCCCGTCTTCGAGCACCAGCCGGGCGTTGCTGCCGTCGGCCGCAGCGGCCTCGGTACGGAACACCGCGTGCCCAGGCTCGGTGCGCCACACCGATGTCGTCAACGTCTCGCCGGGGAACACCGGGGATGTGAAGCGCGCGCCGACGGCCTTGATCTTGGCGGCGTCACCGCCGGCGAGCTCGGTGACCAGGACGCGGCCGGCGACGCCGTAGGTGCACAGGCCGTGCAGGATCGGCTTCGGGAAGCCGGCGAGGGTCTGCGCGAACCACGGGTCGCTGTGCAGCGGGTTCCGGTCGCCGGAGAGCCGGTAGATCAGCGGCTGATCCTCGGTGGTGGGCAGCGCCACGACGGCGTCGGCCGGGCGATCCGGGATCTCCGGCGCGGCGGCCCGCTCCCCTGGCTGCCCGCCGAATCCACCCTCACCGCGGATCACCGCGGTCGACCAGGATTCGGCGATCACATTCCCGCTGTCGTCCGTGGCGGTGCCCTTGAACGTCAGGATGGCGTTCTTGCCCTCGCCCTTGTCCTGGATGTCGACCACCTCGGAGCTGACGTTGAATCGGCCCGACGGCGGCAGCGGCGCGTGCAGCCGAATCTGCTGGCTGCCGTGCAGCAGCTTGCCGAAGTTGAAGCTGCCGACCTCCCCGACAGCGCCCCAGGCCGGGCAGCAGATCACCGCGTAGGTGGGCAGCACCTGCTGGTCGATGCCATGGCTGTTCTCCGTGGTGAACGCCAAATCCTTCGTCCCGCAACCCACTCCGAGTGCGTAGAGCAGGGTGTCGCGCTCGGTCCACTCGAAAGGCTGCGGTGCGGTCTTGGCTCCGATGGCATTGGGGTTGATCGGCATTCGGCGGTTCTCCCTCAGAAGTCGGTGTGACAAATTCGGACCATACGCGCTATTGACCTGAACCCGCGACAGGTTCACGATGACTCGCATGCGATATGTCGTTACCGGCGGTACCGGGTTTATTGGCCGCCGCGTCGTCAGCCGGATTCTGGCTCAGTACGACGAAGCCGAAGTGTTCGTTCTCGTTCGTCGGGCCTCGTTGGCTCGCTTCGAAGAACTGGCCGCGGACTGGGGTGACCGGGCGAAACCCCTGGTCGGCGACCTCACCTCCGCAGGTCTGGGCCTGGCCGATCTGGCTGATCTGGGTCCGATCGATCATGTGGTGCACTGCGCCGCGATCTATGACATGACCGTCGACGCCGCTACTCAGCAGGCCGCCAACGTCGAAGGGACTCGCGCGGTGATCGAGTTGACGCGCGGCCTCGGTGCGACGCTGCACCACGTGTCGTCGATCGCGGTGGCCGGCAATTACCGGGGCGTTTTCACGGAGGACGACTTCGATGTCTCCCAGGAGCTGCCGACGCCGTACCACCAGACCAAGTTCGAAGCCGAGCAACTGGTGCGCGCCACCGCGGGTCTGCGGCACCGGATCTACCGGCCTGCCGTCGTCGTCGGCGACTCCCGGACCGGCGAGATGGACAAGATCGACGGACCGTATTACTTCTTCGGGGTGCTGTCGCGACTGGCAGCACTGCCGAAATTCACGCCGATGATGGTGCCCGACACCGGCCGCACCAACATCGTGCCGGTGGACTACGTCGTCGACGCACTGGTGGCGCTGATGCACGCCGAGGGACGCGACGGCCAGGCCTTCCATCTGACGTCGCCGAATCCCATTGGGCTCAAGGACATCTACCGCGGCGTTGCACAGGAAGCCGGCTTGCCGCCGCTGCGTGGCACCTTGCCGAAGGCCACTGCGGCTCCGGTGCTCAAGGCCACCGGGCGGGCCAAGGTCCTGCGCAACATGGCGGCCATTCAGCTGGGCATCCCCGGTGAGGTGCTCGACGTCGTCGACCTGGCGCCGTCGTTCGCCTCCGAGGCCACTGTCGCAGCGTTGCAGGGCACCGGCATCGTCTTACCCGAATTCGCTTCCTACGCACCGAAACTCTGGCGGTACTGGGCCGAACACCTGGACCCGGACCGGGCCCGCCGTGATGATCCGCGCGGTCCGCTGGTCGGGCGCAACGTGATCATCACGGGCGCCTCGAGCGGCATCGGCCGGGCCTCGGCCATCGCGGTCGCCGAGCGCGGCGGGCGGGTGTTCGCGCTGGCGCGCAGTGCCGACGCCCTCGACGAGCTGGTGGCGGAGATTCGCCAATTCGGCGGCGAGGCCTACGCTTTCACGTGCGATGTCGCCGACGGCAGTTCGGTGGAGCACACCGTCAAGGACATCCTCGGCCAGTTCGATCACGTCGACTACCTGGTGAACAACGCCGGCCGCTCGATCCGCCGTTCGGTCGTCAACTCGACCGACCGCTTCCACGACTATGAGCGCGTCATGGCGGTCAACTACTTCGGCGCTGTGCGGATGACCCTGGCGCTGCTGCCACACTGGCGCGAACGCCGGTTCGGTCACGTGGTCAACGTGTCGAGCGCCGGGGTCCAGGCCAACAGCCCGAAGTACAGCGCCTATCTGCCGAGCAAGGCCGCACTGGACGCGTTCTCGGAAGTGGTTGGCACCGAGACCCTTTCGGACCACATCACGTTCACCAACATCCACATGCCGTTGGTGGAGACCCCCATGATCGCGCCGTCGAAGCGGTTGAACCCCATGCCGCCGATCACCGCGGAGCACGCCGCGGCAATGGTGGTGCGCGGTCTGGTCGAGAAGCCGGCCCGGATCGACACCCCGATGGGCACGCTGGGTGATCTCGGAAACTACTTCACGCCCAAGCTGTCTCGCCGCGTGCTGCACCAGTTGTACCTGGGCTACCCGGATTCGGCGGCGGCCCGCGGTGTCGCCGAAACCCAACCGCCGGTTGACCGTCCGGATCGCCCGCGCACGCCACGTCGACCCAAGCGGCCCCTCGCAGCCGGCAAGGTCCGGGTGCCCCGTCCGGTCAAGACCGCGGTACGGCTGATCCCCGGCGTGCACTGGTAGACACCGATACAGACGGCGACACCTGGTCCCAGCAATGGGGCTCGGACCAGGTGTCGCGGTGTCGAGGTCAGACCAATTCGTACGCCGGGTCCCGGTGCAGGGTCGAGTCGATGCCCTCTTCCTCCTCCTCCGCCGAGATGCGCAGCCCCATCATCTTCTTGATGACAAGCGCGATGACGAGGGCCACCGTGAACGAGTAGGCCAGGACCGACCCCGCGGCGACGGCCTGCTTGAGCAGCAGGTCTGCGCCGCCGCCGTACAGCAGTCCGTTGACGCCGTTGGGCATGCCCGAGCTGGCGAAGAAACCGATCAGCAGGGTGCCGACGATGCCGCCGACGAGGTGGACGCCGACGACGTCGGTCGAGTCGTCATAGCCGAACTTGTGCTTGAGCCCGATGGCGAACGGGCAGATCACCGCCGGGATGAAGCCGACGAAGATGGCGCCGACCGGGGTGACGGCACCACACGCGGGAGTGATGGCGACCAGACCGGTGATGGCGCCCGAGGCGGCGCCGATGCCGGTGACGTGGCCGTCCTTGAACTTCTCCACCAGGAGCCAGCCCAGCGTGGCCGCACACGTCGCGACGAACGACGTGACCATGACGATCGCCGCCGGCTTGCCCGCGGACAGCGCCGAGCCACCGTTGAACGCGTACCAACCGGCCCACAGCAGACCGGCGCCGAGCAGGATCAGCGGCACGTTGTGCGGCTTACGTGACGACCAGGTCGCCGAGCGGCCGAGCACCAGCGCCACCGCCAGCGCAGCCGCGCCCGCGTTGATGTGGACCGCCGTGCCACCGGCGAAGTCGATGGCGTGCAGCTTATTGGCGATCCAGCCGCCCTTGGCGTCACTCGTGACGACGCCGTCGACCGCGAAAACCCAATGGGCGACTGGGAAGTAGACCAAAATTGCCCACGCCGTCGCGAACGTCATCCAGGCCGCGAACTTCATCCGGTCCGCCGCGGCACCCGAGACGATCGCCACGGTCAGCGCCGCGAAGAGCGCCTGGAACAGCGCGAACAAGCTGACCGGCAGGCCGTTGATGGTGGTCATCGGGTCCAGGAGGTTCTTCATCCCCGCGAACTCGGTGAAGCTCCCGACGAATCCGCCGTAGGAAGTGCCGAACGTCATGGAGAAGCCGAACAGCACCCACAGCACTCCGACGACCGCCACGGCGCCGTACGTCATCATCATCATGTTGGTCGAACTCTTCACACTGACCATGCCGCCGTAGAACAGGGCCAGCCCCGGGATCATGATGGTGAGCCCAATGATGCAACAGAGCATGAATGCTGTTGTTCCGGTATCCATTTCGCCTCCTCGCAAGTTCGGGGCACAGGCTATGCCCGTCTCGGGACAGTAGACATCGTTTTCTTTGCGTAGACGATATGGTGCGCGTAACAAGCTTGTGAACGACCTCGTAACGCCGAAGTTACGTAGCTGCTGTTGCAATCCCCAAGCCGCCCATGTCTACTATTGAGAAACGATGATTCCTATCAGTAGTCGGGAGTTGGCATGACGAAGCCCACCACACTTGCGGAATTGGCCGCCCAGGCGGGAACCAAGTTCATCCTCGCGCTCTTCGTCGACCTGAACGGCAAGCCGTGCGCGAAGCTGGTGCCGGTCGAAGCGGTCGACGAACTCGCCACCGACGGAGTCGGGTTCGCCGGCTACGCGGTCGGCGCGATCGGCCAGGAACCGAAAGACCCCGACCTGGTCGCCATGCCCGATCCTGCGTCGTTCACGCCGATCCCCTTCGTCAAAGAGGGCCTGGCCCTTGTCCATTGCGATCCGCACGTGAACGGTGCGCCGTGGCCGTTCGCGCCGCGCAACATCCTCAAGGCCATGATCCAGCAGGCCGCCGACGCCGGATTCGAACCGTGGATCGGCGCCGAGGTCGAGTACTTCCTACTCAAGCGGGACGCCGACGGCGCATTGGTGCCTGCGGACGACCAGGACACCGCGGCCCAACCGTGTTACGACGCCCGCAGTGTCACCCGGATGTACGACCACCTGTCGTCGATCAGCACCGCGATCAACGGTCTGGGCTGGGGCAACTATGCCAACGATCACGAGGACGGGTCCGGCCAGTTCGAACAGAACTTCAATTACGCCGAGGCGCTGACCACCTGTGACCGCGTCATCACCCTGCGTTACCTGCTCAACGTGATGGCCGCCGAGCGGGGCATGATCGCCACGTTCATGCCGAAGCCGTTCGCGAACAAGACCGGGTCGGGCCTGCACATGCACATGTCACTCACCAGTGGCGGCGCCCCGGTGTTCCCGACCGAGCCCCACGAGGACGACCGCGGCCTCGCGATGTCCGCGACGGCGTACTCGTTCATCGCCGGCATCCTCGATCACGCGTGCGCCATGCAGGCGGTGATCGCGCCAACGGTCAACTCCTACAAGCGAACCGGCGCCATCTCGACGGCATCGGGTGCCTCCTGGGCGCCGCGCTTCCCGACCTACGGCGGCAACGACCGCACCCATTACGTGCGCGTCCCGGACAGCAGTCGCATCGAAATGCGCGGCGCCGACGGTTCGGCCAACCCGTACCTGGCAGCGGCCGTCGCACTCGCCGCCGGACTGGACGGCATCAAGCGGGCCGCCGATCCCGGCGCCCTGGGCACGGGACCGAAACAGGAACGCCTCCCCGCCACGCTGTTGCACGCCATCGAACGGCTGGAGACCGACGAGGTGATGACCGGCGCCCTGGATGCCGCCATCCCGCCCAACACCGATATCCCCAGTGTCGCCGCCTATTTCGCCCGTCTGAAGAAGACCGAGTTCTGGGACTGGCATTCCGCGGTCGGCGCCTGGGAACACGAGCGCTACCTCACCGCTTTCTGAGCACTGCAGCAAAACCGCTGTCGGCCAACAACATCGGGCCGCGACGAGAAAGGACCAGTACAACCATGTGCGGAATCGTCGGGTTGCACCTGCGCAACCCCGAGCTCTATCCCAGGCTGGGTGAACTGTTGGCCGGCATGCTGACCGCCATGGAGGCGCGCGGCGCCGACTCCGCCGGCATCGCCGTGTATGGCGACCCCGAGTGGTCACCGCCGGGACAGAGCACCATCTCGCTGATCGAAGTCGGCGAGTCCCCCGAACAGGTTGCCGACGCACTCGCCGCCCACCTGGGCGCCGAAATCACCATCGTGGCGCGCGATGTGACCTATCTGGTGTCGGCGTCCACGACGCCCGAGGCACTACTCGGGGCGGCCAAAGCGGTGTACCCGCACGCCCTCGTCGGCGGATTCGGCACCGATGTGGCCGTCCTCAAGGGCGTCGGCACGCCCACCTCACTGGTCGGGAATTGGGGCTTGGCCGGCGCACAGGGCTGGCAGGGCGTAGGCCATACCCGGATGGCCACCGAATCGGCGGTGACGCCCAGCGGCGCACATCCGTATGCGGTGGGCCCGGATCAGTGTCTGGTGCACAACGGTTCGTTCGCCAACCACGCCGGTATCCGGCGCGACCTGCGCGCCGCCGGCGTCGAGTTCGATTCCGAGAACGACACCGAGGTCGGTGCCCGCTTCGTGGCCCACGAGCTGGCGGCGGGATCTGATGTCGAGCAGGCCCTGACCGATCTGACGACAACATTCGACGGCTTCTACACCCTGCTGGTCTCCAACAGCGACAGCTTCGCCATCGTGCGCGACGCCATCGCGTGCAAGCCCGCGGTCATCGCCGAGACCACGGACTGGGTGGCCATGGCATCGGAGTTCCGCGCCCTGGCGCACCTGCCGGGGATCGCGGACGCCCGCATCTGGGAGCCCGAGCCCGAAGTGGTCTACGCATGGAGCCGAGAGGCGGTGCCGGCATGAGCGACGCGCCAACGACTTTCGACCTGTCGACGGTGAGTCTGCGTGACGTCAATGCGGCCCTGCACGCCGACGACATCGACGGTCAGTTCGTCATCACCAATCCCCAAGGCGCACACAACGTCGCCGTCGGAGTCAACTCGCCGGTCGAGATCACGGTGCACGGCCACGTCGGCTACTACGCCGCCGGCATGAACCAGAAGGCCGAGATCACCGTCAACGGCAACGCCGGGCAGGGTCTGGCGGAGAACATGATGAGCGGTGTCGTCCATGTCACCGGCGACGCATCGCAATCGGCGGGCGCCACGGGGCGCGGCGGACTGCTCGTCATCGACGGCAACGCCGCCGCCCGGTGTGGCATCTCACTGAAAGGGCTGGACATCGTCGTCGGCGGCTCGGTGGGCCACATGAGCGCCTTCATGGCACAGAAGGGCCGCATCGTCATCCGCGGTGATGCCGGCGACGCCCTCGGCGACTCGATCTACGAGGCCCGGCTGTACGTCCGAGGAGAAGTGAAATCCCTTGGTGCGGATTGCATCGAGAAACCGATGGAGGCCGAACACCTCGAGGAGCTCGCGGGCCTGCTCAAGGCGGCGGGCTACGACGACGACCCGGCCACGTACCGGCGCTACGGCTCGGCCCGCAACCTCTATCACTTCCAAGCACACAACTCCTACTGATTGAGGCCAGCTCATGACCTTCTCGGCAGACGACCGCGCCAACCGCGGTCTACGCGAGTCCGCCACCTTCGACCGGACGACCATCGCCGCCATCCACCGGGCGGCGGAGACGGGCATCTACGACATCCGCGGCTGGGGCGCCAAGCGCGCACTCCCCCATTTCGACGACCTCCTCTTCCTCGGCGCGTCGATGTCGCGCTACCCCCTGGAGGGCTATCGCGAGAAGTGCGGCACCGATGTGGTGTTGGGCGCACGGAACGCCAAATACCCACTGCACCTGGATATCCCGGTCACCATCGCCGGCATGTCGTTCGGGGCGCTGTCCGGACGGGCCAAGGAGGCGCTCGGACGCGGCGCCTCGGAGGTGGGCACGTCGACCACCACGGGCGACGGCGGCATGACGCCCGAGGAACGTGGCCACTCCAAACACCTTGTCTACCAATACCTACCGAACCGGTACGGAATGAACCCGGACGACCTGCGCCGCGCCGACGCCATCGAGGTGGTACTGGGCCAGGGCGCCAAGCCCGGTGGTGGCGGAATGCTGCTGGGCCAGAAGGTCTCCGAACGGGTCGCCGGGATGCGCGACCTGCCACAGGGCATCGACCAGCGCTCGGCGTCACGGCACCCCGACTGGACCGGCCCCGACGACCTGACCATCAAGATCAATGAGCTCCGTGAGATCACCGACTGGGAGAAGCCGATCTACGTCAAGGTCGGCGCATCGCGCACGTACTACGACGTCAAACTCGCGGTCCACGCCGGCGCCGACGTCGTCGTGGTCGACGGCATGCAGGGCGGCACCGCGGCCACCCAAGAGGTGTTCATCGAACACGTCGGCATCCCCACCCTGGCCGCGGTACCGCAGGCGGTGCAGGCCCTGCAGGAACTCGGCGTCCACCGCAAGCCCGACGGCGTGCAATTGATCGTGTCCGGCGGTATCCGCACCGGCGCCGACGTCGCGAAAGCACTGGCGCTGGGAGCCGACGCCGTCGCGATCGGCACCGCCGCATTGATCGCGCTCGGCGACAACCACCCGAAGTACGAGGCGGCGTACGCTCAACTGGGCTCGGCAGCAGGGTTTTTCGACGACTTCCAGGATGGCCAGGACCCAGCAGGTATCACCACGCAGGATCCGGTGTTGCAGCAGGCGCTGGACCCCGTCGACGGCGGCCGCCGCGTCGCCAACTACCTGCGCGTCTTGACGATGGAGGCACAGACCATCGCACGCGCCTGCGGCAAGGCACACGTCACGCACCTGGAGCCCGAGGACATGGTCGCCGTGTCCATCGAAGCCGCCGCCATGGCGCGGGTGCCGTTGGCCGGCACGTCGTGGATCCCGGGCCACTCCGCGGCAGGTGGTTTCTGATGGCGTCGAAAGCCGTGATCATCGGTGGCGGCCTCATCGGTCTGTCCATCGCACATTCCCTGACTCAGCGTGGACTCACGGATGTCCTTGTCCTGGAACGGCATCAGCTGGCCAGCGGCGGAACCGGAAAATCATCGGGCATCGTCCGAGCCCACTACGGTGTGCCGTCGATCGCCGCGATGGCCTGGCGCAGCCTGCCGGTGATCGAACAGTTGGGAGACGCCGTCGGCTTCCGCCAGGTCGGCTACACCGTGCTCGTCGGTGACGAGAACGTCGACGACCTGAGCGCCAACACGGCCATGCATCAATCGCTCGGCGTCGAGGTCGAGCTGATCGACACCGACACCCTGCAGAAACTGTGGCCGATGCTCGAAACCTCCGATGTGGCACTGGCTTCCTACGAACCACGCGGCGGATTCGCCGACGCCACGCAACTGGCACTGCACTTCGGGCAGGCCGCCCGCGCGGCGGGCGCCAGGATCCGGCAGAACACGCCCGTCGCCCGCGTCGTGACAGCAGGCGACAAGGTCACCGGGGTCATGCTGGAGAACGGTGACCTCATCGACGCCGATCTGGTGATCGTGGCCAACGGCTGGTGGTCGGCAAAGTTGCTGGCTGCCATGGGAATCGACTTTCCCATCGAGGCGTACCGATCGGAACTGCTGATCGTCGACGCCGGCACACCACTGCCGGACCTGCCGGTGATCTCCGACCTGATCAGCCTGCAGTACTGCCGCGTCGAAGGCGCCGGCCAATTTCTGGTCGGCAACAGCGACCACGCGGACTTCCAGAAGAAGTTCGTCGACCCGGACAACTACTCGAACGTCGCGGCGGAGGCATCCGTCCTGGCCTACGGCGAGAAGGTGATGCACCGGTTCCCCGGCTTCCCAGAACCGGCGGTGACCCACACGTACGCCGGGGTGTATGACGTTCCGCCGGACTGGAATCCGGTGATCGCGCCGATCGGCGGGGTCGACGGGTTGATCCTGGCGGCCGGTTTCGCCGGCCATGGATTCAAGATCAGCCCGGCGGTCGGTGAGCTGGTCGCGGACCTGGTGTTCGAGGGCGACAGCACCGATCCCGACATCCCAGCCACGGACTTCCGGCTGGAACGGTTCGCCGAAGGCAAGCCGCTCAACAGCCTGCACCCGTACGCCGGTGCGGGCGAGATGCGCTGATCACGTCACCCTGAATCTCTCTGCCAAGAAGGATCTTTCATGCCTGACACCGTCACCTCGTTGCTTGCCGAGATCGCCGGCACCGGCGTCGACAACCAGCGCGGCGGCTACACCCGGCCCGTCTATTCGACCGCCGAGCTCGACCTGCGGTCGTGGTTCGTCGCGCACGCGGCAAAGCGCGGCCTGGACATCGAGACCGACCGCAACGGGATCATCTGGGCCTGGTCGGGCGGAGTCGGCGACGACGCCGTCGTCACCGGCAGTCACCTGGATTCCGTGCCCGGCGGCGGCGCCTACGACGGGCCGCTCGGGGTGGCGTCGGCGTTGGTCGCTTTCGATCTACTGGCCGCCCGCGGTGTCGGCGGGCGGCGGGCCATCGCGGTGTTCCCCGAGGAGGAGGGCTCACGTTTCGGGGTCGCGTGCCTGGGCTCGCGGCTGCTGACCGGAGCGATCGACCCGGACCGGGCCCGATCACTGACCGACAGCAGCGGAACCACATTCGCCGAGGCAAGTCGTTGTGCCGGAATCGATCCCGCTCATCTGGGGCCCGATCCAGACATGGTGCGGCGGATCGGGACGTTCGTGGAACTCCATGTCGAACAGGGCCGCGGGCTGATCGATCTGGGCAGGCCGGTGGCTGTCGCGTCGTCCATCCTCGGCCACGGCCGGTGGCGGTTGTCCTTCACCGGTGCGGGCAACCACGCCGGCACCACGCTCATGACGGACCGGGCCGATCCCATGGTGGCCGCCGCCCGGCTGATCACCGCCGTCCAGTCACAGGCGCGGGCCATCAGCGGCGCACGCGCCACCGTCGGCCGGATCGTCCCGGTGCCCGGCGGCACCAACGTCATCGCCTCGCGTGTGGATCTCTGGCTGGACGTACGTCACCCCGAGGACGCGGTGACCAAGTTCCTGGTGCACGAGATCGCGGAGGCCGCCAATGCCGCTGCCGCCGGCGAGGGCTGTGGTGTCACGATGACCGAGGAATCATTCAGCGCCACCGTCGATTTCGATTCGTCGTTGCGTGACGGGCTGAGCGCTACGCTCGATGACGCGCCGATACTGGGCACCGGCGCGGGGCATGATGCCGGAGTCTTGAAGGATCACGTGCCCACCGCAATGTTGTTCGTGCGCAACCCCACCGGCGTCTCCCACGCGCCGTCCGAAGCGGTCGAGAACGCGGATGCCGAAGCCGGCTCGGTCGCTCTGGCCGACAGCCTGCAGCACCTCATCGAGGCCCAGTCGGCCCGTACCGACCCCGACGCGCGTCGTCTACTGACAGTGGACGTTGATGCGTTACGGTTGACAAGTGGAGAACGACGAAACGCTACTTCGCAATGCGGGCACCACCCGTAACCGACGGCCCGACGACAAGGTCGAAGAACTCGAGCTCGAGGTCGCCATCGCGCGCAATGTTCGTCAGCTGCGCCACAATTCGGGTCTGTCGGTCGGAGAGATGGCCGCCCGCATCGGCATCTCCAAGGCCATGCTGTCCAAGGTCGAGAATGCCCAGACGTCCTGCTCGCTGAGCACCCTCGCGCTGCTGTCCAAAGGTTTCGACGTACCGGTGACCTACCTGTTCCGCGGCGCCGACACCGAACGGCCCGCGTCGTTCGTCAAAGCCGGCAAGGGCACCCCGATCGTCCGCAGCGGCTCGCAGGCCGGCCACGAATACGAACTACTGGGTGGGCTCCGCGGCGAGCACAAACGCCTGGAATGCCTGATGGTGACGCTCAACGAGGACAGTGAGGTCTATCCACTGTTCCAGCATCCCGGGACCGAATTCATCTACATGCTCGACGGCGTCATGGACTACGGCCACGGCCGGTCCGAGTATCGACTCGAGCCCGGCGACTCACTGCAGTTCGACGGTGAGGGCGTCCACGGGCCCACCCGGCTCATCCGTCTGCCGATCCGTTTTGTGTCGGTCATCGCATTCCCCGACGGCGCGATATAGGTAACAGGCCCAGAGCCCGCGATCGGACTGCCCGTTGCCCCGCGGCCCTTTAGGGTTGGCGACATGACAGGGGGCCTACTACCCGTCGGACAGACCAGGGTGCAGCCGGTTTTTGCCGACGTCGACACCGGCGTAGACGACGCGATGGCACTGGCCTACCTGCTGGCCAGCGCCGACGCCGAACTGGTGGGCATCGCGTCCACCGCGGGCAACGTCCCGGTCGACCAGGTATGCGTCAACAATCTGGGGCTGCTGCAGTTGTGCGGCGTCGGCCCCATCCCGGTGTCCAGGGGCTCGAGCGTCCCGCTGGTCGCGCCGTTGCGCACCGCCGAGGACACACACGGCCCGCAGGGACTCGGTTATGCGGAACTGCCCGAGCCCGACGCCGAGTCCGAAATCGGCGGCGTGCTCACCGACTACGACGCCGCCGAGGCCTGGATCCAGGCCGCACGCGAGTACCCCGGCGAGTTGATCGGTCTCGTCACCGGCCCGCTGACCAACTTCGCGCTGGCGCTGCGGCAGGAGCCGTCGCTCCCCCGGCTGCTGCGACGCCTGGTGATCATGGGCGGCGCCTTCGACTACCGGGGCAACACCACGCCGGTGTCCGAATGGAACATCAGCGTCGACCCGGAGGCCGCCGCCGAGGTGTTCTCGGTGTGGGGCGCGGCGTGGGGTCTGGAGGACCCCACGCATCTGCCAATAGTGCTGGGGCTCAACCTGACCGAGAACGTCGCGATGACACCGTCGCTGTTGAGCCGGCTGGCTACCGCAGCGGGTGGACCGTCGTCGCCGATGAGTGTGCTGAACGATCGCGGGACACGGTCGACGTCATCCAACCCGCTGATCCGGGTGCTGGAAGACGCCATGCGGTTCTACTTCGAGTTCCATTTCGACCAGGGCGAGGGCTACCTGGCACACCTGCACGACCCGCTCGCGGCAGCGGTGGCGCTCGACCCGGACATCGTCCGGTACCAGCAGGCGACGGTCGACGTGGAACTGCTGGGCACGTTGACGCGCGGCATGACGGTCGCCGACTGGCGCGGACACTGGGGACGCCAGCCCAATGCCCACATCGGCATCGAGGTCGACCCGGTGGCGTTCTTCGATCGGTTCATCGAGCGCGTCGGGGCCTTCGCGTCCAAGTTGTGAGGGGTGTTCCGACGACTCCGCGAGCAGGCGCAAAACTGTCTTTTCCGAACGGAATTCGACAGGTTTACGTTCCCCCGCAAGCGGGAGGTGCCCCCAGCTCGCGGCGGGAGCTCAGTCGTCGGTGACGGTGATCTTGACGTCGATGTTGCCGCGGGTGGCGTTGGAGTAGGGGCAGACCTGGTGGGCCTTGTCCGCCAACTCCTGCGCAGCGTCGTGCTCCAGGTTGGGCAGGGTGATCTCCAGCTCGACCGCCAGGCCGAATCCGCCGTTGTCCAGCTGGCCGAGCGAAACCCGCGTTCCCACAGACGAATCGGTGACATCAGCCTTGGCTTCGCGGGCGACCAGGCGCAGCGCCGAGTGATAGCAGGCGGCGTAGCCGATGGCGAACAGCTGCTCGGGGTTGGTGCCGTTGCCGCTGCCACCCATCTCCTTCGGGATGGCCAGATCCAGGTCCAGCTTGCCGTCGGAAGTGCGGCCGTGGCCGTCGCGACCTTCGCCGGTGGCCAGGGCTTCGGCGGTGTACAGCGTCTTCATGTCGATCTCCTTGTGGTGGTTGGTACCGGTGACGCGGGTTGCGTCGGTAAATCAATGCGATGCGGTGAGCGCATCGGTCAATCGGTGAATCGCGTCGCGCAGATCCGCGGCTTCCTGCTCGGTGATGCCGGTCTGGGCGCCCAGCTTCTCGGGGATGCACTGGGCCTTTCCCTCGAGCTTGCGGCCGGCCGGGGTGAGGGTCACCTCGACCTGACGCTCGTCCTGCAACGACCGTTCACGACGGATGAATCCATTGGCTTCCAACCGTTTCAGTAGCGGTGAGAGAGTCCCCGAATCCAGCTGCAGTCGCTCACCCAGGCGCCCGACCGTGACCCGATCCTCTTCCCACAGCACCAGCAGCACGAGGTACTGCGGATAGGTGAGGTTCAGCTCGGTCAGGATCGGCCGGTAGGCCGCCGTCATCGCCCGCGACGCCGAGTACAAGGCGAAGCAGAGCTGGCGATCCAAGGTGAGTGCGTCCACGTGAAGAACTATAGCCCACAATTCAGTTGTGCACAACCATAATTTTGTCGTGCTGCCGGCAGGCCTCGAAGATGTCGCTGGTTGGGGTACTTCCGGCGGTGCCACAGTCCACCCATCTCCGAGGGGCGCTACGGCGAATGTGCAGTTTCGGACGGTAGACGTGCGAAATGTCGAACGAAACCTGCACATTCGTCATAGGAAGTGATGGGGCAACCATTGGGGTGCCGCCCCGCCCAGGAACTCCACGGTTCGAACTACGGGCGCCGGCCTATTCATAAACCCCCTCCACATACCACCGCCGCTGTCGATAGCAGAGGAGCAGCGCACGGCTCTCCCCTTCATCTCCGAGCAGCACCTGGACCCGGGCCGTGCGGCCCTTCCCCCGCTCCGGATCCCACCAGCGTTCGTCGACCGGCCACGGCCCCGCCCACCAGCGCAACGCCCCGCGGTAACCCGAACCCGTCAGCCCCACCGGATCGGTGGAGAACATGCCCCGGTCCGTCACCCGAACCGAATCACCGCGTACGTCAACAAGTTCCACCGGGTCATCCAGCAGGACCACCGGAGCCGGCTCCGGCAGGCGCCCAGGCCACGGCTGGGTCGGATCATTCAACGGCACCACCTCATCACCCAGCGGCGTGAGCGTGATGCGCTCGGCCGGCCCCCGCCCACCACTGAGCACCGGCACCTGCACCGCCTCCGGCCCGAGCAGACCCTGGACCCGCACCAGCGCCCGCCGGGCGCGCATCCGGTCGTCATCTCCGGAAGATCCCCACAACGGCAACTGCAATGCCGCGGCTGAGACGACCTCGACCGGATGCAGCCGCAACACCGTGATGGGCCCGGTGGGCCCGGCGCCGCCCAGTCCCCGCCTGGTCAGCCAACCGTCCAGCTGCCACCGCACCCGGTCCGCGGTGGCGTCCTCCGTCAGCGGCTCGGCACACCGCCAGACCCGTTGCAGTTCCTCACCGTTGGCGGTCACCGCATCGATGGCCAGCCGGGTGCACCCCACCCCGGCGGACTCCAGGCTGCGGTGCAACTGGCTTGCCAGCGAGCGTCCGGCGAATGCCGCCGCGTCCACCCGGTCGATCGGCGGGTCGCAGTCCATCACGGCGTCGAGGTCCGCCGGCGTCTCCGGTCCCGACGGGCGGCGCGCCGGTTCACCCCGCGAAAACCGGTGCGCGACCACGGCATCGGTACCGAACCGGGACGCCACGTCGGTCCGGGACAGCGCGGCGAACTGCCCAATGGTTCGGATACCCATGCGCCACAACAAGTCCGCCAGTTCTTCCCGGCCCTCACCGGACAGGCTCGGTTCGGTGGCCAGCTGCCGGATAGACAGTCCGGCGAGAAACTGCGCATCCTCACCCGGCGCGAGGATGCGTCCCGCCCGGGCCGCGAAGACCGCCGTGGGTAGCTGGTCGGCGATGCCCACCTGGCATTCGACCCCGGCCGCACCCACCGCGTCGACCAATCGTTCAGCCGCGGCCTGCTCCGACCCGAAATACCGGGCCGCGCCACGCACCGGCAATACCAGCAGCCCCGGCCGCAGGACCTCTGCGCGCGGCACGACCTCGTCGACCGCGGCCGTCACGCCCTCGAAGTGACGGGCGTCCCGCGCCGGATCGGCAGTGGCGACGTGCAATTGCGGACAGCGCGCCTGAGCTTCCCTGCGCCGCAACCCCCTTCGGACGCCCGATGCCCGGGCCGACGCCGAACAGGCCGCCACCCGGTTCGCCAGAGTGACCGCCACCGGTTCGGTCACCGGCAGCCCGGCCGCCACCGCCGCCGCCACCGCGGGCCAGTCCATGCACCAGATGGCCAACACCCGGGACATCTCAGCCACCCACCGCTCGCAGCGGGCGCATCGAGCGGCCGCGGGCCCGCGTGTCCAGCCGCACCCGGCCGATCCGCCCGCACCCCGGCACCGGGTCCCCGTCGCCCGCTCCGACCACCTCGTACCCGCGGACCCTGGCCTCCAGCCGGGCCGTCGCCCCGGGCCAGTCGCCGTCGGTGACCAGCAGGGTGCACTCGCGCTGCCGGGCCCGGGACGCCACCACCCGCGCCCGGCCGGCCGGAACGGACTTGCCACCCAGCCCGAGCAGCACCAGGTCGAGCCCGTCCATGAGCACCGCGGCCACCTCCACCGGGTCCGGCCCCGGGTCCGGGATGAGCGCGATGCGTTCCAGGTCGGCCCCCATCTCCACCGCGGCCAGCAGCCCGACCTTGGGCTGACCGACGATGGCCGCATACCCACCGGCCGCCGTCACCGCGGCCACCATTCGCAACGGCAGCGAGCGGGCCCCCGAGAGCACTGCGACCGTGCCGCGGGGCAACACGTCAGGCAGCAGCTCAGACTGCAGATCCGACGGTTCCAGCAAACTTTCGGCAACCTTCGGGGCCGGCTCGGGCCGCCCTCGGTCCCGGCCGCGCAAACCCGCCGGTCCCGACATCTCGGCGATCTTGCGCCGGAGCTGTTCCAGCTGGTCAGCGCGGTCAATCCGGCTATTCGCCAGACTGGTCACAGCCGCCACAACAACACCTCCCGCACCATCAGACACTGTCAATATTCGAATATTTGTTCGATACCGTGAGTAAACACCCACCCACCGACACGGTCAAGCCGCCGGTGACCCACAACACCGTCATCTCGGCGTTCTGACCTGTACGCTCATAACTGGAATAGGTCCGGAAATCCCGCTCGGGGCTTGGTGGACCGCTGCGCTAGTGGAAGGGCATGCATCATGCGTTCGAATCGTCTGGTCCACCGCGTCGCCGCCGCAGCGGGAGGCACCGCACTCATCGCGATGATCGGCCTCACCGCCGGCTGCGGCGAGGAGAAGAAGACCCCCGAGGCGCCGTCGACCACCACCACGACCACGACCACATCGGCGGTCACCCCGACCGAGAAGTCGCTCAGCCCGAACGGCGGCAACCTGTTCACCCCGTCGGTCACCGCCAACCCGGCGCCCACCGCCACACCGGGCACGCACCGCAACTGACAACCAACCCGGGTTGCCTACCGGCCCAGCAGAATCCGGGTTCGCGCTACCGTTGGTACATGCCATCGCCGAATCGGACACCACCCCGGCGATGGCTGGTTGCCCTGGCGCTTGCCGCCACGCTGACGCTGGTGGTCGTCAACCTGCCCACCCCGGGCCGGCCGACCACGGCGTCAGATCAGCCGTCGGACACCATCGACGGTCCCTTCGCGTCGCTGCTCGCCTCCTCGACCGATCTCGGGCCCGCTCATCCGCAGCGCGTCCAGCTCACCGCCACGCTCGATGCGAACCACCGACCGGACGCGCTGATCAATTGGGCTGAGCTGCAACGCCTTTCGGTGCGCTGGCGCCCCGGCGACAACTGGGCCGTCGTCGAAGGCGACCCCGACCGGATGGGCGCCGCCTTCGGCGTCGAGGTGCACGACTATCGCGGCCGGCGTGGACAGGAGTTCTACGCCGCGCCGCAGCAACCCCAGCTCCCCACCGAACTACAAGGCACGGTCGCCGAATTGGGCCGGATCCTCAGCTACACCCCGCACCACGATTCGGCACCGCAGGACCCGCCGCAGGGTGTCCCGGAACGCGGCCTCACCCCGAGCCACCTGCTCAGCGCCTACCACGCCGACAAGTTGAGCGCAGCCGGCCACACCGGCAAGGGCACCACGGTGGTGGTCTTCGCCTTCAACGGTTACGACCAAGCCGACCTGGACCAGTTCTCGACCACCTTCGGCCTACCCAAGTTCACCCCGACCCTCATCGGCGGGCAGCCCGGCGACGAGCGCGGCGAGACCACCATGGACCTCGAGGTGATCCATGCCATCGCCCCCGACGCCCGGCTGGTCGTGGTCAACGCCCGTCCCACGGTCACCGGCGACGGCGCGTACGTGAAGATCGGCGAGATGTTCGAGCGGACCGATCGCGATTTCCCCGGCGCGATCTGGAGCCTGTCGATCGGCTGGGGCTGCGACAAACTGACCACCGCGGCCGACCTCGCTCCCGTCCGCTCGGCGTTGGCCGCCGCAGAAGCGCACGGCACCACGGCATTTGACGCCAGCGGCGACCTGGCCGGACTGGAATGCAAGGGCGGCGACGACTGGGACTCCCCTCCCGGCCCGGCCGACATCGGGCTGGATTCGGTGGCGTCGCTGCCCGAGATGACCAACGTCGGCGGCAGCACCTTGTCCACCGATGCCGAGGGCAGGTGGGTGGACGAACAGGCCTGGTTCAACGTCCCGCTCTCCCAGGGCACCGGCGGCGGGGTCTCCGCACTGTTCGACCAGCCACGCTGGCAGGCGGCCGCGGCGAACCAGGTCGACCCGAAACGCAGCGCCGGAAAGCGCATGACGCCGGACATCTCGGCCGTCGCCGATCCCTACACCGGCGTGCGGATCGTGGTGGACAAGGAGGTGGTCGTCGGGGGCGGCACCTCACAGTCCGCGCCGATCTGGGCCGGGCTGACGGCCGTCATGACGCAATACCTCACCGCCAACGGCGGACGGCCGATCGGTGCGCTCAACCCGCTGCTGTATCGGATCGCCACCGGCGCCCCACGACCGGCATTCCGCGATATCACCTTGGGCGGCAACGCCGTTGACACGGCGGGCCCGGGCTACGACCTGGTCAGCGGGCTCGGCACCCCGAACGTGGAGAACCTGGCGGAAAACCTGTTGTTGCTGCAGAAGGTGACGCAATGACCACCCAGCTCGAAGACCGGCCGATGATGGAGTGCGAGGTCTGCCAGCTGGACGTCCCGGCCGGCGAGTACTGCGGGCTGTGCGGCGCGCCGCTGAGCGAACACCGTCACGACGGACCGCATTGGTTGCGGGCGCGGTCGTTCAGCGCCGCACCCGGCCAGCATCTGCTTCGCCTGTCGATCACCAGCTCGCTGTTCCCGCACCTGTCCCCGCGGTCGCGCACGTCGTTCATGCTCGGGCTCGTCGCCCTGGTGCTGGCCCTGGTCGCCACCGCGATGCTCCGCCTGCCCGGCGCGCTCGTCGCCGTCGCCGTCCTCGGGCTGCCCGTGATCTTCGGAATCTATCTCCGGGAATCGGAATTCAACCAGGACGCACCGCGGGGCAACCTCTGGCTGACCGCCGGTCTCGCCGTCGCGCTGGGCGTCGGGTGGGCGCTGCTCACCGGAGCGGTGGCCGCCCGGTCTTACGGCATCCCGCTCGGTGCGGGCATCGCGGCGGCCCGCATGCTGCGCACCGGCCTCGGCGCCACGCTCGGTGGCCTCCTGCTGATGCAGGTGCCCACACTGGTGATCCGTCTGGTCCGGCCCGGCCATCGAGAAGCCTTGCACGGCTACGCCATCGGCGCCCACGCCGCCATCTATTTCACCGCGGCGGCAACCCTGACCCGGCTGGCCCCGCAGTTCGGCACCGGCATGGTCAACCGCGACCGCCCGCTGCAAGGCCTGTTGGTCGAGGCCGGTATCCGCGGCCTGGCCACTCCCATCATCGCGGCCACCGTCGGCGGCCTGATCGGTGCGGCGCTGTGGTTCACCCGGCCACCGAACAAGGCGCACCAACATCGAGGCTACGTCCGGCTGACGCTGACCCTGATCGCGGTGATCGTCGCCGTGGTCTACGCCCTGCTCGGCCTGATCGACGCGGTCCAGCTGCCCCAGTTCGTCCAGCTGGCAATGTATTTCGCGCTCACCCTCGTCGCACTGCTGGCATTGCGCGTCGGACTGCACCTGGCGCTGCTGCACGAGGCCCACGACGACTACAACATGGACGAGCCGCTGCTGTGTACCCAGTGCGGCCACGTCGTGCCCGACGCCCCGTTCTGCGCGGCCTGCGGCGCCGCCACCCGGGCGTCGTCACGGGCCGCACGGCACAGCCAGCGCACCGACCGCCCGGCACCCGCCGACAGCTTGACGGTGGGGCTCCTCCCCGGCTACTCGCTGCACGCGCCTGCCTACGCGACGACGCCGACCCGGACCACGAAACGCGTTCAGGTGACACTGATCTTCGTCCTCGCCGCGGTGGTGCCGGCCGCGCTCCTGGTCGGGGTGTCCGGACTTCTGGAGAAGCCGGCCGTGCGGTACGTGTGCCCGCCGGAATGCGGCCATCCGCCCATGGGTCAGCCGGTGACCATCAACCCCCGGTTCACCGCACCCGACGGCTCGTTCAGCGTCGCCTACCCGGCGACCGGATCGGCGTACGAGGTGACCAAGGACGACCACGGCGTGCTGGCCAAACTGCTCGCCGGCGACGGCGGGATGCTGCAGCTGTTCAGCCGGCCCGCGACCGGACGCCAGCCGAAAGACATTGCGGCCGAACTGGTCAAGTCGACCTATCCGGATGCCAAGACCGCGTACGAAATTCCGAACGCCATGGTCGGCTACCAGACGGGCTACGGCGTCGTCGCCGACTGGTATCCGCAGGGCGCGAGCCGCCAGTACTCCCGGATGCGGCTGTTGGTGCTCGTCGCCGTCAAGAACGACCTGGCACTGATCGCCGCGGCCTCGGGTCCGTACCACCGTTTCGGGCCCGACTTCGGCTCCGGGAAACCGTCCGCGGTCGGCCTGCAACTCGCCCTGGACATGGGCCAGTACGTCAACAGCTTCGCGTGGCGGGGCGACCCGGCGCGCTGAGCCTCACCCGTCAGCGGAGGGAGATCACTCCCACTCGATGGTGCCCGGCGGCTTGCTGGTGATGTCCAGCACCACGCGGTTCACCTCGGGCACCTCGTTGGTGATGCGCGTCGAAATGCGTTCCAGCACTTCGTAAGGCACGCGGGTCCAGTCGGCGGTCATGGCGTCCTCACTGGACACCGGACGCAGCACGATCGGATGTCCGTAGGTCCGCCCGTCGCCCTGCACACCCACCGAGCGCACATCGGCGAGCAGCACCACGGGGCACTGCCAGATGCTCTGGTCCTGACCGGCCGCGGTGAGCTCCTCGCGGGCGATCGAGTCGGCGCGGCGCAACGTGTCCAGCCGGGAGCCCGTCACCTCGCCCACGATCCGGATACCCAGACCCGGTCCCGGGAACGGCTGGCGCCCAACGATTTCCTCGGGCAGGCCGAGCTCGCGGCCGACGGCACGCACCTCGTCCTTGAACAGCAGCCGCAGCGGCTCGACGAGTTTGAACTTCAGATCCTCGGGCAGACCGCCCACGTTGTGGTGGCTCTTGATGTTGGCCGTACCGGTGCCACCGCCCGATTCGACGACGTCCGGGTAGAGCGTGCCCTGAACCAGGAATTCGATCTCGGACTCGCTCGATCCCAGGGTGTCGCGCACCGCGCCCTCGAAGGCCCGGATGAACTCGCGGCCGATGATCTTGCGCTTGCCTTCGGGGTTGGTCACACCCGACAGGGCGTCGAGGAAGCGGTCGGCTTCGTCGACGGTGACGAGCTTGGCACCGGTCGCGGCGACGAAGTCGCGTTCGACCTGCTCACGCTCCCCCGCGCGCAGCAGGCCGTGGTCGACGAACACACAGGTCAGTCGGTCGCCGATGGCGCGCTGCACCAGCGCGGCCGCGACCGCGGAGTCGACGCCGCCCGACAGGCCGCAGATGGCCTGACCGTCGCCGATCTGCTCGCGCACCTGCTCGACCAGCTGGTCGGCGATGTTGGCCGCGGTCCAGGTCGCGCCGATGCCGGCGAAGTCGTGCAGGAACCGGCTCAGCACCTGCTGGCCGTGCGGCGAGTGCATCACCTCGGGGTGGTACTGGACACCGGCCAGCTTGCGGGCCCGGTCCTCGAAGGCGGCGACCGGGGCACCGGGGCTGCTGGCCACGACGTCGAATCCGGCGGGCGCCGCGGTGACCGCGTCGCCGTGGCTCATCCACACCGGCTGCGTGCCGGGCAGGCCTGAATGCAGTTCTCCGCCGGAGACTTTCAGCTCGGTCCGGCCGTATTCACTGGTGCCGGTGTGCGCCACGGTGCCGCCGAGCGCCTGCGCCATGGCCTGGAACCCGTAGCAGATGCCGAACACCGGGACGCCCAGGTCGAAGATCGCCGCGTCGAGTTGCGGCGCGCCGTCTTCGTAGACGCTGGACGGCCCCCCGGACAGCACGATGGCCTGCGGGTTCTTGGCCTTGATGTCCTCGACCGTCGCGGTATGCGGCAGCACCTCGGAGAACACCCGAGCCTCGCGGACCCGGCGGGCGATCAGCTGCGCGTACTGCGCACCGAAGTCGATGACCAGAACGGGCTGTGAAGCTGGTGTTTGCACCCGCCCAGTCTAGTGGTGGGCAGCCGGCGGCTCTGCCAACCGCTCGGCTGCGGCGCCCACGGCGGCGCGGACGTCGTCATCGGTCATCTCGCCGAGCCCCAGCGCGGGCCGCAGGAATGGCCCCAGCAGTCGCCAGCCGAGTTGCAGCGCGATGATGTTGCCCACCGCGAGCCGGGCCTGATTCTCGTCGGCGTACCGAGGCAGGAATCTGTCGAGCAGGCGCGCCATGTTGGGAAATGTGGTCTGCAACTCCCCGACCGGGTAGCCGTCGAGCGCGGCCCGGGCGATCACCCGGAGCTGTCGGTCGACTGCCGCGTCGATCACGTCGGCCGGCGCATCGGTGTCGATCAGGCCCTTGAGCCGTTGCCCCAGATGGTCCAGCACCGCTCCGACCAGCTGGTCCTTGGAGCCGAGGTGCCGGAACACCAGACCGTGGTTGACGTTCGACTTCGCGGCGATGTCCCGGATCGACGTGGCGGCGGGACCGCGTGCGGCGAACAGCTCCGATGCGGCCTCGAGGACAGCTGCGACGACCTCGTCCCGGCCCACTGGCACGCCTGTAGTCATGTGGCTACACTAGCGCCTACGTGCTGTAGTCAATTGACTACAGTCGCCTCGGCCGAAAGGAACGTCATGCTCAACGCCACGAAACTGACCAGCAAGATCGGTGCCGTCATCGACGGCGTGCGACTGGGCGGTGACCTCTCCCCCGACACCATCACCGAGATTCGCGCCGCGCTGCTGGAGCACAAGGTCATCTTCTTCCGCGGTCAGGACCACCTCGACGACGCACAACAGCAGGCCTTCGGGGAACTGATGGGTGACTTGGTCGGCCATCACTCGATGAAGCGCGCCGACGCACCGAAGATCACCCCGATCGACTCGGAGTACGGCAAGGCCAACCGCTGGCACACCGACGTGACGTTCATGCCCGACTACCCCTCGGCATCAGTACTCCGCGCCGTCACCCTGCCGACCTACGGCGGTTCCACCCTGTGGGCCTCCACCGTCGCGGCCTACGAGGCGCTGCCCGCCCCGCTCAAAGCGCTGGCGGAGAACCTGCGAGCCGTGCACTCCAACCGGTTCGACTACCTCAAGGACGTCACCGTGGACACGACCCACCTCACCGACGAGCAGAAGGGCTACCAGGCCGAATTCCAGAAGCCCGATTTCCGCACCGAGCACCCGGTGGTGCGGGTCCACCCCGAGACCGGGGAACGCGCACTGGTGGCCGGCCAGTTCGTCCGCGGCTTCGTCGGCCTGGACAGCTACGAGTCGGCCGCCCTGCTGGAACTGCTGCAGCGACGAATCACCATGACAGAGAACACCGTTCGCTGGAACTGGCAGCCCGGCGACGTCGCGATGTGGGACAACCGGGCCACCCAGCACCGCGCCGTCGACGACTACGACGGCCAGCACCGGCTGATGCACCGCGTCACCCTGACCGGCGACGTCCCCGTCGACATCCACGGAACGCCCAGCCGCGTGATCAGCGCGGCATAGCGACGACGAATAACCGGGCCGAAAAGCGGGAAAGGACACAGCAGAACCGCTCCCGACCGAAAGAGCAACCATGCTGGGTCTCCCCGACGCCGTGCACGCCTGCCTGTTCGACCTCGACGGCGTCCTGACCGACACCGCGAGCGTGCACAAGAAGGCCTGGAAGGCGATGTTCGACGACTATCTGCGGCACCGCGCCGAACGCGACGGCGAACCGTTCGTCCCGTTCGACAGTCACGACTACCTGCAGTACGTCGACGGCAAGCCGCGCCAGGACGGCGTCCGCTCATTTTTGCGCAGCCGCGGCGTCGACCTTCCCGAGGGCGACCCTGACGACCCGCCCGGCGCCGAGACCGTCGCCGGACTCGGGAACCGCAAGAACGAGATGTTCCAGCAGGTGCTGCACGACGACGGCATCGAGGCGTTCAGCGGATCGCGGAAATATCTGGAGGCGGTCGCCGCTGCCGGACTCGGCATCGCGGTCGTGTCGTCGAGCGCCAACACCCGTCAAGTGCTCGACGCGACCCGACTGTCGCGGTTCGTCCAACAGCGGGTCGACGGTGTGACCCTGCGAGACGAGCACATCGCGGGCAAACCGGCACCGGATTCGTTCCTGCGGGCCGCACAACTGTTGGGCGTCGAACCGGCGGCGGCCGCCGTCTTCGAAGACGCCCTGGCCGGTGTCGCAGCGGGCCGAAACGGCAGATTCGGGTACGTCGTCGGGGTGGACAGAGCCGATCAAGCCACGCAACTACGCGACAGCGGCGCAGACGTCGTGGTCCGCGACCTGGCCGAGCTGCTGTAGGCCGACGATGATCACTCAGGATTCATTTCCCGTCGAGCCATGGCAGGTCCGCGAGACCCAACTGGACCTCGAGCTGTTGGCGCAGTCGGAGTCGGTGTTCGCATTGTCCAACGGACACATCGGCTTTCGCGGAAATCTCGACGAAGGGGAACCGCACGGGCTGCCCGGCACCTATCTCAACTCGTTCTACGAAACCCGGCCGCTGCCGTACGCAGAAAGCGGATTCGGCTATCCCCAGGGCGGCGAGACCATCGTCGACGTCACCAACGGCAAGATCATCCGCCTGCTGGTCGACGACGAGCCCTTCGACGTCCGGTACGGCGAACTCCTCGACCACGAGCGAATTCTGGATCTGCGTGCCGGCACCCTCTCGCGCACCGTGCACTGGCGGTCACCGGCCGGAAAGCAGGTGTGCGTCAAGTCGGTTCGGCTGGTTTCGCTGGCCCAGCGCAGCGTCGCGGCCATCGAATACATCGTCGAGGCCATCGACGAATTCGCCCGCGTCACAGTGCAATCGGAGTTGGTTGCCAATGAGGACCAGCCGCAGACCTCGTCGGATCCCCGCGTCGCGGCGGCCCTTGCCAATCCCCTGCAGGCGATACACCACGAACACAACCAACACAGCGGCCTGCTGATCCACCAGACCAAGCGCAGTGGCCTGATGATGGCCGCCGCGATGGACCACGAGATCGAAGTCCCGGGCCGTGTCGAGGTGAGCACCGACGCCCGCCCAGATCTGGCGCGTACCACCGTGATCTGCGGTCTGCGACCGGGTCAGCAACTGCGCATCGTGAAGTATCTGGCGTACGGCTGGTCGAGCCTGCGGTCACGGCCCGCGCTGCGCGATCAGGTCGCCGGTGCGCTGGCCGGCGCGCACTACAGCGGGTGGGAGGGTCTGCTGGATCTGCAGCGCGCCTATCTCGACGATTTCTGGGACAGCGCCGACGTCGAAGTCGACGGTGACCCCGACTGTCAGCAGGCCGTGCGGTTCGGGTTGTTCCACGTATTGCAGGCCAGTGCGCGCGCGGAATGCCGCGGTATCGCCGGGAAGGGGCTGACCGGAACCGGCTATGACGGTCACTCTTTCTGGGACACCGAAGGTTTCGTGTTGCCGGTGCTCACCTACACGAAACCGCATACCGTCGCCGACGCCCTGCGCTGGCGTGCTTCGATCCTGGGATTGGCGAAAAGCCGTGCGGCGGAACTGGGTTTACGCGGCGCGAGCTTCCCGTGGCGCACCATATCCGGACCCGAGTGCTCGGCGTACTGGCCGGCGGGCACCGCGGCGTGGCACGTCAACGCCGACATCGCGATGGCGTTCGAGCGCTACCGCAACGCCACCGGTGACCAATCCCTGGAAGTCGACTGCGGCCTGAACGTGCTGGTGGAGACGGCACGGTTGTGGATGTCGTTGGGACACCACGACCGACATGGCGTCTGGCATCTCGACGGCGTCACCGGCCCCGACGAGTACACCGCGATGGTGCGCGACAACGTCTTCACCAATCTGATGGCGGCGCACAATCTGCGCGTCGCCGCCGACGCATGCACGCGGCACCCCGACAATGCCTATGCGATGGGCGTGACCAACGAGGAGACCGCCGCCTGGCGCGACGCCGCGGCCGCCGCACACATCCCGTACGACGACGAACTCGCCGTGCATCCGCAGTGCGAGGGCTTCACCACCTTCGCGGAATGGAAGTTCACGCCCGACAGCGCTTATCCCCTGTTCCTGCACTACCCGTACGTGCGGCTGTATCCGGCGCAGGTGATCAAGCAGGCCGACCTGGTGCTGGCCATGCAGTGGCAAGGGCACGCCTTCACCGCTCAGCAGAAGGCGCACAACGTCGACTATTACGAGCGGCGCACGGTCCGGGATTCCTCGCTGTCCGCGTGCACGCAGGCGGTGATGTGCGCCGAGGTCGGCCACCTGGAATTGGCGCACGACTATGCCTATGAGGCGGCCTTGATCGACCTCCGCGATCTGCACCACAACACTCGCGACGGGCTGCACATGGCATCCCTGGCCGGTGCCTGGATCGCGCTGGTCGCCGGTTTCGGTGGCCTGCGTGACGACGAAGGCATCCTCGCGCTCGACCCGCAGCTGCCGGACAGTCTGTCCCGGCTCCGATTTCGGTTGCGGTGGAGGGAGTTTCGGATCACCGTCGACGCGACGCACAACGAGGTGACGTACACCCTGCGCGATGGACCCGACTCCACCCTGGAAATCCGCCATGCCGGATCCGACCTCACGCTGAGTACGCGCGAGCCGACCGTCGTCGACGTCAAGCGGCGGCAGTCGCTACTGCCCCCGCCGCCGCAACCGCCGGGCCGGGCGCCCACGCACCGGCGGCTGCACACCGTCTGACCCCGGGGGATTTGTGCACGATTTTCCGCGGTCAGCGCGGAAAATCGTGCACAAATCCCTACTAGACCGGGGTGATCGGCAGTCGGCGCAGGGCGCCGGGGGCATCGGCCGGGACGACGGGACGGTCCGGTGCGATCGGTTCGATGCGCCGGTAGGGCTCTCCCTGTGCCGGCCGCGCGTCGTCCTGACCCTTGTTCGGCCACAGCGACGCCGCGCGCTCGGCCTGCGCCGCGATCGAAAGTGACGGGTTCACACCGAGATTCGCGGAAATCGCGGCACCGTCGGTGACGAACAGTGTCGGGTAGTTGTAGACGCGGTGGTAGGGGTCGATGACGCCCGTCTGGGCACTGTCGCCGATCGCCGCGCCGCCCAGGAAGTGCGCGGTCAGCGGGATGTTGAACAGCTCGCCCCAGGTGCCGCCGGCGATGCCGCCGACCTTCTCGGCCATCCGCCGCGTCGCCTCGTTGCCGACCGGGATCCAGGTCGGGTTGGGCTCGCCGTGGCCCTGCTTGGACGACATGATGCGGATGCCACCGGGTCCGCGCTTGGTGAACGTGGTGATCGAGTTGTCGAGGTGCTGCATCACCAGCGCGATCACGGTGCGCTCGCTCCACCGCTTGGGGTTGAGCAGCCGGATCAGCTCACGCGGGTCCTCGCCGGCCTGGTCCAGGAACTGCTTCCACCGCGGCACGTCGGTGCCCTGCGGGCCGGCGCCGTCCGTCATGAGCGTCTGCAGCATGCCCATGGCGTTGGAGCCCTTGCCGTACCGCACCGGTTCGATGTGGGTGTCCGGTGTCGGGTGGATCGACGACGTGATCGCCACGCCGTGCGTCAGATCCATGTCGGTGGGCACTTCGCGGGTCTGCGCGCCGACGATCGACTCGGAGTTGGTCCGGGTCAGCACGCCGAGCTTGTCCGACAGCTTGGTCAGCTTGCCGGTGTCGCGCACCTTGAACAGCAGCTTCTGGGTGTTGTACGTGCCGGCCGCCACGATGAGGTACTTGGCGGTGAAGGTCCGCTTGCCGCGCCGCACCTTGCCGTTGGTGCGTCGGGTCGACACCTCCCACAGGCCGTCGCCGCGCTGCTCGAAGCTGGTGACCGTGGTGAGCGGATGTACTTGTGCGCCGGCCTTTTCCGCCAGGCCGAGGTAGTTCTTCACCAGAGTGTTCTTGGCGCCGTGCCGGCAGCCCGTCATGCACTCGCCGCACTCGATGCAGCCGGTGCGGGCCGGGCCGGCCCCGCCGAAGTACGGGTCGGGCACCGTCTTGCCCGGGGTCTTCTCACCGTCCGGTCCGAAGAACACACCGACGGGCGTCGCGACGAAGGTGTCGGCGCAGCCCATGTCCTCGGCGACCTCTTTGATGATCTTGTCCGCGTCGGTGAACGTCGGGTTCTTGACGACACCGAGCATGCGCTGCGCCTGCTCGTAGTGCGGCATCAGTTCGGCGCGCCAGTCGGTGATGTTCTTCCACTGCGGGTCGTTGAAGAACGGGTCCGGCGGGATGTAGAGCGTGTTGGCGTAGTTCAGCGAACCGCCGCCGACACCTGCGCCCGCCAGGATCATCACGTTGCGCAGCAGGTGGATCCGCTGGATGCCGTACATGCCGAACTTGGGGGCCCACAAGAACTTTCGCAGGTCCCACGAGGTCTTTGCGAAGTCGGCGTCGGAATACCGGGGGCCGGCTTCCAACACTCCAACGCGGTAACCCTTCTCGGTGAGCCGGAGGGCGCTGACGCTGCCTCCGAAACCCGAGCCGATGATCAAGACGTCGTAGTCAGGCTCCATGGCAGAAGTATGGACCTACCGCTCGGTAACCAGCTACCAAGGTATGCCTAACTCGCTACCGCCGGTACTAGCTACCGACGGTGAGGCCCACCTTCTGGAACTCCTTGAGGTCGCAGTACCCGGCCTTGGCCATCGACCGGCGGAGGCCACCGACCAGGTTGACCGAGCCGAACGGGTCGTCGGACGGGCCGTTGAGAACCTGGTCGAGCGACGGCCGCTCACCCAGCGCGACCTGCAGCAGCGCGCCGCGCGGCAGCGACGGGTGCGCGGCGGCAGCCGGCCAGAACCAGCCCTCACCAGGCGCTTCGGCGGCGGCGGCCAACGGGGTGCCCAGCAGGACCGCGTCGGCGCCGCAGGCGATGGCCTTGGCCAGGTCACCCGAGGTGTGGATGTCGCCGTCGGCCAGCACGTGCACGTAGCGGCCGCCGGTCTCGTCGAGGTATTCGCGCCGGGCGGCGGCGGCGTCGGCGATCGCCGTGGCCATCGGCACGCTGATGCCCAGGACCTCGTCGCTGGTCGTCGCGCCGTAGGTGGAGCCGTAGCCGACGATGACGCCGGCCGCGCCGGTGCGCATGAGGTGCAGCGCGGTGCGGTGGTCGAGCACGCCACCGGCGACGACGGGCACGTCCAGCTCGGAGATGAAGGTCTTGAGGTTGAGCGGCTCACCGTCCTGCGCCACCCGCTCGGCCGAGATGATGGTGCCCTGGATGACCAGCAGGTCGATGCCGGCCGCCACCAGCGTCGGCGTCAGGGCCTGGGCGTTCTGCGGGCTGACGCGCACCGCGGTGGTGACGCCGGCTTCGCGCACACGCGCCACGGCGGCGCCGAGCAGCTCCGGGTCCAGCGGGGCCGCGTGAAGCTGCTGCAGCAGCCGAACGGCTGCCGACGGGTCGTCTTCCTTGGCCGCCAGCTCGACGACCTGGGCGAGCTTGTCCTCGACGTCGCGGTGCCTGCCGATCAGGCCCTCACCGTTGAGCACGCCGAGGCCACCGAGGCGGCCCATCTCGATGGCGAATTCGGGCGACACCAGCGAGTCGGTCGGGTGCGCCAGGACCGGAATCTCGAACCGGTAGGCGTCCAGCTGCCAGGCCGTCGAAACGTCCTGGCTGGAGCGGGTGCGCCGCGACGGCACGATGTTGATGTCGTCCAGTTCGTAGGTACGACGAGCGGTCCGGCCCATGCCGATTTCGACCATGTCACGCATGTGTTCTTTGACTTCCCTGTCAGTTAGCGCGAGGAATAGTTCGGTGCTTCGACGGTCATCGTGATGTCGTGCGGGTGGCTTTCCTTCAAGCCCGCCGCGGTGATCTGCACGAACTGCGCCTGCTGCAGTTGCTCGATGGTGGCCGAACCGGTGTAGCCCATGGCGGCCCGCAGACCGCCGGTGAGCTGGTGAATGACGGTGGACAGCGGACCGCGGAACGGCACCCGGCCCTCGATGCCCTCGGGCACCAGCTTGTCCTCGGACAGCACGTCGTCCTGGAAGTAGCGGTCCTTGGAGTATGACTTGCCCTGACCGCGACCCTGCATGGCGCCGAGCGAGCCCATGCCGCGGTAGCTCTTGAACTGCTTGCCGTTGACGAAGATCAGCTCACCCGGCGATTCGGCCGTACCGGCCAGCAGCGAGCCGAGCATGGCGGTCGACGCGCCGGCGGCCAGCGCCTTGGCGATGTCGCCCGAGTACTGCAGGCCGCCGTCGGCGATGACCGGCACGCCGTAGGGGCGGCACGCGGCCGTCGCCTCCAGGATGGCGGTGATCTGCGGGGCGCCGACCCCCGCGATGACGCGGGTGGTGCAGATGGAGCCGGGCCCGACACCCACCTTGACGGCGTCGGCGCCGGCCTCGCACAGCGCGGCGGCGGCGGACCGGGTGGCGACGTTTCCGCCCACGACCTCGATCTTCTCGCCGACGGCCTTCTTGAGGCGGGCGACCATGTCCAGCACGCCGCGGTTGTGGGCGTGCGCGGTGTCGACGATCAGAACGTCGACGCCGGCGTCGGCCAGCGTCATGGCGCGGGTCCAGGCGTCGTCACCGACGCCGACCGCGGCCCCGACCAGCAGGCGGCCGTCGCTGTCCTTGGTGGCCAGCGGGAACTGCTCGGTCTTGACGAAGTCCTTGACGGTGATCAGCCCGGTGAGCTTGCCGTGGCCGTCGACGATGGGCAGCTTCTCGATCTTGTGCCGGCGCAGCAGGCCCAGGGCGGCCTCGGCCGAGACGCCCTCCTGGGCGGTGATCAGCGGAGCCTTGGTCATGACCTCGGCGACGGCCTTGTCCTGGTCGACCTCGAAGCGCATGTCGCGGTTCGTGATGATGCCGACGAGCTGCCCCGACGTGTCCACAACCGGCAGGCCGGAGATCCGGAACCGGGCGCACATGGCGTCGACCTCGGCCAGGGTGTTGCTCGGCGAGCAGGTGACGGGGTCGGTGACCATGCCGGCCTCGGACCGTTTGACGGTCTCGACCTGCGCGGCCTGCTCGCTCAGCGGCAGATTGCGGTGCAGCACGCCCATACCGCCGGCACGGGCCATCGCGATGGCCATCCGCGATTCGGTGACGGTGTCCATCGCCGAGCTGACCAGCGGCACCCGGAGCCGGATGTTGCGCGTCAACTGGGAGGACGTATCGGCAGTCGCCGGGATGATGTCGGACGCCGCGGGCAGCAGAAGGACGTCGTCGAAGGTCAGCCCGAGCATCGCGACCTTGGTCGGATCGTCACCGCCGGTCGGCACCGGAACGGAGATGGGAACGCTGCTTTCAGCGATCGACATGGGTGGGGCCTCCAGGGCAGACACAGTCGTGGAACTAAAAAGCCATCCTATCGGCCCAGACTGCCTGCAACGAACTCCACTCGGTGGCGGCTCGCCGGGGTAACGGCTGGCGCATGGTCGGGGGTGATAAGTAGGGTGGACCTGTGCGTGACCACCTGCCGCCGGGCTTGCCACCCGACCCGTTCGCCGACGATCCCATGGACCCGTCGGCCGTTCTGGATGCGCTGGAGCCCGGACAACCCCTGGACCCGCAGGAACGCATGGCCGTCGAGGCCGATCTCGCTGATCTGGCAGTGTACGAAACACTGTTGGCGCACAAGGGCATTCGCGGCCTCGTCGTCTGTTGCGACGAGTGTCAGCAGGACCATTACCACGACTGGGACATGCTGCGGGCGAACCTGCTGCAGCTGCTGGTCGACGGCACCGTCCGCCCCCACGAGCCGGCCTACGATCCCGAGCCTGATGCCTACGTGACGTGGGACTACTGCCGCGGTTATGCGGATGCGTCGCTCAATGAGGCGACCTCCGAGCACGACGGCTACCGCTGATTTTTTCTGTTGACGTGCTGGATGTCACGTCTGGCTGCGTTGATGTTCCGCTGAGGGCGAAAAATGCCGAGTAGGCAGCACCGCTATTACAGGCTCAACGGCCAAACCCAGCCGAATTGCGTTGACCTTGCACTCAGGGCACAAAAAGCCGAGTAACCAGCGCCCTCACTACAGGCTCAACGGCCGAACGACCGCGACATCACCTCAGTGCTGCCCGTGGCCCGATCCGGATCCCGATCCCGACCCCGACGGGGCCTGCGTCGTCGTCACGACTGACCGCTCGCGCGTCGGCTCCGGCTGCACTTCCCTGGTTGAGGGCGCCACGGTGGGCTGTACTGCCGGGACTGTCGGTGCAGGTGTGGTCACCGAGGGCACTGTGACAGTCGGGGCGACGGTGGTGACCGTCTGCGCGGGCGCCGGGTTCTGCGTCGGCGATGCCACAGTCGACGGTGCGACCGTGGCCGACTGCGTGGCCGTCGCCGTGGGCTGATTGGTGACGACGGGCTCGCTCGAGGGCACCGTGGCAGGCGACGTCCCCGTCGCCGTCGCGCTCGACGGCACCGAGGTGGCCGTCGAAACCGAAGACGAGGTGACGGTCGAGCTGCTCGGCGACGGAGAACTGGTCGTCTCGGTCGGCGACGTGGCGCTCGAGGAGGCCGACGTGCTCGTCGGCTCCGAGGGCGAGGTCGACGGACTGGTCGACGTCGCGGACGCGTCGGTCGAGGTGGCCGACGTGGACGACGATGTGGTCGTCGACGTGCTGGACGACGAGGTCGACGACGAGGTCGACGACGACGTCGTCTCCACCACCGGCACCGGCAACAGGGTCAGCGGCGACGACGGCAGGACCGGCATCGGCTCTCCCGGCGGCGGCAGCGTCGCGGCGGGGTCCTGCTCAACCACCTTGTAGGTCAAGGCATTCCACTGCTGGATCAGCTGTTGCTTGTGCTCCGGGGCGTCGACGCTCTGCACGGTCGGGCTCAGCGCCTGGAGCTTCTCCTGCGCCTGCTGCCACTGGCCGTTGTCGATCAGCTGCTGCACTTGCTGCATCTCGGTCTGCGCGGCCAGCATCACCTGGTCGTCGCGGCTGGCCTTGTCGCTGCCGAACATCGCCGTGTGCAAGCCGTACAGCGACGAGTTGGGCCCAGCGGCGTAGATCGCGGTGCCGAAGCCACCGAGGCACAGCAGCGCGGCCGCGACCGAGCCGACGATGGTCAGCGATGTCCGAGATTCCTTGCGGTGCAACCCGTTCTGCAGGGCGGCGACCGCGTCGCGGGCCGTGACGGGCGTCGTCACCGCGGGTTCGCGGATGCTGTCGCGCCAGTCCGCGAGCAGGAACGCCAGCTCGGCTTCCGTGGAATCCGTCGAGTAGGCGTGTTGGTCTGCGGCGAGCGCGTCGAAGAAGCGGTCGACGCGTCGAATCTCGTTGAGCGAGGGGTCGCCGCCGCCCGGCGACCATTGTCCGGAGTCAGGCATGGCCGCGCTCCGTCGAACCGATCTCGGTCTTCAACCGCGCCAACGCACGGTGCTGCGCGACGCGGACCGCGCCGGCGGTGCTGCCGACGGCCTCCGCGGTCTCCTCGGCACTCATGCCGACGACGACGCGCAGGATCAGGATTTCGCGCTGCTTCTCGGGCAACACGGACAGCAAGCGGTTCATTCGGGCCGCCGAGTCGGCGTCAATGGCCAACTGTTCGGGGCCCAGCTCGGTCGAGGGGCGGTCCGGCAGATCGTCGGTGGCTTCAGCGCGATTGCGGCCGGCGGCACGATGCGCGTCAGCAACCTTGTGAGCGGCAATGCCGTACACGAAAGCCAGGAACGGCCGTCCCTGGTCCTTGTACCGCGGCAGCGCCGTGATCACAGCTAAACACACCTCCTGAGCCACATCGTCTGCGGAAACACCCTGTCGCTCGCCGACCCCGAAGCGCGCACGGCAGTACCGAACGACGATCGGGCGGATGGTTTCCAGCACCTTGCGGAGCGCGTCGCGATTGCCGGCAACTGCATCAGCAACGACAGCATCGAGACCATCTCCCGAAAATGTCATCGTGGGCGCAATCTCCAGCGTTACGGACGAGGCAGTGCCGTGGTTGGTATGTCAGGACAACAGTAATGACTGGTGTGAGCTACCAGATTCATCCCGCCCATCGGCCGCCGCGTGCGCGCACCGTGGCGGCCGCCGCGTCACGGATCTCTGCCATCGCTTCCGGGCTGTGCCCGGCGCTCCCGATATCGCTCAACAAACAGCCCAATGCCCAGGTCAGCGGCACCAACCCGAACTGCTGCGTGCGTTCCAGCGCGGCGTCGGCGAGACGCCGGGACTCGTCGAACCGGCCGGCGCTGCACAGCGCCGCCGAATACACGACGTCGGTTTTCACGGCGTGGCGCGGCGAACCGAGGTCAGCGACGAGCTCCCGCGCGCGTTCGGCATGAGCGACGGAGTCCTCGCCACGACCGCTGACCATGGCCAACTCCGCACTGACCCAGGCCAGCCGAACCCGCTGACGCGGTACCCCACTGTTGTCGGTGTCGACCGCGGCCCGCTCGAGCAGCCGCTGCGCCACCGCGAAGCGGCCGATCCCGAGAGCATCGGCGGCCAGACCGACGAGGGCGTCAGCCCGCGCCTCGGCGGCATCGCGCCGATGGGCGACCAAGGCCCACGCCCGCCCGTCGGCAACCCGGGCGAGGCGATGCCAGCCGAGCTGCCGGAGAAACGACGCACGGGTGCTGTGCGCCAGCGACAGCAACGGACCGCGACCACACCGGGCCACGGCGTCGAGATCGGCGGTGGCGACGGCATATCGACCCTGACCGCCCGCAGCCACGGCGCGCAGCCACAGTTCGCCGGCCGAGTGCGCCGCGGGCAGCGGCCACCACGGCAGGTCGTTGCCAAAAGCGGCGTCGTACAGACGGACTGCTGGCGGGTCGACAGTGCCCGTCCTGGTACCGGTTGCGGTCATCGAGTCAGCACGGTATCAATGCCGCTCCTTCGCGTGACCGCCTTCTCTCGCCGTGCGAGTTCGAGAGCTTTGGTTAATAATTAATGCTGGCCGTGTTAACAACATGTCAACGACTTCCAATTCCGCCACATATCGACAAACGTGGCGAACTGTCGCGAACTGCCGAAACAGGTACCTTGCGACAATATCGCCACCACTCGTTTCGTTTCCAAGGCATCGCGCAGATGAACGTGATGTAAATTCTTGACCTGCGCTTATGGGGTTTCGCACAGAGCGTGGCTATTGACGGAATTTGCCGAATCCTTCTACTTTGTGTGCACGAGTTGTCATCGGCGACAAGTTCTCGGGTCATTTGCAGATCAACGCGTATCCACAGATTTCCAAAATGGATGCGCGGGGAGGAGTCGTTCCCAATGCCACAGCCTCAGCAGCTTCCCGGACCCAACGCCGATATGTGGGATTGGCAGATGCACGGCGTTTGCCGTGGCGTCGACTCAGCGGTGTTCTTTCATCCCGATGGCGAGCGCGGCCGGGCTCGGGCCCAGCGTGAAATGCGCGCCAAGGAAATGTGCCGGGCCTGCCCTGTGATCACTCAATGCCGGTCGCACGCCCTGGCCGTCGGCGAACCGTATGGCATCTGGGGCGGGCTCAGCGAAGGCGAGCGCGAACTGTTGCTCAAGCGGGGCATTCGCCGCGCGTCGTAGTCCATCTCCACCGAAACCGCATCCCAGCAGGCGTTCCTCGAACGTTCGCCGGCATGCGGTTTTCGGCGCAGTAGTCGCAGCCGTCAGTCCGGCTCACCGTATTCATCGAACCAATAGGCAAGTTTCCCGCGGCGGCTCACCGCGCGCAGTCTGCGCTCGGTGGCCTCACGGGTGGTGCTGGTACTGACGATCAGCAGCTCGTCACCAGCTTCCAGGCGCGTGTCCGGCTGCGGCACAAAGGTATTGCCCTTGCGGATGATCAGGGTTATCACGCTCGGGTCGGGCAGCCGCAGTTCCAGCACCGTCACGTTGTGCAGCCGCGACTGCGGCAGCACTGTCAGCGTCAACAATTCCGCGTCGAGCACGTCCAGTGGCGCCGCTTCCACCTGAATCTCGCGGGTGACGTCCCGGCGGATCAGTCCGAGCCGGTGCGCGATCGGCTTCAGACTCGGCCCCTGCACGAGCGTGAACACCACCACCAGCACGAACACGATGTTCAGCAGCCGCTGGCTATCGGGCACTCCGGTGACGATCGGGTAGGTGGCCAGCACGATCGGGACCGCACCGCGCAGTCCGGCCCACGACAGGAAGGCCTGCTCCCGCCAGGGCACCCGGAAGCCGATCAGCGACAACACCACCGACAACGGCCGGGCCAACAGCAGCAGCACCAGGCCGATGACGACGGCCGGCACCAGGTCGTCACCGAGCTGGCTGGGCGTGACCAACAGGCCGAGCAGGACGAACAGCCCGATCTGGGCCAGCCAACCCAGACCCTCGGCGAACGACCGGGTGGCCGCGCGGTGCGGCAGCCCGGAATTCGCGAGCACCAGACCGGTCAGGTAGGCCGCGAGGAATCCGCTGGCGTGCGTGACCCCACAGGCCGCGAAGGCCACCGTGCCCAGCCCGAACGTGGCGAGCGGATACAGCCCCGACGCCGGGAGCGCGATCCGGCGCAGCGTGACGGCACCGAGGTACCCGCACAGCAGGCCGATCGCCGCGCCGACCGCCAGCTCGTAGACCAGGTCGACCAGCCCGTGAGCCGGATGGAAGGCCAGCGGAACCACGCTGAACATCAGGACGAGGATGACGGCGGGGGCGTCGTTCAGACCGGACTCGGCTTCCAGCAGACCCGCCAGCCGTCTGGGCAACGGCAGCACCCGCAGCACGGAGAACACCGCGGCGGCGTCGGTCGACGAGACGATGGCTCCCAGCAGCAGCGCCAGCTGCCAGTCCATGCCCAACAGCAGATGCGCGCCTGCCGCGGTGACGGCTGTGCTGACGGCCACGCCGAGGGTGGCCATCACCGCCGCCGGCGCCAAACTCTTGCGGACGTCGCTGAACTTGGTGGTCAGACCACCCTCGATGAGGATGATCGCCAGCGCCGCGGTCCCCAGGTCCCGGACCAGGGCGACGTCGTCGAACCGCAGCCCGATGCCGTCTTCGCCGACGAGCACACCGAGGCCGAGGAACAGCAGCAGACTGGGCAGGCCGACGCGGGTCGCGAGCCGCGTGGCGACGATGCTCGCCAACAACACCAGCGCCCCGACGAGCAGCACCCGGTTCAGCTGCTCGAGCGTCATCAATCCCCCATTCCGGTGTGCGGCCGAAGCAAATGTATCTGGGAACTCGCTGCGGGACGCGGTAGGCGACAATGGCTGCGTGAGCACCCGGGGCATGCGCGTGGCGATCGCCGGCGCCGGCGCGGTCGGCCGGTCGGTCGCACAGGAACTCGTCGCCAACGGGCACAAGGTCCTCTTGATCGAGCGCGACATTCGCAAGTACGAGCCGGAAACGGTCCCCGAGGCCGACTGGCTGTGGGCCGACGCTTGCGAGGTGGCCGCGCTCGAGGAATGCGGCATCGAGATGTGCGACGTCGTGATCGCCGCGACCGGTGACGACAAGGCGAACCTCGCCATGGCACTGTTGGCGAAAACCGAATTCAGTGTGCCGCGGGTCGTCGCGCGCGTGAACAACGTCGCCAACGAGTGGTTGTTCACCGACGACTGGGGTGTCGACGTCGCGGTGTCCACGCCGCACGCGATGGCCGCCGGCGTCGAGGGCGCCATCGACGTCGGCCACCTGGTGCGGCTGATGGGACTACGTCAGGGGCACGCGAACCTGACGAAGTTCACGCTGCCACCGGACAGCCCGCTGATCGGGCGAACCATCGGGGACATGACCCTGCCGCCGAACACCCTGTTGGTGACGGTGCAGCGCGGCAGCAGGATCATCGTGCCCAAGTCCGGGGACCACTTCGAGGACGGCGACGAATTGCTCTTCGTCGCAGACGAATCCGTCGACGGCGACATCCACGACCTCATCCACGGTGCCTAGAGCGCGTAGCAGTACCTGCTCGTCGGCACCGAGTCGAGGTTGGTGTGGGCGCCGAAGCGCATCACGCTCTCGACCATGAGCGTCATCCGCCGTTGCAGTTCCGCATCGTCTCCCCCGCTGCCATAGAACGCGTGCACGTCCGTCATGGCCGCCATGTGGAACAGTTCCTCGACGACGGCGTCGACCCGTTCGGTGCCGTGCACCGTCCGCAGGACGCGGTTCTGCACGTAACCGAACGTGTCCTGGGTGTCGATCGCGACGCTCGTGTGCTGCCCCTGCCAGATCTGGAGCCAGTCGGCCGGGTCGAGGTCCGCCGGGATGCGCAGGAAACCGAGCTGCGCCAATGCCGTTGTCCGGACCCCGTTTTCCACGACGGGCGGCTCCAGCCGCACCGTCTCCTCGACCTCCCAGCCGGCGCTGCGCTGCGAGATCGCGGCCAGCAGATCGGAGATGGGGTCCGGGTCGACACCGGCGTCGGCCCACACACTGACGACCGCCGGGACCGGGTTGTCGAAGGTGGTGATGCGCAGCATCGCGGCCTCGACGTCGGCATCGTCGACGTTGATCTGCAACCGGTTCACGCCCGCCGCCTGCAACAGCACGTGCAATTGCGTCGAATGCAGGGCGGTGTCCAGACCCGAGCCCCACAGGGCGTAGATGAGCTTCACGCCGTCAGCCATGCTTGGCGGCCATCGGCTCGGCCTGCATGACACCGCCGGCCTGCAGCCACTCACCGACGGCACGCGGCGCGTCCCGGACCGGGTTGTAGACGTCCTCCTCCGAGGAGAACAGGTTGTCGCCGGCGTAGACGAGGCGGGTGATGTTGGGAAAACCGAACACCTTGCCCGGCTCGGTCGGGTGGTCGAGGGCGTTGATGATCTCGGTGACGATCGCGCCGTTCTCCTCATCGATCGCGACCCAGGTGTGCGGGAATCGCATGTGCGGAAACGGCTTCATGACGCCGACGATCCATTCGCGCACCGCTTCGCGGCCGTGCATCTCACCGTAGGCGTGCTCGATGTAGTGGACGTCCTCGGTGAACAGATCGGCGAACGGCGCCCAGTCCCCCGTGCTCGAACAGACCTCGACGACCTTGGTGTAGTGATCGAGCGCGGCCATCAGCTCGTCGCGGGTGAAGCGTGGCATGTCCAGACCTCCAAGATAACTAGAATCAATTTCAGTTTCGGGACTCTACCGAACAACTAGAATTCGCTCCAGACCCAAAAAGGAGCTGCACCTTGGCAAGAATCGCCGAACCCCGCCCGGCCGCCGAGCCCAGCTCCGCCGTGCAGCAGCAGCGGCGCGACGCGATCCTCAAGGCCACCGCAGCCCTCGCCGCACAGAAGCCCGCCGACCAAGTCCAGATGAACGAAGTCGCCCGCGCCGCCGGCGTCGCGCTCGGCACGCTGTACCGCTACTTCCCGTCCAAGACCCACTTGTTCGTCGGTCTCATGGCCGACCGGGTGGACCGGATGCAGGAGGGCATCGACCGCCGCAAGGCGCCGGCCGGCACCGCGGCCGACCGCGTGTTCGACGTGCTGTCGCGCGCCACCCGCCCGATGCTGCGCCAACCCCATCTGACCGCCGCCATGCTCAATTCGCTGAATACCGCCGATGCGACGGCCGTGGCCGAGGTCGGCCACATCGACCGCCAGGTCCGCAGCATGCTGCTGACCATCTGCGGGGTGGACGACCCAGGGCCGCAAGATATTTCGCTGATGCGACTGGTCCAGCACACGTGGCACGGCATCCTGCAGTCCAGCATGAACGGGCGAATCTCCGCCGACGAGACCGAAGATGAAATCCAACTGGCCTGCCGGTTGATCCTGGCCCCGTTGTCCGAGGCCCCCCGTTAGCCTTGTCGGCATGACAACACCATCGCCCGAAGGCACCGTCACCGTCGTCGAGAGCGGCGCGGGGACCTACACGCAGGAGATCATCGCCGGCGGGCACCGGTTGATCGCCGACGAGCCACGCCCGTTCGGCGACGATGCGGGACCGTCCCCCTATGACCTCCTGCTGTCGGCCCTGGGCGCGTGTACCTCCATGACCATCCGGATGTACGCCGCCAAGAAGGGGCTGCCTCTCGAGCAGGTGCGGGTGTCGTTGCGGCACTCGCGGATTCACGCAAAAGACTGCGCCGAGTGCGAGACGCAACAGGGCATGGTCGACCACATCGATCGTGACATCGAGTTGATCGGCGACCTCGACGACGATCAACGGGAGAAGCTACTGGCCATCGCCGAACGCTGTCCCGTGCACCGGACGCTGACCTCGTCGGTGCACGTGTCAACTTCGTTGAAGGCCTGACCCAGCTCAGGTGTGCCGCGCGGCTTCCTTCGCCAACTGAACCCGCGACTCGAGCCCCAACTTCGCGTACACGTGCGTGAGGTGAGTCTGCACCGTCCGGGGCGACATAAACAGCCGAGCCGCAATATCTTTGTTGGACAAGCCGTCACTGACGTGACGCACGACATCACGCTCGGTCGGAGTGAGTGATTCCCACCCACTCGCTGGCCGCCTGCGGGTGCCGCGACCACGCTGGGCGAACGCAATGGCCTCATCGGCTGATAACGTCGCCCCCTCGTGCCACGCCGACTGAAAGTCGGCGTCGCCGAGCATGTCCCGCGCCGCCGCCTGCGCATCGGAAACCTCGTGGTCGTAGATCTGATAGCGCACAATGCCATTGCGCTGACGCAGCGCGTCTGCCGCACCGAGCAGGCGGGCCGCAAATTGATGTTCGCCGGCGCAGACCGCCAGCTGAGCCAGCCGCTCGACGATGTCCGGCAGCCGGATGAATCCCCGTGTCTGCGCGGCGATCGCCAGGGCTTCGTGGGCGTCGCGCTCGGCCTGTGCCAACTCCCCCTGGGCGATGGCGACGCGCGAACGCGCATGCAGGGCAACCATTTTGTGCCAGCCCGACACCACAGCGACAGTATCGTCAGCCCAGCGTCGGGCGGCGGCGAGTTCACCACATGCCAGCAACGCATCAGCCATCGGATTGAGGCTGCGAATGAAGAGCTCGCGCTGTGGCACGGTGCGCTGCCAACACGTCTCACACGCTGCTCTCGCGGCGGGACCGTCGCCACCTGCCAGTGCAGTGAAGGCGATGACCGTGTAGATGGCATCCTCGGCCCAACCACCCATGGCCGCCGAGGTTTTGAGCGCGACGTCGTTGCACTCCCGCGCCTCGGCGAGGCTGCCTCGAAAAGCGTGAACGTGAGCCAAGCCGATATTGGCGAGACAAACCCTGAAGCGCTCGTCCGGGGCTGATCCCGTCGTCAGCGGGCGATACATTCGCTCAGCCTCGTCGAGCTCACCTAGCGTGAACAAGGTGATGCCGAGCCAGCACCGGATGTTCCATGACATGAACCGGTCTCCCAGCTCACCGGCGAGGCCGAGGCCTTCTTCCGCCGCAGCGCGGCTCCCTGGATCGCCGCCGAATGGGCCTGCAAGCGCCTGAGTGAGCCGGACCTCGCAGAGGATCCGTCGATCGCCGCATTCTTGGGCCAGACGGGCTGCCTCCTCCAGGTACGTTCGGCAGGTCTCCGTCGCCACCACGGTGAGATTGCCGCACGCATTCAGCACGGCGGCAGTAAGTGACGGATCTCCGAGCTGCCGCGCGACCGACAAAGCCGCATCGATCCGCTCCAGACCGACCGGGGCCACTCCCCACAACGCCAGCACCGCGTGGTCAGCCACCGCACGTGCCCAGGTGTGAGGAGCCACGTCGCCTGGCTCGTCGGTCAGCGCTGCGTCGAACCACGCCAGTCCTTCCTGGAATCGCGCCTGTGCCACCCAAAACGGTTGTAGCGCAGACGCCAGCCGTAAGGCGGTCTCGATATCGGCGCATTCGAGGCTCCATGCCAGGGCCGCCCTGAGGTTGTCGAATTCGCCATTGGCCCAGTCGGACACCAGATGTGGTGCAGTTCTTGTCGCCTTTCCGGCGTAGTAGTCACGGTGTCGCTCTCGAACCGTCACGGACTCACCGGACTCCCCGAGTTTTTCCAACGCGTACTGCCTCATGGTCTCCAGCATTCGGTACCGCATGACCCCGGCACCGTCGTCGGCGACAACCAGCGACTTGTCCACCAACAGGCCGAGCTGGTCCAGCACCTGGTACTGCTCAACCGAGCTGGTCGCGCATACCGCCTGCGCGGCCTCCAGGTCGAACCCGCCCATGAATACTCCGAGCCGGCGGAACAACATCCGTTCGGGCTCGGTGAGCAGTCCGAACGACCACTCCACCGATGCGCGCAGGGTCTGCTGCCGGCGCACCGCGGTGCGAGCACCGCCGGTCAGCACTCGGAAGCGGTCTTGCAGACCCTCGACGATCTGGCCCAGAGACAGTGCCCGCACCCGAGCCGCGGCAAGCTCGATCGCCAGCGGCATACCGTCGAGCCGGCGGCAGATGTCGTGCACCCGTTCGGCATCGTCGCCGGTCAACCGTAATCCTGGACGGGCTTGCTGGGCACGGTCGAGAAAGAGCTCGACGGCCTCATCCGCCAATCCAAGGGACGGCACCCGCCAAATCACTTCGCCGGCGAGACCGATGGGCTCGCGGCTGGTCGCCAGAATCGTCAGCTGCGGACAGCGCGCAAGCAGTGTCATGGCCAACTCGCCACAGCTGTCCAGCAGGTGCTCGCAATTGTCGAGCAGCAGCAACACACCTCGGTCCGCCACGAATCGGACCATGATGTCGACGATCGAGCGCCCGGGCTGGTCAGGTAGCCCCATGGAGTGCGCGGCGGCGACCGCGACCACCGCCGGGTCGGTGATGGGAGCGAGGTCGACGTACCAGACCCCGTCCGGGAACTTCTCGGTAAGCTGAGACGAAATCTCTACTGCCATACGAGTTTTCCCCGCACCACCTGCCCCGGTGAGCGTCACCAGCCGATGTTCCGTGAGGCTCTCCTGCAGTTGGGCCAGCTGCGCACTGCGACCGATGAACGACGTCAACTGCGCCGGAAGGTTGTGCGCCCGAGCGGGTTTGGCCGTGCGAAGGGGCGGGAAATCGTTGATGAGGTCCGGATGACAGAGCTGCATCACATGTTCGGGACGAGGCAGGTCTCGTACCGAGTGTCGGCCCAGATCGGTCAGCCACACCGCACCCGGCAGGTGGTCGGTGACCAGATCCGCTGTGGTACTGGACAAGATGGACTGTCCACCGTGGGCCAGGTCCCGCAGCCGCGCGGTGCGGTTGATGGTCGGCCCGATGTAATTGGACTCGTCGCGCAACTGCACCTCGCCGGTATGGATACCGATGCGCAGCCGGATCGGGTCGAGCGCCGCCCGTTGCAGATCCAGCGCGCACGCAACGGCGTCACTGGCCCGACCGAAAGCGATGACGAAGCTATCGCCCTCCCCCTGCTCAAGCGGCCGGACACCGTGGTGGGGTTCTACCAGCCGCGCGAGCGTGCGGTCCAAGTTTGCGAAGGCGGCCGTCATGTCGTCTGGCCGCGTCTCCCACAGCCTGGTCGAACCCTCGACGTCGGCAAGCAGCAGCGTGACCGTGCCGGTCGGTATCAGCTCGCCCATAGCCAGGTCTCCGCAGTTCAACAGCGCCGCGTCTGTGTCGATCATGCTAATCAGCCTGCGACCTCGGAGGGGCCGGAACATCGACAGAACGGCGTAGAACGCAGCGCCTGGGGGTCGTATACGACCCCCACGCCGGAGAAGATGCGCGGATACCCCGATGGTTGGCGCCGGTCCGCGGCTGATGCTCGATGTCATGACCATCGATACCTGCCTGCCCACGCTGAACTACCTGCAGTGCCACAACCCGGACGACGCACATCGCGCCATCGCCGCCGCACGTCGACACGGACCGGTGGCGATCGGCCCGTTGGGGCCCGAGATACTCAGCTACGACCTGGCTCGCGCCGTACTACGCGACCCACGCTTCACCGTGGCACACCGTGCCGCCGCAGAATCCCAGGGCATCACCGAAGGTCCACTGTGGCAACGGATCTCCTCGTTGATCCTCTCCATCGACGGCGAACGTCATTACCGGCAACGCCGGCTGGTCGCCAAGGCGTTCACACCCCGCGCCATCGCGCGGTTGCAAGGCCTCGTCCGCGACATCATCACCGACGTCGTCGACCCGCACGTGACTGCCGGCCACTGCGACGTCGTGTCAGACATCGCGCGGCCATTCCCGGTACCGATCATCTGTGCGCTGTTGGGGGCGCCCCGACAGGACTGGGGGCTGTTCTCCGACTGGATTGCCGACATCGGCAAGATTTTCGAATTCAATCTGGCGACCGACGGGCCGTGCGTCCTGCAGGCGTGGCAACAGCTCGACGCCTATCTGGAGCTCATGGTCGCCCGTCGCCGTCATGAGCTGACCGATGATGTGATCTCCGACCTCATCCGCGCCGAAGACGACGGAGCAGCACTGGATCACGACGAGTTGCTGGCGCTCGCTGTCGCCCTGCTTGGGGCGGGTACGGACACCACACGCAACCAACTCGGCGCGGCGATCGACGCTTTCTGCGACCATCCCGACCAGTGGGCGCTCCTTCGCACACACCCCGAGTTCGCCGCACAGGCGGTCGACGAGGTAATGCGTTACCGCCCAATCGGATTCAGTCTGTCCCGACTTGCGGCCGAGGACGTCGAACTCGCCGGAGTACCCATTTCGGCGGGCACCCTGGTATTCGTCAACACCGCAGCCGCCAACCGTGATCCAGCGGCGTTCCCCGAACCGGAACGTTTCGACATCACCCGCGAAAACTCGACGGCGACACTCGCTTTCGGCAACGGTGCACATTACTGCCTAGGCTCTCACCTTGCCCGGTTGGAGTTGACGGAGGCATTGACGGTCATGGCCCAGCGGATGCCGAACCTCCGTCGCACCGGTCCGTCCCCGTGGCCGTCGATGCTGGGCGTGACCGGACCCAGCACCCTACCGGTGGCCTTCGGCAGTTTCTAGCTCGCCGCCTGAATGACCTGATCCACTTCAGCTGCCCGGACAGCCATTTCGGCGTGTGCCTTGTCGAGCGCCTCGGCCTGATCCTCGTCGGCCTTCATCATCGACTCGATGTCGAAGCCGGCCATGTCCAGCACGCCCATGTCGGCGAAGGCCTGTTGCACCTTGGGGCCCCACAGCCCAATGTCCTTGACAATGGGCACGATTCGGCTGAACAGATGCGCGCGGAACTGCTTCATCATGGGCGCCGAGGTATCGACCCACTCGGCACATGCCTTGACGTCGAGCCCGAGGGTCTCGAAGACCTCTTCGCCGCGGAACCGGTCCCGCATCAGATAGCAGGCGTCGACGACGAACTCTTCGCGTTCGCTCCGCTCCGCTTCGGTGATCCCGGAGTAGTAGTCCTTCAACGAGATTCGGCCGAACGCCACATGCCGGGCCTCGTCCTGCATCACATAGGCCAGCACCTGCTTGGCCAACGACCCGGGCGCCGCCAAGTCGCGCTGCACCCCGAACGCGGCGAGCGCGAGTCCTTCGATGAGCACCTGCATACCGAGGTAGGGCATGTCCCAGCGCGAATCCCGCAGGGTGTCCTCCAGCAGGAGGTTCAGGTTCTTGTTCATCGGGTAGACGAGGCCGACCTTCTCCTGCAGGAACCGCGAGAACGTCTCGACGTGCCTGGCCTCGTCCATGGTCTGCGTCGCCGCGTAGAACTTCGCATCGAGATCGGGGACGACCTCGACGATCTTCGCCGCGCACACCATCGCCCCCTGCTCGCCGTGCAGGAACTGCGAGAACTGCCAGGCTTGAGAATGGCGCTTCATCTCGGCGCGGCGCTTCTCGTCGGCCGCTTCCCACATCGGGCTGCCGAACAGCGGGTGGAACTCGTCGGGCAGGCCGATCGGGTTCATCGGATCGACATCAAGCGACCAGTCGATACGCGACTGGGCGTCCCACTGTTTGTCCTTGCCCTTCTGGTACAGGTTCAGCAGGCGCCCGCGGCCGTCGTCATATTCCCAGGTGAAGCGTGCGTCGCCGCCGCTCGGCACGTCCCAGGAGTACGGCGTGGGCACTTCCGTGTACTTGTCCTTCGTGGTCACGAGCGGCCGCCTCTCTGCCCCGATGTGTCCGGATAGAAATATGACTCACATCACAGTGCGCCGCGGGCGGCCGAACCGTCAACCACTCAGCCCAAGTCGTAATTCTCACGCGAGACGCGGATGAAGTGCCCGGTGGCTGTGTCGGTGCAGGTGACGCCTGCCAGCTCGCTGGTGCAGGTGATCGAACCTTGAGTGAAGGTCTGGCCGTAGTCGAGCGTCTTGAGGTTCGAGGCGGTGAAGTTACTCGCGCCTTCGTAGCATCCGAGCTTTCCGGGATTGCCCTTGCTGACGTAGAACTGCAGACCGCCAAAGTTGAAATTACAGGCCCGGCCGTAGGGACCCATCGTGGATGCCGGCTGCACCCAGGCATGTTCCCGCACTTCGCAATTCACGCCAGTGCCGTCGGAGTAGATGTCACACACGATGTTCCCCGACGGGGTCACGAATTCATGGTTGGCCGGCACCGGGCCGCCACCGCCACAGGCGTTCGCCACGGCGGCGAGTGGCAATGCTGCGGTGGCCGCGACCGAGAGCGCCGCGATCAGAATGGTCTTCATGGCCACAGCGTGGTGCGCGGGCCTTGGCGGATTCTTGGCGCACGCCGCCACATCAGTGGGGCGGGCGCTTCTCGATGAACGCCAGCACGCCCTCAAGCGCGCTCGGGTCCATCATGTTGCAGGCCATCGTCGCGCCGGCGTCCGCGTAGGCGGCTTCGATCCCGACTTCGAGCTGGCGGTAGAACAACGACTTGCCCATCGCTACGGCGACGGCAGGCTTGGCGACGATGCTCGCGACAACGGCCTCCACTTCGTCGTCGAGCGCTTCCGGCGCCGCCACCCGGTTGACCAGTCCGAGGGCTTTGGCTTCGTCGGCCGAGATGAACTCCCCGGTCACCAGCATCTCGAAGGCGGCCTTGCGCGGGACGTTCCGCGACAACGCGACTCCCGGTGTTGCACAGAACAATCCGACGTTGATGCCACTGACGGCGAAGCGGGCGTCATGGCTCGCCACCGCCAGATCGCACATCGCCACGAGCTGACAGCCGGCCGCGGTCGCCAGTCCCTGCACCCGGGCGATCACCGGGACCGGCAACCGCTGGATCGCCATCATCACCGCGGTGCACTGGGCGAACAGTTCCTGGTAATACTCGAGTGACGGCTCGGCGCGCATTTCCTTGAGGTCGTGGCCGGCGCAGAAAGCCCGGCCGGATGCCCCGAGGACGACGGCCCGCACCGTCGCATCGTCCGTGATCGCGGCGAACGCCTCCCCCAGTTCCGTGAGCATCGCCTCGGACAGGGCGTTGAAGGCCTGCGGCCGGTTCAGCGTCAGCGTCACGACGCCGCGGTCATCGCGGTCGCGCCGCAGCAGCGGTTCACTCATCACCGAGCGCCCTCCAAGAAGTACGTCGTCATGCGTCCCTTGCCCTTGACCTCGACCACCTGCGGGTCGCTGAATGCGTAGCGGTGCGCCAGCAGCGCGTGCGTGGACGCGGACACCTGAATGCGGTGCGGGCGGCCACTGGATTCCATGCGGCTCGCGGTGTTCACGGTGTCGCCCCACAGGTCGTAGATGAACTTGCGCTGCCCGATCACGCCCGCGACCACCGGACCCGACGAGATGCCGATCCGCATCGAGATCGGACTCGGCCAACTCGATGACAGGCCGGTGACTGTGCGCTGCATGTCGAGGGCCAGCTCGGCCATCGAGGCAGCGTGGTCCGCGTCGGGATTGGGCAGGCCCGCCACCGCCATATAGGCGTCACCGACCGTCTTGATCTTCTCGATGCCACGCCGGTCGCAGAGCTCGTCGAAGGCACGGAACATCGTGTCCAGCAGCTGCACCAGCTCCTCCGGTGTCAGCGTCTCGGACAGAGGGGTGAAGCCCACGATGTCGGAGAACAGCACGCTGACGCTGGGCGCCGAGTCGGCGATGGTCAGCGCGCCGTCGCGCAGCCGGTCCGCGATCGGTGCCGGCAGCACGTTGTAGAGAATCTCCTCGGTCCGGGCCCGCTCCCGTTCGACTTCACGCTGCCGCAGGAAGTCGATGCGCCGCAGCCGCTCCAGCGCATAGGCGATCAGCACGCTTATCGCGGCCAGTCCCGCGATCTGCGGTGCCATCGTGCCGAGCTCGTCCAGGTTGCCCCGGGCGCTCGGCAGCTCCAGGCACACCACGACGAAAACCACCGTGTTGGCCAGGGCGGCGTGCATCCGCAGCCGCAACAGACCGACGGCGCCCAGCAGCGTGACGGTGGCCGAGGTCATCAGGTACTGGGTCGGGAAATCGCCGACGCCGGCAAGCACCGGGACGAGCAGCACCTGGACGATGGTCAGCTCCACGACCGCGGCGACCTGCAGACGGTCCTGGAGCGTTCGAATCCGGCGGATCGCCACGATGCCGAGCACGAAGATGCCGATGGTGACTGTACGGACGATCAGCGCACCGGGGACGAAACCGTGCAGGACAAGGAAATCCACGCCCGCGTACACGATGGTGAACAGGACGCCGACCACCTGCGCGAAGGTCGCCGCCCGGAGGCCGTTCGCATCGTCATGTGCCCGGAACTCGCGTTCGGAGTCGGCGTCGTCGAACTCCAGCATCCACTTGCGCATATGAAGCTGGGCATGCCGCTCCTGCACCCAGCACCGCACCGCTTGCGCATCCACAGGGCGAAACTAGCGGAGACGCGGGTCGACCGGGACCGCTATTCGACGATGTCGTCGCGGTAGCGCTCGAAAAGCGCCAGGAACTCCGCTCTTTCGGCGTCGGGCACGCCGTTCTTGAGCAGTGCGGCGTCAGCGTGCTTCATGTTGGCGTCCCATTCCGCGGCCGAGATCGCCAGTCCCGCATGGGAGGTCAACATGTCACGCCCGATGTAGTAACACGGCCCGCCGGTCAGCTCACCCATCTGATCGACGAGCAGCTGCCGGGCTCGCATGTGCGAATCGGTGCTGCGGCCCGACCCGAAACGTGCGAAAGCCGGGTCCGCTCGCAACAAGGCGAACATGTCGTCGATGATGGCCGCGATCACGTCGTAGCCGCCCAGCCGGCGATACAGCGATGGCGTCGTCTCGGTCATGATGCCCTCCTCTGACGCAAGCATCGCGCCGGCGGTGAGGACGGTGCAGGCAAATCGCAGATATTCCCTGTACGGCTACCGCGTCCGTCACAAAAGACTTAATTCTGCCAACCGTGCATCAAATCCTGCCGATCGGAATGGTACTGCCGCACAACCGGTTTCAACCATCAGAGCACCACAACAACCGAAAAAGGGGTTCAAAATGAAGAAGTTCGGCTTTGCCACTCTGATCGCATCCAGCATGACCGCCGCCGTCCTGGGTCTGGCCGTCCCCGCGCAGGCCACCACCGGAACCCCGATCGGTCCCCACTACAGCGTCGACAACCACGACAACACCAACACCAGCAACGGTTTCGTCGACCAGGCCTTCTGACCTGAAAACGCGAAAACGCCCCCGGCCCAACACAGGACCGGGGGCGTTTCGTTGCAACTACCTAGTGGGCGTGGCCGTGGTGGCCGTGCCCGTGGTCGGCTTCCTCGGCCGGCTTGTCCACGACGGCCGTCTCGGTCGTCAGGATCATCCGGGCCACCGACGCGGCGTTGAGCACCGCGGACCGGGTCACCTTGGCCGGGTCGACGACACCGTCGGCCAGCAGGTCACCGTAGGTCAGGGTGGCGGCGTTGAAGCCGTGGCCGGCGGGCAGCTCGGCCACCTTGTTCACCACGACGGGGCCGTCGAGGCCGGCGTTGGTGGCGATCCAGTACAGCGGGGCCGACAGCGCCGAGGAGAAGACCTCGAGGCCGATCAGCTCGTCGCCGGTCAGCGAGCCACGCAGGCCCTCCAGCGCGGCACGAGCCTGGACCAGCGCGGCGCCACCACCGGTGACGATGCCCTCTTCCACCGCGGCCTTGGCGGCGGCGACGGCGTCCTCGACGGCTTCCTTGCGCTTCTTCAGGTCGGTCTCGGTGGCAGCGCCGACCTTGATGACGGCCACGCCGCCGGCCAGCTTGGCGAGGCGCTCTTCGAGCTTCTCGCGGTCCCAATCCGAGTCCGAGGCCTCGATCTCGCTGCGCAGCTGCGCCTTGCGACCTTCGATCGCCTCCGCGGTGCCGCCACCGTCGACGATCACGGTGCTGTCCTTGGTGACGACGACGCGACGGGCGGTGCCCAGCACGTCGAGGCCCGCCTCACGGAGCGTCAGGCCCACATCGGGGTTGACGACCTGGCCACCGGTGACGACGGCGAGGTCTTCGAGGAACGCCTTGCGACGGTCACCGAAGAACGGCGCCTTGACCGCGACGGCCTTGAGGGTCTTGCGGATGGCGTTGACGACCAGGGTCGACAGGGCCTCGCCCTCGATGTCCTCGGCGACGATCAGCAGCGGCTTGCCGGCCTGGGCAACCTTCTCCAGCAGCGGCAGCAGGTCGGGCAGCGAGCTGATCTTGTCGCGGTGCAGCAGCACCAGCGCGTCCTCGAGGACGGCTTCCTGCGAGTCGAAGTCGGTGACGAAGTACGCCGACAGGAAGCCCTTGTCGAAACCGACGCCCTCGGTGACCTCGAGTTCGGTGTTGAGGGTGGAGGACTCCTCGACTGTGACGACGCCGTCGGCACCGACACGAGTCATGGCCTCGCCGACCAGCTCACCGATCAGTTCGTCGCGCGACGAAACGGTCGCGACCTGGGCGATGGCGGTCTTGTCGGACACCGGCTTGGCCGCGGCCAGCAGGGCCTCGGACACCGCGTCGGCGGCCTTCGAGATACCCGCGCCGAGCGCGATCGGGTTGGCACCGGCCGCGACGTTGCGCAGGCCGGCCTTCACGATGGCCTGGGCCAGCACGGTGGCGGTGGTGGTGCCGTCGCCGGCAACGTCGTTGGTCTTGGTCGCGACGGACTTGACCAGCTGGGCGCCCAGGTTCTCGAACGGGTCTTCCAGGTCGATGTCGCGGGCGATGGTGACGCCGTCGTTGGTGACCTGCGGGCCACCGAAGGCCTTGGCCAGCACGACGTTGCGGCCACGCGGGCCGATGGTGACGCGGACCGCGTCAGCGAGCTTGTCGACACCGGCTTCCATGGCCCGGCGCGCAGCTTCGTTGAATTCAATCTGCTTGCTCATAAGAGCCTTTCGCTGAGACGCATACCGCCCCGGACATCACCCGCACAGACATGCGGGGACGACCGGGGCGGGACACGAATGCTTACTTGGAGACGACAGCCAGCACGTCGCGGGCCGACAGGATCAGGTACTCCTCGCCGTTGTACTTGATCTCGGTGCCGCCGTACTTGCTGTAAATGACGGTGTCGCCCTCGGCAACGTCCAGGGGGATCCGCTTCTCGCCGTCCTCATCCCAGCGGCCGGGGCCAACTGCGACGACGGTGCCTTCCTGCGGCTTTTCCTTGGCGGTGTCAGGGATGACCAGACCGGAAGCGGTCGTGGTCTCGGCCTCGTTGGCCTGAACGAGGATCTTGTCCTCGAGTGGCTTGATGTTGACTGCCACGATGGAAGCCCTCCACTTGGTTGGTATGTCGATCCAGGGCCAATCCCCGGATGCCAGGTTGTTCGGCAAGCGTCCTGACCGCACACCGTCGTCGCGGGTGCCGGAGCGCGGTTGGCCGCGTGCCACCTAGCACTCTATACACGCGAGTGCTAGCGCTCAAGGGTGGGGCAGTGCCGGATTTGGCGAACTCGCTGTGGGCTTAAACAGCAGGCTACTCAGCCGCCGGCGACGTATTGACCAGGAGCAGGTTGGACGTCGCCCGATGGGTGATGGTGTTGGCCGTCGACCCGAGTACCCGGGCGAAACCCGCCATGCCGCGGTTTCCGATCACGATGACGTCATATTCGGCGGCCGCGAGCACGTCGGCGGGGTCGCCGGCCAGCGCGAGCCGCTCCAGTGAGCCGGTGCTTCCCAGCCGGCTTTCGACGTCGTTCAGCGTCTCCTCGGCCGTGGCGGTATCGCCGGCAACAGTGACCAGGATCGGCCGGGCGCCGAGTGCGGCCGCCAGGTCGTACCCGGCACGCACCGCACGCACCGAGGTGTCGGAGCCGTCGGTGGCCAGGGCGATCGTCTGCACCGCCGCGAGCGGCCTACGCACGAACAGCACGTCGACGGGGCTGTGGTGCGACAGTTCGTTCGAGGTACTCCCCCACAGCCGGCTGGACGTGTGGCCGAGCCCCGCCGCACCGACCACGATCAGCGGCCGCTCGGCCTGCGCCGCGGCGTCGACGAGGGCGTCGAACGCACTGCCCTTCACCGGAACCTTGTCGATCGTCGTGACGCCCAGCGCGGTCAGATCGACGTCGGCGCCCTCGGCCGTCAGATCCGCCCACGGCTGCTCCCGGCCGCCGGGAACCGAAACGCTGGGCTTCCACGCGGTGACGACGGTGACCGGCGCACCGAGGCCGGCCGCCACCACGCCGGCGACGGTGACCGCGTCGGTCGCCTCGTCGGACCCGTCGGTGCCGACGACGATTCTGGAATAGGACGCCATGGCGGCCCTTTCGATCGGGGTGTCAGGCACCGAAGACGAGGATGTGGACGGCGCCGACGAGGATGCCCAGGAGCCCACCGTGGGCGTACAGCAGCCAGGCGTCCTGCTCGATGGCCGAGTACAGCATCTCGCCGAATTTGTCGGGTGGCAGCGCCCGGAACTTCTCGGTCGCGAACGTCTCGATCTTCTTGGCCTGCGTCTTGTTGAACCCGGGGTCGTAGAGGACGCTCGGCGCGAAGTCAACCAGCTTGTCGCCCGCTCCGCGTTGCAGCCCTTCGACATCCACGACGCCGAACGAGTTGCGGGCGACGACCAGATACGGGCCCAAGATGCGCTCGGCTTCTTCACCGACCGCGGACTGGATCAGCGCCCGGGTCTTGTCCGCGCTGGCGCCGTTGAGCAGTTCGTGCGCGAAGTTCTTGACGGTCAGGACCTGTAGCGACAGCATCGTCGCGAGTTCGTGGGCGGCCTGGTGCTGCCGTTTCGCGAAAAGCCCTTGCTTCCAGAGGTATTTGTAACGGGGCTGCGGCTCACCGGGCTCGACCACCACCTTGATCGCGATGATGTTGACGACGATGCCGATCACCGCGGCGCCGCCCAGCACCCACAACCAGGTCGGCAGGAAGTGCAGGATCGAGTCGAGGAACCCCGGCAGGTGGATCGCGAACCCGCCATGGGCCGCAGCGTGTTCGCGCGCCTCATCGCTGGAGTAGTAGATCAGCGACAGCCACAGCGCGAGCAGTACACCGAACGGGAAGCCCAGCGCGCCGATGCGCACCATGAAGCGCAGTTCGGGCACCGCCATGCCTTTGATGATGTCCCGCAACACTTCCGGGTTGCGGCGCAGGAAGTTGACGGTCATCAGCTTGACGTTGAGCAGCTGGTCGATGTTCTCGCCGATCTTGGCGAAGGCCCGCTTGGAGATGGTCGGCAACTCGGCGTCGACGGTCTGCAGCACCTCGTCCTTCAACGGCTGGGGCAGCGACCGCCACATCTGCGGATGCCGGGCCTCGATGATCTCGGTGGTCAGCCGGCCGATATCCGGCCTGGCCGCCACCGCAATGGCTTTCGCGAGTTTGTCTGGATTGAGTTGTTCGTAGAAGTCCGAGATCTTGCCGATCCGGGCGATGGACGTGTCGACGATGAGGCTGGCCATCTTCTCGGCGCGACACGGAATGAATCCCTGGAAACCCAGAATTCCGTTGGGCGCGAAGGTGGGCAGAATCTGGACCTTGCGGGGCAGAAAGGGAAATATCCGTTTCAGGCCCGGCACATAGAAGCCGGTGAACCGGACGGGCGCGAACAACATGATGACGCCGGTCCAGTTGGTGATCAAGCCGGCGATCGCGCTGAAGATCGGCACGCTGATGATGTCGACGACGAATTTCGATTGTCCGGTGAGCTCCTCCCAATCAAGAAAGGGCCCGGCGGCGAGCGTTGTCATGAAATATCCCTGGGCTTGTCGGGGGGTCGGATCAGTGCTTGGGTTTGTGCGCGGCGGGATCGGGTGGGCCTTTCCCGATGATCTTGTCGCCGCGCTCATCAGTGGCCCATCCCCCGGCGTTGTAGCCGTCGGTGTCGATGCAGACCTCGCAGAACTGTTGGCCGAATTCCGACAGATAGATGCTGCGGTACACGCTGATGGTCTTGGGTATCACCTCGGTCACCTCGAGTGCGCGTGGTTGCACCTCGAGCAGCGCGTAGCGCCGGTAGTCCGCCACCGGCTCGGACGAAAAGCGCACCAGGCCAAGACGATTGAGGTTCGCGAGATAACGTTGGTCGGCCTCCGGCCACCGGCACCCGGCCATGTCCGCGATCATGTTCACGCCGCTGACGAGCCGCTCCGAGCCGACCTGGAACATCGTCTTCGTCCGGATGTCGATGGACGGCTGGGTGCCCGCGACTGCCAGGAAGCGCAGCATCCGAACCTCGTCCGGTGCCAGCTCACTGAGGATCTGGCCGAATGCCGGATGACGGTGCGCCTGTTTACGTGTCGGCTTCTGCGACTTGGCAATCAGCTCGTCGCCCCAATGGCGTAGCTCGGCGTCGCCGTCGTGCTTCGCGGCCTTCTTGTCCCCGTCGCGATGCTCGGACTTCTTCTTGGCGGTGTCGCCGGAGCTCATCACGCGGCGCACCGGTGTGACGGCAACGCCGAGGACAGCGGCAGGATTCAGCGCCGACTCCGCGGCGCGCTTCAAGCCGCCGAAGAGTCCCGGGTTTTCGACCGGCAATTCGTCCGGCGCCACGACGGGCAGCACAGCGGTTGCGGCAGCGGCATTTTCGTCATCATCGTCAATATCGCTGTCATCGGCCGATTCCGGCGACGACGGGATCGCTGCCGGCGCCGGTTGCGTCTCGCGCCCGGGCAGCCGACTCAGAATATTGACGACCTTCAGCAGGTCCCCGGCGGCGGCCCGGGTCGATTGCACGGCGGCCGCGATGTCGCGCGCGGTGTCGATACCCAGCTTGGTGAGCGGATCGACCAAGGCGCCCAAGGGATTACTGCTCTGATTTTGATCTTGACCGCGATCGTCGGAAGGCGACGCGCCACGCGCTTTGTCGGATTTTGGATCGTCGCCCATGATTCGCCTCCGTCGGACCGTGCGAGTAATTATCCAAAGGACCGGCTCGCTGATCTGCGTTTCGCAGTGATCCAAAAACTACTGACGGCAGCGCAAGCGAACTACGTCGCAAACAGCCAAAGTTCGTACCACACCCAGGGCACGCGTTGTCGACGGTCCACAAATGGCCCGCCGCGACGAATTGTCAGTTCAGAACGGCCTGACCGAACCAGTGGCACAGCAGCAATGCGACTTCGACCTCGATGCGGTCGTCGACGATCGGCGTGCCCCGGCGACTGATCGCGCGGTTCACCCGGTACTTGATCGAATTCGAATGCAGATGCATTTCGTCGGCGGCCGCTTTGAAACTCGAGCCGGTCCGCAGGAACACCCGCAACGTCTCGCGGAGCCGTTCGTCGTTCTCGGTGTCGCTCGCCAGCGGGCCCAGGATTTCGGCCACCCACGCACCGACCGCTCCGACGTTGTCGCCCAGCAGCGTCGCGACAGGCAGCCCTGGGTCGCTCGCCGCGGTGATACGCCGTTCGACCGAACCGGACACAACCGCCACCGCGCGGGCGGCCACCGCCTGTTCATGCGAACGCCGGAACCCTTCGATACCGGGCAACGGATTACCGAGCGCGATCCACGGCGAATCTTGTTGTGTCGCGGCGAATTCCCGGATCCGGTCCGACGCACCCTCGGCGCTGTGCGCGGACAGCGGCAGCCAGACCCACGCGGTGAGGTGGTCGACCGACAAGAACAGCGGCGGCTCGTGGGTGCCCAGCGACGAGGCGAGATGGTTGGCGAAACGCTCCATGCGGACGAGCTCGTCGCCGCCGTTGTCATCGGGGTACCACAGCGCCAGCGCCAGGTGCACGCGCTGCAGCGGGTAGCGGATTTCCTCCGTGAGCTCGTCGACGTCACCGCCGGCCGTGGTCAGAATGGCGCGAACCCGCTGCGCCCGCATACTGTTTCGGTTCTCCACCCAGCGGTCGTACTCCTGCTGGTAGGTGGTGAGGACCTGCTGCGAAATCCAGTCGATGTAGCCGAACGCGACGGTCTGGAAGTACTTGAAAACTTCGAGGCCCCACCGTGGATCCATGTCCGAGTCCGCGATCTCGTCGAGCACGAAGTTCATCACTTCCTGGTGGCCCAGCCGGTAGGCGCGGACCACCGCATTTGCGGGAACGCCGCGCTGCGCCATCCGCCTGGCGTGTTCGAGCGACTCCGTCGGCGGGACGACGTCCTCGATCGGGATCCGGTGGCGGATCGAGGCGAAGACGGTCTCGACGTTGGCCGCGACCGTGTGCGCCTGCAGTTCCATCAGTTGCGCATCCTCGCTGAGCTCGGCGATCTCGGTGAGGAGGATCTTCTGGATCGACTGCGTGATGTCACCCAACTTGCCGTCGAGCCCGCCGATCACCTCGGCTGCGCGCGCGACGACGGCACTCTCGTCGACGCGTCGTTCCGGCATGAAACGACCGTAGATCACGCGGCGCCGAAGTTGCTGCAAATCGGGCTTTGTCGCCACACGACAACGACGCTCCGTTAACGCTCCGAGAGTTGGTCGTCCCGAGACGTCGATCGCGGCGGCCGCGGTGAATAGCTTTCGTACACATCAGACCAACGAGGAGGGCAATGTGACCACTGCCGCCGCAACCGAAGTGGACCTCGCCGCCGTCGACCTTGCCGACCCCGCGGTGTGGGACGACGGTCCGCCGTACGAACTGTTCGCCCGACTGCAACGCGAGGACCCGGTGCATTACAGCCCGCAGCGCAACGTCCCCGGCGAAGGTGGCTTCTGGTCCATCACCCGCTTCGACGACGTGCGCACCGTCAGCCGCGACCACCGCACGTTCTCGTCCGAGAAGCGCGGCATCTTCAACGTCGACGACATCGGTGTGCCGCTGGATGTCCAGCGGCTGCAGCTGATTTCGATGGACCCGCCCCGGCACGACCGACTCAAGGCCCTCGTCATCAAGGCGTTCACGCCTGAACGCGTCGCGGCCCACGAAGAGGCCATCAAGCAGATCATCAACGACGTCCTCGACAGCGTGGCCGACCGCGAGAGCTTCGACCTGGTCCGCGACGTCGCGCGGCCGGTGCCGGCCCGCGTGATCGGCTCGATGCTCGGCACGCCCGCGGAGGACGACGAGCGCCTCGTCTACTGGACCAACGTGTTCAGCGCGTTCGAGGATCCGGAGATCCGTACGCAGTGGGACGACGCCGGCGCCATCGTCGGCGAGATCATCACGTACCTGGGCGAGCAGATGGCTCAGCGCCGGGACAACCCGCGCGACGACCTGATCACCGCGGTGATGAACGCCGAAATCGACGGCGAGAAGCTCACCGAACTCGAGATGGCCACGTTCTTCACCCTGCTCATGACGGCCGGCAACGACTCGACGCGCGCCACCTACAGCGCGACGATGCTGGCCCTGATGCAGAACCCGGATCAGCTGATCCTGCTGCAGGAGAACCCGGAGCTGCTCGAACCCACCGTCGAGGAGGGCCTCCGTTACGCGCCCGCCTTCGCCTTCATGGGCCGGGCCGCGACCACCGACTTCGAGCTGCACGGCAAGCAGATCAAAGAAGGCGACCGGTTACTGCTGTGGTACCTGGCGTCCAACCGGGACGAGACCGTCTTCGAGAACCCGCACGAGTTCGACATCACCCGCGAGGGGCTGGCGGACACGCACCAGGCCTTCGGCGGCCGCGGCAAGCACTTCTGCCTCGGCGCCAACCTGGCGCGCCTCGAACTGAAGCTGTGGATTCAGGAGACCGTCCGCCGGTTCCCCGACCTCACGCTGGACGGCGACCCGACCCGCGTGCGGGCGCTGTTCCTCAACCAGTACAAGTCGATCCCCGTCCGTCGCACGGCGATGAGCCGCTCGGGCGAAGAACAGAGGGCACTGTGAGTAACGCTGCATACCGGGAAGTCGAGGTCGACCTCGAGGTCCGCCGGCGCGAACAGTCAGCGGACGGTGTCGTCACGCTGACCCTCGCCGACCCCTCCGGCGCGGACCTGCCCGAGTGGACCCCCGGCGCTCACATCGACCTGGTCATGTCGCCGTCGCTGACACGGCAGTACTCCCTGTGCGGCAGCACCGCCAGCCGCACCGAGTGGCAGGTGGGCATCCTGCTCGACCCGAACAGCCGTGGAGGTTCGCAGTACGTCCACGACAAGCTCCACGAGGGCACCACCGTCCGGGTGCGCGGGCCGCGCAACCACTTCGCGCTCGTGAACTCGCCGCGCTACCAGTTCGTCGCCGGCGGTATCGGCATCACGCCGATGCTCCCGATGATCGAGGCCGCCGAGGCCACCGGCGCCGACTGGCAGCTGATCTACGGCGGCAGCGCCCGCTCGTCGATGGCGTACCTGGACGCGCTGGAACGCTTCGGCGACCGCGTGACCATCTGCGCGCGCGACGAGCACGGCGACGCTTTCCGGACCAAGCTGGCGGCGGTGCTGGCGGCGCCGCAAGACAACACGTTGGTCTACTGCTGTGGACCCGAGGGCCTGCTCGACGCGGTCGAGAAGGGCTGCCAGGCCTGGCCCGACGGCAGCCTGCACCTCGAGCGCTTCTCGGCGAAGACCATCGAGGAACCGGCCGACGCCCTCGACACGTTCGAGATCGAATGCCAGCGTTCCGGCATCACCCTCACCGTGCCGTCGGACAAGACGATCTACGACGTCGCCGAAGAAGCGGGCCTGGACGTACTGGGGTCGTGCATGGAAGGCGTGTGCGGCACCTGTGAATGCGAAATTATCGCCGGCATCGGCGATCACCGCGACTCCGTGCTCAACGACTCGGAGAAGGCGGAGAACAAAACCATCATGATCTGCGTCTCGCGCTCCCGGTCCGAAAGGCTGGTGCTCGACCTATGAGAACCAACTACCCGTTGAACTGCTGGTACGTGGCCGCGCTCAGCGATGAGGTCGGCGCGGGACTGCTGGCCCGGCGTCTGCTGGACAAGCACGTGGTCCTGTACCGCCGCGCGTCCGGTGAAGTGGTCGCCCTGGAAGACCGCTGCGCGCACCGCGCCTATCCCTTGTCGGAGGGCCGGCGGGACGGCGATCGTGTCGTCTGCGGCTATCACGGCTTCAGCTACGAGCCCGACGGCTGTCTGGCCGACGTGCCGTCGCAGGAGAACGTGCCACCCGGCGCCCGGGTGGCGGCGTACCCGGTCGTCGAGACCGCGCCGTTCGTCTGGATCTGGCTCGGCGAACCGCGTGCTGCCGCCCTGCGCCCACCGCCACGCGTGCCGTGGTACCTGGACGGTACCGGCTGGACCAGCACCACCGAGGTGCTACGTATCGAGGCGAATTACCTTCTGCTGCATGAGCATTATCTCGACCTGACCGATGTGTTCGTGACGCATCCCGAGGTCGTGCCACCGGATATTCAGCAACTCCCGCCGCTCAACGAGGTCGAGATCTCCGAACGCTCGGTGGCCTACACCCGGTCCACTCCCCCGAGTCGGCTGGCGCCGTGGGAGTCGGCGATCACCGGGTTGCCCGAAGAGTCGGTGGCCACCCGGCGCGAAGAGGGGACCTTCGTGTCCCCCGCGCTGCACACGCAGCACTACGCCATCGAAATCGACGACGGCGAATCCTATGGGCTGTTGCGGATTCACGGGTTCACGCCCGAATCGCCGGGCTCGACGCACGTCTTCCTGCAGATGGCACGCAACTACGCCGGCGCCGAGGACACCGTCACCGAGTACCTGCGGATCATGTTCCACGAGTGGGCCGTTCGCGATGCGGCCATCCTGGAGACGATTCAGCGGCGGCTTGACGAACCCGGTGACCGCCGGCGCGACATCAACGTCAAGGCCGATCGGGCCGCGATCCGGGCCCGGCGCATCGCCATGGACATGGTCGACGACGAAACCAGCCGTTTCAACTGAGGAGAGCCACATGTCCAACACCGACTATGACGTGATCGTCGTCGGGTCCGGATTCGGAGGCAGCGTCACCGCGCTGCGACTGACCGAGAAGGGCTACCGCGTGGGCGTTCTGGAGGCCGGCCGCCGGTTCACCGACGACCAGTTCCCCAAAACCAGTTGGGACGTCCGGAAATTCGTCTGGGCTCCCAAGCTGGGCTGCTACGGCATTCAGCGCATCCACATGCTGCGCGACGTCGTCATCCTGGCCGGGGCGGGCGTCGGTGGCGGGTCGCTCAACTACGCCAACACGCTCTACAAGCCGCCCGCGACGTTCTTCAACGACCCGCAGTGGGCCCACATCACCGACTGGTCCGACGAGCTCTCGCCGTTCTACGACCAGGCCAGGCGAATGCTCGGCGTGGTGATCAACCCGAGCATGACCCCGGCCGACGAGATCATGAAGGCGGTCGCCGAGGACATGGGTGTGGGCGACACGTTCGTCCAGACGCCGGTCGGGGTGTTCTTCGGTGAACCCGGCAAGACCGTGCCCGATCCGTTCTTCGGCGGCGTCGGACCGGACCGCACCGGGTGCATCGAATGTGGCAGCTGCATGACGGGCTGCCGCTACGGCGCCAAGAACACGCTGCTGAAGAACTACCTCGGTCTGGCCGAGAATGCCGGCGCCACAGTGCATCCGCTGACAACGGTCGATTCGGTACGACAGAGCCCGAGCGGCATCTGGGAGATCGACACCGTGCGCACCGGCCGGACCCTGCGCAAGAACCGTCGGACATTCACGGCGCGGCACGTCGTCCTGGCGGCCGGTACCTGGGGCACGCAGAACCTGCTGCACAAGATGAAGGACAGCGGCACCCTGCCCCAGCTGTCGGACCGCCTCGGCGTGCTCACCCGCACCAACTCCGAATCGATCGTGGGCGCAATGAAATACAAGGTCGACCCGGCGCTGGACCTGACCCGCGGCGTGGCCATCACGTCGTCGTTCCATCCGACCAGCGACACCCACATCGAATCGGTGCGCTACGGCAAGGGCTCCAACGCGATGGGTCTCCTCCAGACGGTGATGACCGACGGCGGCGGCCGGTGGCCGCGCTGGCTGAAGGCGCTGGGTCTGGCTGTGACGCATCCGCGCGCACTGCTGCGGGTCCTGACGGTCGGCAATTGGAGTGAGCGCACGGTGATTTCGCTGGTGATGCAGAACCTGGACAACTCGATCACCACATTCACCAAGCGAGGACTGCGCGGCTGGCACCTGTCGAGCAAGCAGGGCCACGGCCAGCCCAACCCGACATGGATCCCGGCCGGCAACGACGCGACCCGCCGGGTCGCCGAGAAGATCGACGGCGTCACGGCCGGCACCTGGGGCGAGCTGTTCAACATCCCGATGACCGCGCATTTCCTCGGCGGTTGCGCCATCGGCTCGGACGCCGAGCACGCCGTCATCGACCCGTACCACCGCGTCTACGGATACCCGACCCTGAGTGTCGTTGACGGGTCGGCGGTCTCGGCGAACCTGGGCGTGAACCCGTCGCTGACCATCACCGCCCAGGCCGAACGTGCGGCGGCGATGTGGCCCAACAAGGGCGAGGAGGACCTGCGTCCCGAGCAGGGCCAGCCCTATCGCCGCGTGGACGCCATTGCTCCGATCAAACCCGTTGTGCCGGAGGGCGCTCCGGGGGCGCTGCGACTGCCCCTCATCCCGCTCTCCCCGGCCGCGAACGACGCGTAACGGCTACAGCGCGATGTTCAGGTGGTCGGATACGTTGCCGACCATCTGCACATCCACAACACGTTCGGTGAAGTACCAACCGGCGTCGTCGCGCGCGAACGTATCGCCGTACCGGCCCACCACGATGGGTTGCAGCGGAACCGTTTCGGTCTGCTGCACCACGCAGAACGTCGACCGCGCATGAGCGGTATCGCCGTCGAGTTCAACGATCGGGTTGAGTACCAGATGCCGGGTGCGCGGGGTGTTCCCGTGATCGGGGAAACGGCGGGTGGTCTTGGCGAACAGCGCCGCGATGGCCTCGGCGCCGGCAACGCCCATGAAGTTCCCGCGCCCCAGCAGTTTTCCCACGCCGTCGAAGTCGCCGGCGTCGATCAGTTCGGCGTACCGGTACAGCAGCTCCGTGATCTCCAGTTTGTCCGCGGCGTCCTGCAGGCTCACGCGATCTGGCCTTTCACCACCGGCAGCCCCGGGTCGCTCGGCACGTCGAGCCGCGACGGTTTGGCTCCCGCCGCGATCAGGTGCGCGGCGAACGAGGCGATCATGGCCCCGTTGTCGGTGCACAGCCGCGGCCGGGGCACCCGAAGTGTCAAACCGGCCTCGGCACAACGCTCTTCGGCCAGCTCACGCAACCGCGAATTGGCGGCCACTCCCCCGGCGATCAGCAGTGTGGACACGCCCAGGTCGGTGGCCGCACGAACCGCCTTGCGGGTCAACACGTCCGCGACGGCCTCCTGGAAGCCGGCGGCGACGTCGGCGTGCGACGCGTCGGGGTGCTTCTCCGTGTGGCGGGCGACGGCGGTCTTGAGACCGGAAAAGCTGAAGGCGTACGGGTCATCTCGAGGACCGGTCATGCCGCGCGGGAACACGATGGCATTCCGGTCGCCTTGGCGGGCCAGTTCGTCGAGCACGCGGCCACCGGGGTAGCCGAGCCCGAGCAGCCGGGCCACCTTGTCGTAGGCCTCGCCCGCCGCGTCGTCAACGGTGCTGCCGAGTTCCTCGATCGGCTCGCCCAGGGATCGCACATGCAGCAGATGGGTATGACCACCCGACACCAGCAGCCCGACGCTCTCGGGCAGCGGGCCGTGGTCGTAGACGTCTGCGGCCAGGTGCCCGCCCAGGTGATTGACACCGTAGAACGGCACACCCCACGCCGCCGAATAGGCCTTGGCCGCAGCCACACCCACCAACAGTGCACCGGCCAGGCCGGGCCCGATGGTCGCGGCGACAACGTCGGGCCGCTCGATGCCGGCGGCCGCCAGGGCGCGATTCATGGTGGGCCCCAGCGATTCCAGGTGCGCACGCGAGGCGATCTCGGGGACCACGCCGCCATAGCGGGTGTGCTCGTCGACGCTGGAGGCGACCTCGTCGGCCAAGAGCGTCACGGTGCCGTCGTCCGCCAATTCGCAGATGCCGACGCCTGTTTCGTCACAGGAACTTTCGATGGCCAAGATGATTGTCATGAGCCTGACTCGCTCCTCACGTCCGCGTCGCCTGACACGCTGCTCACCTGCGCGTCCCGTCGCATGGTGTATGCGTCCGCGCCACTGATCCGGTAATACCGTTTGCGCACACCCATCTTCACAAACCCGACGCTTTCGTACAGGCCGATCGCCGGCTTGTTGTCGGTGCGCACCTCTAGGAACACGGTGCCGCCATCGGCAATGGCCAACAGCCGGTCCAGCAGCTCGCGGCCGATGCCCTGGCCCTGGTACGCCGGATCGACCCCGATGGTGTGCACCTCGTACTCGAACGGCGGTTTACGGCCCAGCCGGCTGATGCCGGCATACCCCACCAGATGCTTGCCCTCGCGTGCGGCGACGTAGTGGTTGTGTGCCGAGTCGAGCTCGCGGATGAAGGCAACTGCCGGCCACGGGTCGTCACCGGGAAACAGGATCGCCTCCAGTTCGCCGCACCGGTCGGCGTCGCCGACCGTCAGGGGACCGTACTCGATGGTCACGAGAGTCCCCGCTCGGCAAGGGTTTTCGCGTCGGGTCGGCGCAGGTACAGCGGCACCAGCGCGGCGGGCGGCTGGTCCCAGTCGGCGGCGGTCACGAGGCCGGTCACGGTGGGGTACTCGACGTCGAGCGAAGGCAACGGGAACAGTGCGGCCTGCGCGGCCGGGCCGGCCACCGAACCCGACCCGGGCTCGACGTCGGCCGCGGCGCTCACCGCCGGTCCCTCGACCCGCGCGCCGCCGCGGTACCGCGCCCAGTACACCTCGCGGCGACGGGCATCGGTGACCACCAACAGTTCTCCGGGAGTCGCCGGGGCGATCGCATCCAGGCTGCACACGCCGTACACGGGGATGCCGAGCGCCTGTCCGTACGCAGCTGCGGTGGCCATGCCGACCCGCAACCCGGTGAAGGGGCCCGGCCCGCAGCCGACGACCACGGCTTCCAGGTCGGCGAACGTGATACCGGCATCGGCAACGGCGGCAATCACATTGGGCGTCAACTGCTCGGCGTGCGCGCGGGCATCGAGGGTGATCCGTTCGGCCAGCACCTCGACGCCGGCCGCGGAACGCCGTGCCACACCGGCGGTGACGGCCGGGGTGGCGGTATCGATGGCGAGAATCATCCACGGCTCCAATGCCAGACAGCGGTACGGGTGTCGTCGTCGGCGCGCTCCAACCGGATGTCCAGATGGCTGGCCGACAATCGCTCGGCCAGACCCTCGCCCCACTCGACGACCACCACGGCGTCGTCGAGGTCGGTGTCGAGGTCGAGCGAGTCGAGTTCTCCGAGCAGGTCGGTGCTGCCTGAATCGAGCAGTCGGTACATGTCGACGTGCACCATCGCGGGGTGTCCGGCACGGCGGGCGGGATGTACCCGGGCCAGCACGTACGACGGCGACGTCACCGCGCCGTCGACATCCATACCCTGCGCAATGCCCTTGGCCAGCATGGTTTTCCCGGCGCCCAGCGGCCCCGTGAGCACCACGACGTCGCCGACCTTGAGTTCGGCGCCGAACCGGGCGCCGAGGGCCATGGTGTCGGCCTCGGTCGGCAGGTGCACGGTGCCGTGCGAATCATCCATTGCGCTTGGCCTTTCCACGCAGATGCCGGGTGAGCGCCACCAGCCGTGACGGCGTGGCGTGCTCGACGAAGCGCTCCAGCGCCTCGTTGATCAGTTCGGGTTGCTCCATGTGCACCATGTGCCCGGCCCCTTCGACAATGACCAGTTCAGACTTCGGCAGCTGCCGGGCCATCGCCTCGGACTTGGCCAGTGGGGTGAGCAGATCGTGGTCGCCGCAGGCGATCAGCGTGGGCACGTGCTGCAAGACCGGCAGCGCGCCTGCCTCGTCGTGGGTTTCGAGTGCGTGCAGGAACTCGACGGTCGTGCGGATCGAGGTGTTGTGCGTCATCTTCTCGACGTACCGAGCCACCGACGGGCTGACTGCGTCGTCACCGAACGACGCGGCCTTGAGCACCGGGCCGATGACGGCCTTCGCCGCGCCACGGCCCGCACTGACCGCGCCGGGCGCGAACCGCACTGCGACTTTCGCCGCCTCCAGCGCCGGATTCTGCAGCACCTCACCCAACGGCGAACGGGTAACCCCTTGTGCCGCAGAGGCGAGGATGGCGACGCCGCACACGCGGGCGGGGTAGTTGTGCGGAAACTGCCGGGCGTGGGACAGCACCGTCATGCCACCCATCGAGTGACCGACCAACACCACGGGCCCCCGCGGCGCCATCACCCGCATCACCGATTCGAGGTCCTGCCCCAGTTGCGGGACGGTGTACGAGTCGGTCGGACCGGCCGAGGACCGGCCGTGCCCGCGCTGGTCGTAGAACACCATGCGGACCTGATCGCCCCACCGCTCGGCCAGCCGGGCCCGCTGAAAGTGGAAGGAGCCCATGCTGTTACAGAATCCGTGTGCGAAGAGCACCGTCAGCCGGGCGTCTTTCGGGCCGACCTCGCGGACTGCCAGCGGCACGCCGTCGGTGGCCGTCACCACGTACCCGCGGTCGGCGTCGAGCGTGGTGAAATCTTCACCCGCGTAAGGGTCTTCACCTCCACGGCGGCGCAACGAGCGGGCGACGCTGATCCCGGCGACTGACCCCACGGCCGTGAGCCCGGCCATGCCCGCCAGCCACCGGGCATTCCTGTTGTCGCTCATGGACGTCAGCCCGTCGACTCGCGATAGGTCCGGGCGACCCGGCCCCGCGGGCTGGTGACGACCTCGTAGTTGATGGTGCCCAGCAGTTCGGCCCAGTCCTGCGCCGTCGGCTCACCGGCGGCGCCCGAGCCGAACAGCACCGCCTCGTCGCCGACCTTGACACCGGCACCGTCGGGTCCGAGGTCAACCACGAACTGGTCCATACAGATTCGGCCGATGTTGCGGTACCGGGCGCCGTTGATGCTGACGTCGATGCGTCCGCTCAGACCGCGGAAGACCCCGTCGGCATAGCCGAGCGGGATCAACCCGACGGTGGTGTCGCGGTCGGCGATCCAGGTGTGCCCGTAGGACACGCCGTCGCCGGCTTTGATCGAACGTACCGCGGTGACAGGGCATTTCAGCGTCATGACGGGCCGCAGGCCGAAATCGCCGAGCGCGGGGATCGGCGTCTGCCCGTAGACCGCGATACCCGGCCGCACCACATCGAAATGCAGATCGGGCCGCGTCAGGGTCGCGGGCGAGTTGGCCAGGTGCGCCACTTCGAAGTGCACGCCGGCCGCCGCGGCCTGTTTCCGAGCGGCGGTGAGGCGCTCAGCTTGGGTGTCGTTCATCGGGTGCTGCGGGTCGTCGCCACATGCGAGGTGGCTCATGATGCCGCGGGGGTGCACCGCGCCGTCGGCGGCGGCCCGGGCGATGGCGTCGAGCAGGGCCGGGTACTCGGCGGGGCTGACGCCGTTGCGGCTCAGACCGGTGTCGACCTTGACGGTGAGCGCCGCCGGCGCACCGCTGCGGCGCACGCCGTCGAGCACGTCGTCGAACTGCCGTACCGACGCCACCGCCACCTGCACATCGGCGGCCAGCGCGGGCGCGAAGTCGGTGCCGGGCAGGTTCAGCCAGGACAGCACGGGCGCCGTGATGCCGGCCTCCCGCAGTGCCAGCGCCTCGGTGATGTTGGTGACGCCCAGCTCGGCAGCCCCGGCGGCCAGGGCGGCACGCGCCACCTGCGGCGCACCGTGCCCGTAACCGTCGGCCTTGACCACCGCCATCACCGCGGCGCTGCCTGCGCGTTCCCGCAGAAGCCGCACGTTATGCGCAATTGCGCCCAGGTCGATGACGGCCTGGGCAGCAGGTTGGGGATCGGGCGAACTCATATCGCCTCCGATTCTCCCAGACGCCCGCTGGTCCGCGTCGAGCCTGAGCTTGTGCACCACATTTTCCGGAGATCTGGAACACAAGCTCAGGGTCGTCCCCTAGTGGGCGAACGGCTGCACGTCGTCGAACTGGCCCTTCGGTTTGAGTTCGTCGAGGCTGTTCAGCACGGTGGTCAGGTCGTCGCGCAGGGCACGGGCCAGGTCCGCCGAGAAGCCCTCGCGCACCACCACACGCAGCACTGCGATGTCCGTCGCACCCTCGGGCATGGTGTACGCCGGCACCTGCCAGCCGTAGGCACGCAGCGCGTGTGACACGTCGAATTCGGTGTAGGGCCGCTTGCCCTTGAGCCGGCAGGCGATCACCGGGATGGCCGAGCCGTCGGTGATGACCTCGAAGTGCTCGCTGCCCCGCAGCTCGTCTCCGATCCAGCGGGCGGTGTCCGACAGGCAGCGCATGATCTGCGTGTAGCCGGCCCGGCCGAGACGCAGGAAGTTGTAGTACTGGCCGACCACCTGATTGCCGGGCCGCGAGAAATTCAGGGTGAAGGTCGGCATGTCGCCGCCCAGGTAGTTGACCCGGAAGACGAGGTCCTCGGGCAGGTGCTCCTTGCTGCGCCAGACCACGAAACCGATGCCCGGGTACGTCAGCCCATACTTGTGGCCGCTGACGTTGATCGAGACCACCCGCGGGAGCCGGAAATCCCAATGCAGATCCGGGTGCAGGAACGGCACCACGAAACCGCCGCTGGCGGCGTCGACGTGGACCGGGATGTCGAGGCCCTTGTCTTGTGCGAGCTGATCGAGCGCCGCACAGATCTCGGCGATGGGTTCCAGCTCACCGGTGAACGTGGTGCCCAGGATGCCCACCACGCCGATGGTGTCCTCGTCGACATTGGCAAGCACCTGCTCCGGGGTGATGACGTAGCGGTCCTCGGCCATCGGCAGGTACCGCGGCTCGACGTCGAAGTAACGGCAGAACTTCTCCCACACCACCTGGACGTTGGAGCCCATCACCAGGTTGGGGGTGCGTCCCTTCCAGTCGCCCACCTTCTCGCGCCACCGCCACTTGAGCGCCAGGCCGGCCAGCATGACGGCCTCGCTGGAACCGATGGTCGAGACGCCGCAGGCCGACGACGGGTCGTCGTCGCGCAGGTCTTCGGCGTGGAAGAGATCGGCCACCATGGACACGCAGCGGGACTCGATGGCCGCGGTCGCCGGGTATTCGTCCTTGTCGATCATGTTCTTGTCGAACGTCTCGGCCATCAGCTTCTCGGCCTCGGGGTCCATCCACGTGGTGACGAACGTCGCGAGGTTCAGCCGGGAGCTGCCGTCGAGCATCAGCTCGTCGTGGATGAAGCGGTAGGCGGCCTGCGGGTCCAGCGGGTCGTCGGGCAGACGCAACGATGGGACCGGCGCGGTGGACAACCGGCCGGTGTACGCAGGACTCATGATCGGTCCATGAACATGCTTGCGCGACATACTGATTCCCCCTTGGTTAGAGCGATGCGACAGCGGCCCGGACATGGGCCAGGATGCGGTGCGCCGATGTGGGCGCGGGGTTGGGACCGGGGTCGGCTGCGGACAGGCCCGCCGCACGGGCATGCACGAAGGCCGCCATCGCGGCGGCCTCACCCGGTGCGATGCCCGACGCCAGCAGGGCGCCAATGATGCCGGACAGCACGTCGCCGGATCCGGCTGTGGCAGCCCAGGATTGGCCGGCGGGATTGAGATAGGTGGGGCCGTCCGATTCGGCGATGATGGTGACGTTGCCCTTCAACAGTACGGTGGCGCCCAGACGTTCGGCCAGTTCGCGGGTAGCGGTCACCCGGTCGGGTCCGGGCGGATGTCCTGCGAGCCGGGCGAATTCACCGGCATGGGGCGTCAGCACCGTCGGTGCCGCGCGGTCCGCGACAAGGTCGAGGTCGGCGGCCAACAAGGTCAGTGCATCGGCGTCGACGATCACGGGCAGGTCGGTGTCCAGCGCGAACCGCAGCGCGTCCTCGCCGGCGGTGTCGGTACCGAGCCCGGGGCCGACCACCCACGCCTGGACCCGGCCCGCAGCCGTCATATCCGCCGCCGCAACGACTTCCGGCCAGTGCGACACCACTTCGGCGTGCGCGGAGCCGGCGTAACGGACCATGCCCGAGGTCGCGGCGACGGCGGCGCCGCTGCTCAGGATCGCTGCGCCCGGATACGTCGCCGACCCGGCAAGCACACCCGTGACGCCTTGGCTGTACTTGTCGTCCGACGGGTGCGGCACCGGCCAGCGGGCGCGGACGTCGTGCGCTTCGAATCCGAGGAACGCGGGCTCCGGCAGGTCGAGTCCGATGTCGATGAGTTCGACCCGTCCACAGTCGGCCAGTCCGTGTACGGGTTTGAGCCCGCCGAAGGTGACGGTCAGCGCGGCGTGCGCGTGGGGGCCGTCGGTGGCACCGGTCTGGACGTCGATGCCGCTGGGGAGGTCGACGGCAACGACGGGTGCGGTGTTGGCCGCGAAGACCGCCGCGGCATTGGGCCGGAGCGGCCCGGTGGCGCCGATGCCGACAACGCCGTCGATCACCAAATCGGTTGACGGCGGAATGCTTTCAACTACTCTGCCGCCGGCTTTTCGGAATGCGGTGAGCGCCTTCGGGTGGGTGCGGTCCGGGTTCAGGAGCACCGCTGTAGCGGCCGCACCGCGGCGGCGCAGGAACGTGGCCGCCCAGAGCGCGTCGCCGCCGTTGTCGCCGGAGCCCACCACCGCACAGACGCTGCGCCCGCTCACGCCGCCGGTGCGGGCCTTGAGTTCGGTGGCGATCGCCGTCGCCAACCCGTATGCCGCCCGGCGCATGAGCACGCCATCGGGCAGCGAAGCCAACAGCGGCGCCTCGGCCGCGCGGATCTGCTCGGCGGTGTAGTAGTGCCGCATAGCTCGAAGGTTACGCACATCCGCCCCGCGGGGGTTGGCATGTGCGTCAAATTCGGGTGCCGAGCATGAGCGGGTGTGCGAACTTCTGTGGATTTTTCGCACACCCGCTCACGTTCGGCGCGGATAACATCCCGCCATGACCTACGGCTATTCGCCGCTGCCACCGGCCAAGCCTCCGCTGTCGAGCGGCGACCTCGCCGCCTCGATCAGCGCGCTGGTGCTCACCTATGTCGGCGGCGGCGTGGCCGCGTTCTTCGCGGTGTTCGCGTTGGCGTTCACCGACTACTGTCCGCCGGCGACCTGTCACATCGACGCCGGGATCAACGCCATGGCAGCGGGTTTCATCGCCGCCATGGTGGTGGCGCTGGCCGGCACGGTCGTCACGGTCATCCGACTGGTGAAGCGCCTGCGCGCCTGGCCATTTGCCGTCGGCACGCTGGGGTTGTGTGCCGTCCTGTGTGTGCTCGCGATCGGCGGCTACATCGCCGCCGTCGGCGGCTGAGACTCAGACGAGAACCGCGCTGGGCTCCACCGTCACCTTGATGGCCTCGCCGTTCTGGACGATCGAGAACGCATCGAGCACCTCGTCGAGGGCGATGTGCCGGGTGATCAAGTCCTTCACCGGAACCTGGCCGGTTGAGATGTAGTGCAGCGCCCGCTTGTTGTGCTCGGGCGCAGATCCGTTGGCGCCGTGGATGTGCAGCTGGCGGTAGTGCACCACGTTGGAATCGCAGGTGATCGTCGGATTCGTCTTGGGCAGGCCGCCGAAGAACGAGATGCGGCCGTTGCGCGCGGCCATCGCGATGGCCTGCTCCTGCGTGATATTGGCGGCGGTCGCGGTGATCACCACGTCGGCGCCGCGGCCTCCGGTCAGTTCCATGACCTTCTCGACGACGTCGACCTCCGCCGCATTGATCACCGCATCGGGGTGCACGGCATCGGCGGACATCGCCAGGCGGGCGTCGTTGACGTCCACGAGGTACACCGGCCCGCAGTCGTGCACACCACGGGCGATGCGGATGTGCATGCACCCGATGGGACCGGCACCGAACACCACGACGGTGTCACCCGGCTCGATGCCGAGCAGATCCTGGGCGTTAATGGCGCACGCGAAGGGTTCCGCGGCCGACGCCTCGTCGTAGCCGACGTTGTCCGGAATCCGGTTCAGCCCATCGACTTTGAGTACCTGGCGCGGCACGATCATGTACTCGGCGAATCCGCCGTCGTACTGGTAGCCCATCGAGGTCTGGTTCTGGCACACGGCCATCCAGCCTTTGCGGCACTCGTGGCACTCGCCGCACGGGACCGCGGCGATCACCTGAACCCGGTCGCCCTCGGCCCACTCGGTGCCGTAGGCGGCGTTCACGTTGGCCCCCACCTCGACGATGTCGCCGGCGATCTCGTGCCCGATGGTCCGCGGCGGGGTCAGGTTCTGGTGCCCGTTGTGCAGGATTTTGACGTCCGTGCCGCAGGTCGAACAGTTGCGCACCCGGATCTTGATCTCGTCGGGTCCGCATACCGGCTCGGGCACATCTTCGAGCCGGACGTCCTCGGGTGCGTAGTAGCGCAGCGCTTTCATGGCGTTCCTCCCGGTTCTCCGGCCTGGCCGGCAAGTGTGTCGTGGTTCACTCTGCGCCCACTCTATCGGCAATTCGGGCATAAATCCAAACTTTTCTCTGCCCATTTTTGCCCATTTGCTTGCCATCGTGCCCACATGTGGGCTTTACTCATAAACACACGGTGATGTGACGGGCATCACCTTCACGGCCGGTCAAGGTGGAGGTCCAGCACAGTGAACGCAACGACGGAAACACCGCAGCGCGCCAGTCTGCGCGTGCGGGTGCAGCAGCTCGGCACCGCGCTGTCGAACATGGTCATGCCGAACATCGGCGCCTTCATCGCCTGGGGCCTGATCACCGCGCTGTTCATCAAGACCGGCTGGCTGCCCGGCCTCTTTCACGCGCTGCAGAACCCGGACGGCTGGGTGGCCCACATCGGCGGCTGGGGCGCCTACGAAAAGGGCGGCATCGTCGGGCCGATGATCACCTACCTGCTGCCGATCCTCATCGGATCCACCGGCGGACGGATGGTGTACGGAACCCGTGGAGCCGTCGTCGGCGCCATCACCACCATGGGCGTGGTTGCCGGGTCCGATGTTCCGATGTTCATGGGCGCAATGATCATGGGTCCCTTGGGCGGCTGGGTCATCAAGAAGCTGGATGCGTTGTGGGATGGCAAGATCCGCCCCGGCTTCGAGATGCTGGTGAACAACTTCTCGGCCGGCATCGCCGGACTGGTGCTGGCCGTCATCGGGTTCTTCGGTGTCGGCCCGGTGGTATCGGCGTTCACCCGCGGCGCCGGCCACGGTGTCGACTTCCTCGTCGGCCACGACCTGCTGCCCCTGACCTCGATCTTCATCGAGCCCGCCAAGGTGCTCTTCCTCAACAACGCCATCAACCATGGCGTGCTCACTCCCCTGGGTACCACTCAGGCGCTCGCCACCGGCAAATCCGTGCTGTTCCTGCTGGAAGCCAATCCGGGACCCGGTCTGGGAATCCTGTTGGCGTTCATGGTGTTCGGCCGCGGGGCCGCCAAGGCATCCGCACCGGGCGCCGCCATCATCCAGTTCCTCGGTGGCATTCACGAGATCTACTTCCCGTACGTGCTGATGAAGCCGAAGCTGATCGCCGCCACCATCCTGGGCGGGATGACGGGCGTCTTCATCAACGTGCTGTTCGGCTCCGGCCTGCGCGCACCCGCCGCGCCCGGCTCGATCATCGCCGTCTACGCCCAGACCGCGTCCGGCAGCTACCTCGGCGTCACGCTGTCGGTGCTGGGGGCGGCCGCAGTCTCGTTCGCGGTTGCCTGCGTGCTGCTCAAGACCGACCGCGCCACCGACGAGCCCGATCTGGCTGCCGCCACCGCCGAGATGGAGGCACTGAAGGGCAAGCGATCCAGCGTGGCCTCGGCACTGGTGGGCACCTCCGCGACCGCACCCATCACCAACATCGTGTTCGCCTGCGACGCCGGCATGGGTTCGTCCGCGATGGGAGCCTCGGTGCTGCGCAAGAAGATTCGCGACGCCGGCTTCACCGGCGTGACGGTCGTCAACCAGGCCATCTCCAACCTGACCGACACCTACGGGCTGGCCGTCACCCACCGTGATCTCACCGAGCGCGCCCGGCAGAAGACCCCGTCGGCCATCCATGTCTCGGTCGACGACTTCATGAACTCGCCCCGCTACGACGAAATCCTGGAACTACTGGGACGTACCAACGGCACCCCTGGGTCCTCAGGCGAATCCGCCACGGCGCCAACCGAACCCACGGCCGATTCCGACGATGTGCTGTCGCTCGACTCGATCGTGCTGGCCGGCTCGGCCACCACCGCCGAGGCCGCCATCACCGAGGCCGGCAACCTGCTGGTCTCCGCGCAGGCCGTCGACGTCTCGTATGTCGACGCCATGCACGAGCGGGAGAAATCGGTATCGACGTACATGGGCAACGGCCTGGCGATCCCGCACGGCACCAACGATGCCAAGAGTGCGATCCGGCATTCCGGGATCTCGTTCGTCCGCTATCCCGAACCCATCGACTGGAACGGCAAGCCCGCCGAGTTCGTGGTGGGCATCGCCGGCGCCGGCAAGGACCACATGGCGCTTCTCACCCGGATCGCCCAGGTGTTCCTGAACAAGGACGAGGTGGAGCGGCTGCGCCGCGCCAGCACGCCCGAGGAGGTCCGGGCGGTGCTGAGCGAAGCGCGGTAGACGACGGGCGCCAGAATGTCATCCGTGGATTCAGACAGCCGCCAGCGCCAGATCGTCGAGTTCGCCCGTACCCGTGGGCGGGTCGAGGTGCTGGCGCTGGCCGAAGAACTGAACGTGGCGTCGGAGACCATCCGCCGCGACCTGAAGGTGCTGGCCGGGCGGCGCATGCTCAAGCGGGTCCACGGCGGAGCCATCCCGCTGGAGACGGCGGCATTCGAATCGACGGTCGAGTACCGCAGTCAGGTCGACCTGGCCCAGAAGCACCGGATCGCGGCCGCAGCCGCGGATCTGCTGCATGGAGCCGAAACCGTTTATCTGGATGAGGGTTTCACTCCGCGACTGATCGCCGAACAACTGGCGGATCAGCAGCTGACGGTGGTGACGTCGTCGTTGCTGGCCGCCGAAGCGCTGGCCCACAGCGCGACCGTGACGGTGATGCTGCTCGGCGGACGAATGCGCGGACGAACCCTGGCCACGGTGGACAACTGGGCCGTGGAGCGGTTGCGCAGCCTCGTCATCGACGTCGCCTACCTCGGCACCAACGGCATCACGCCCGAGCACGGGCTGACCACCCCCGATCCCGCGGTGGCCGCAGTCAAGCAGACCGCGGTGTCGGTCGCGATGCGCCGCATCCTGGTGGCCGCCGATTCCAAATTCGGCGAGACGAGCTTCTGCCGGTTCGCCGACGTGTCCGACTTCGAAGCGATCGTGACCGGTACGGAACTGCCGGCCGCCGCGGCGGCCCGTTATGAAGCGCTAGGGCCTTCGGTGGTGCGCGCGTGAGCGTTGCGTGAGCGTTGCGATCGAGCCGATCCCACAGAGCCGTTGGGCCGCTGGGTCGGGGTGTCAACGTGTAGCGCTGCATCGGTGCGCGGGCGTGCCCCGCTGAGCACATGCGCTACCCGGCCGAGTTGGCGCCCAACCTTTCCGGGCGGTTCGCGCGATGCGCTAGGCAGTTGCAAGGCTCGAGCTTGAGGACCCACCACCTGCCTTCACCGAGATCAGCGCAACTGTCACCGACGTCCTGATGTAGGCCGAAAAACTCCTTGCTGTTCGAACATATGTTCGATACAATTGGGCATGGGAATCACACCGGATCTCAACGCTCTTCTCGATCACCTTCGCAGTGTGCAGGTCTCCGACGAGATGTCGGTGGACGAGGTCGTTGCGGCGATGACGTGCGTGCTGCGGCTGCGCAATGTGGCCGACCATCTGGCGGCGATGCTGACCGGGGCGCTGGACCGCTGTGGTGCCGCGGCCGCGCAGGGGCGGACGCCGAGGGAGTTGTTGATGGCGTTGGGGTGTGCGCCGTCGGTCGCGCAGCGGCTGGTCCGGGTCGGCGCCGCGTTACCGGCATTGCCCACATTGGCGGCCCATGCCGCCGACGGTGCGATCTCCGGGGAGCATGTCGATGCGATCGTCAAAGGCATCAACCACATCCGCGCCCGCGCACCCGGCGAGCTGGACGAGGAGACCCGGTACCAGCAGGTGACCGATCTGTTGGGACAGTTCTTCTCCGGCGCCACCCCCGCCGACATCGACAAACGCGCCCGCCGGCTGGGCAACCGGGTCGCCGCCGCCGAAGGTGGCCTGCCGGCCGCCGAGGACCGGTCGATCAACACCGTCGAGCACCGCGTCACCTCCGATGGTCGGGTGCAGGTGCGCGCGGACTTGGACGTGGAGGTGGGCGCCAAGCTGGTCGCAGCGATCGAGGAACACTCGGCACCGCGGCCAGAACCCGACGGCACCCCCGACACCCGCACCGCGGGCAGGCGGCGGGCGGATGCGCTGGAAGCGGTGCTGGACATCGCCGCCCGCGGCGGCGACACCGCGTCCGCGCCGCGCACCCAGCTACTGGTGACGGTGCCCGCCGACACCCCCGACCTGGCGGCGTTGGAATTCATCGGATCGATCAGCACCATGACCCTGGAACGAATCTGCTGCGACACCACCGTCACCACGATCATCGTCGACGGCGAACACGTACCCCTCGATATAGGGCGCGAGAAGCGGCTGTTCCCGCCGCACCTGCGCAAAGCGCTCTATCACCGCGATGAATGCTGCATCAAATGCGGCGCACCACCCGGACGCACCCACGCCCACCACATCATCCACTGGACCCACCACGGTGAGACATCACTAGCCAACGGCTGCCTGCTGTGCCCGGCCTGCCACGCCAACGTCCACCACGACGGCTGGGACGTCGTCATGGGCCTGGACAAACACCCCTGGCTCATCCCACCCGCGGCCGTCGACCCACACCGAAAACCCATCCCCGCATACAACCGCCGCACCATGCGCCTCGACACAGCCGCATAACACCTAAAGCGTTACGCACCTTGACAACTCAACAGTGACAACGCAAAGCGGGCCTGCTGCTCCTACGGCGGGATGGGAGTAGCAGGCCCGCACCCGGAGGATCACGAACAGTTCACCGCGATGTCCGCACCGCGTCAGGCATCGGCGGCAGGTAGCTGACGGCGTTGCCGCCGCCGCGCTTGGCCACGAACATCGCCTCGTCGGCACGGGCGACCAGATCGCCGAGCAGTTCCGCGTGGTCACACCCGGATTCAGCGAAGTGCGCGATCGCCGCGGCGGTGATCCCGATACTCGCCGTGATCGGCGCGTGGTCGTCGCGGCCGCACAACGCGACCCGGATCCGGTCGGCCACGGCCACCCAGTCCCCCGGCTGCAGGACGTCGACGACGACGAACTCCTCGCCCCCGACGCGCGCCACCAGCGCGCCGCCATGCACGGAGGACTCCAGTCGCCGGGCGCAGCGGACCAGCACCTCGTCGCCGGCGCTGTGGCCGAACCGGTCGTTGACGATCTTGAACCGGTCGAGGTCGATCACGATGACCACGACGTCGGCCGCGCGCTTGCGGTGGCCGCGCAGCAGGTCGTCGATGTGGAGATTGAGACCGCGGCGGTTCAGCAATCCGGTCAGTGGGTCGTTCGAGGCCTCGTTGGCCTCGTTGCGCAGGGCCCAGATGCCGAAGTGGGCGGCGATCGGCGCCACCGCGAGCGCCCCGCCGGACAGCAGCTTCACGAACGCCAGGACCAGATCGCCGCCGCCGATGATCGCGATCTCGACGGACATCGCCGCGATCGACGACACCGCCCAACAACTATGTACGGCAAGCGCTTTGGGGCCGTCGAAGAAGATGATGTAGAACGACACCAGCAGCAGCGCACTCAGCCCGAACATGCCGGACAGCACCTTCTGGTTGAGCAGGGTGACCACGGTGACGCCGATGTCGACGTTGATGAGGAACGCGTGCGACACCCGGTACGACGGCCATGGCCGCAGCCACCACACCCAGCTCCACACGTACATCGCCGTGATGAACACGATGGACACGGCCCGCACGACCGCGCCCGCGGGTGCGTCACCGGACCACTGGGCGATCATGACGATGAGGCCGACCATGCCGACGCCGAGCCCGACGAGGAACTGGATCAGCCCCGTCAGCGACCGCTTGGCGAAGTACTCGACCTGCGCCTCGTAATCGGTCGGCGTATGCCACCATTCGCGGACCATCCGGACCGTGGCGTGACGCGCAGCAGCATCCAGCAACAATCCACGGCCCTCACAATGGACACCTTCGGCTGACCCTCAACCCGCATCCAACCATTTCCACAGCTAATATTTCAGCAGAATGTGCGGATATGGTTGACCTGCGTTTTCCCATGCTAGAGCACAGGCTTGGTTGATGCCAGCGAACGAGCCGAAGCGAAGCTATTCGACAGTGACCGACTTCGCCAGGTTCCGCGGCTTGTCCACGTCGTATCCGCGCTCACGGGCCACCGACGCGGCGAACACCTGCAGCGGGATGGTCGACAGCAGGGGCTGGAACAACGTCGAGGTCGTCGGCAACTCGAAGATGTAGTCCGCGTACGGCCGCACCGTCTCGTCGCCTTCCTCGGCGATGACGATGGTGACCGCGCCACGGGCCTGAATCTCCCGGATGTTGCTCAGCAGCTTGGCGTGCAGCATCGATGAGCCCTTGGGCGACGGCATCACCACGATCACCGGCAGATCGTCGTCGATCAGCGCGATGGGACCGTGCTTGAGCTCGCCGGCGGCAAAGCCCTCGGCGTGCATGTACGCCAGCTCCTTGAGCTTGAGCGCACCCTCGAGCGCCACCGGGTAGCCAACATGGCGCCCCAGGAACAGCACCGTCGGCGACTTCGCGAACTGCCGGCCCAGATCGGCGATCGGGTCCAGCCGCTCGAGCACCTGCTCGACCAGCGCCGGCATGGCCTCCAGCTCGCGGTACTCGCGGGCGACCTCGTCCGGGTACTTGGTGCCGCGCGCCTGTGCCAGCGCCAGGCCCACCAGGTAGTTGGCGGCCACCTGGGCCAGGAACGTCTTGGTCGCGGCGACGCCGATCTCCGGCCCTGCCCGGGTGTAGAGCACGGCGTCGGCCTCGCGCGGAATCTGCGAGCCGTTGGTGTTGCAGATGGCGAGCACCTTGGCCTTCTGGCCCTTGGCGTGCCGGACGGCCTCGAGGGTGTCTGCGGTCTCGCCGGACTGCGAGATGGCGATCACCAGCGTGCTGCGGTCCAGCACCGGGTCGCGGTACCGGAACTCGCTGGCCAGCTCGACCTCGACCGGCAGCCGCGTCCAGTGCTCGATGGCGTACTTGGCGAGCAGGCCGGAGTGGTACGCGGTACCGCAGGCGACGATGAAGACCTTGTCGACATCGCGCAGCTCCTGGTCGGACAACCGCTGCTCGTCGAGCACGATCTTGCCGTCGACGAAGTGACCGAGCAGCGTGTCGGAGACGGCCGCGGGCTGCTCGGCGATCTCCTTGTACATGAAGTAGTCGTAGCCGCCCTTTTCGGCAGCCGACAGGTCCCAGTCGATGTGGAACGGGCGCGCGCGGTCCGACGCGTCGTTGCCGTCGAAGTCCAGCACCTGGTAGCCGTCCGCGGTGATCACCACGGCCTGGTCCTGTCCGAGTTCGACGGCGTCGCGCGTGTACTCGATGAAGGCCGCGACATCGGAGCCGACGAACATCTCACCGTCGCCGACGCCGACCACCAGCGGGGTGGACCGGCGGGCCGCGATGATGGTGCCGGGATCGTCGGCGTTGCTGAACACCAGCGTGAAGTGACCCTCCAGCCGGCGCAGCACCGCCAGCACCGACGCGACGAAGTCACCGGCCGTCGGGCCGTTCCGGTAGGCCTGTGCCACCAGGTGGACGGCGACCTCGGAGTCTGTGTCGCTCTGGAACTCGACGCCGGCGGCCTCCAGCTCGGCGCGCAGCCCGGCGAAGTTCTCGATGATGCCGTTGTGGACCACCGCGAGCTTGCCGCTGGCATCGCTGTGCGGATGCGCATTGCGGTCGGTGGGACGCCCGTGGGTCGCCCAGCGGGTGTGCCCCATGCCGGTGGTGCCCTCGAGCTCGGCGGCATCGGTCTCGGCCAGCGCCTCTTCCAGATTGGCCAGTCGGCCGGCGCGCCGCCGGATGGTCAGACCCCCGTGGCCATCGGCCAGGGCGACACCGGACGAGTCGTAGCCGCGGTATTCCATCCGTCGCAGCGCGTCGACCACGATGTCGCGGGCCGGCCGTTGCCCGACATAGCCGACGATTCCACACATGGTTATCCAGGGTAGTGCAGCCGCCCGGGTGCCGGACCGTGCATGCGTGACGCGCAAACCAGGGCCACTGCGCTAACGTCATCGCGTGGCCAAGACGAAGAAGCTCTTCGGCGCTCTGACGCGCCGCGGCCCGCACCGCGTTCTGCGTGGTGACCTGGGTTTTGCCGGCCTGCCGGGCACCGTCTACACCCCCGAGTCGGGGCTGAATCTGCCCGGCGTGGCATTCGGCCACGACTGGTTGCAGGGTGTCGGACGTTACAACGGCACGCTCGAGCATCTGGCGTCGTGGGGCATCGTCGCGGCCGCACCCAACACCGAGACCGGCATCGCGCCGTCGGTGCTGAACCTGGCTTACGACCTGGGCACCACCCTCGACATCATCACCGGAGTCCGGCTGGGCCCCGGCAAGATCAGCGTGCACCCGACCAAGTTGGGCCTGGTCGGGCACGGTTTCGGGGCCTCGGCCGCGGTCTTCACCGCCGCCGGCCTGGGCTCGTCGGCCAACCCACTGAAGGCGGTGGCGGCGGTGTTCCCGACCGCCAGCAAGCCCGACGCTGACGAGCCCGCGGCCGGTCTGCGGGTTCCCGGCCTGATCCTCAACGCACCGGGCGCCGACCTGACCATCCAGTCCAACGCCACCGAGCTGGCCGCCGCGTGGCGGACGGCGACGGTGCGGACCGTCGCCAAGGCCGTCCCGGGCGGTCTGGCCGAGGGCTTCCGGCTGTCCAAACTGGTCGGGATGCCCGGCGCGGATCGCCGCACCCAGAAGACGGTGCGCGCGCTGCTGACTGGCTACCTGCTGTTCCAGCTGACCGGCGACAAGACCTACAAGGATTTCGCCGACGCCGACGTGGTGCTGCCGAAGACCGTCGCCGCCGATCCCGACGCCGAGAACCCGGCGCTGGAGGACAAGGTTGCCGCCCTGTTGAAGGGCTAGGAGCGTGTGCACGCGGCTGCACCATCGGCACCAAACCGAGTGCTGACGTTTTGACGCTGACGTCCGGGGTAACTGCGTCAGCGTGTTGGAGACCGTCACCGCCCCGTTTCAGTGGGTCGCCGCTGCCCGACACCGCCGGGTGTTCCACCCGGGTGGCGTACTGGCACGGGGTTCGATCGAGCGGGTGGCGGCGCGCGACGTAGGCCTACCGATCGAGTCCGCCTCCGATGTGCTGGTGCGGCTTTCGAAGGGAATCGGCACACCGGGAGCGCTGCCCGACGTGATCGGGCTGGCGTTTCGGCTGCCGGCGGGTGACTCGGCGACGGCATCGGCGGCACCGCCGTGGGACGTGCTGTTGGCGTCGGCGGGCCGCGGACGGCTCAGCCGCTTCGGCGTCCGGCCGGTCGTTCGATGGCCGGGCCAGCCGATGTCCAGTGTCATGCCACTGCGGTACCAGGGCACCAACTGGTGGCTGCGCGCGCAGATCCTGAGCCATGTCGACGGCGCCGGAGTGTCGCTGGACAGCATCCGCAGCGCCCTGCACGACGGGCCGATGACCGTCGCCATCGACCAGGCCCCGGGCTTCGCATCGTTTCGCCCGTTGGCCAGGCTGACGATCAAAGACGTTGTGCCGCACGATGAAATAGCCGACACCGACTTCGACCCGGTGCTGCATACCGCACCCGGCGTGCAGCTGGCGCCGCACTGGCTGTCGAACCTACGGATGCAGGCGTATCGACGCAGCCGCAAAGGGCGGCACCCCGACAGCGCATGACCCAGATCCGGACCGAAGAGGAGAAACCGTATGGACGCCTTGGCATTTCTGCGACGTGAACACGAGAGCGTGCTGGGCATGTTCGAAGTGCTCGACGGAGCTCCCCGCGGGACCGGCGCTCAGCAGAGCGGCCTGGCGACGATGGTCGAGAACTTGGTGATCGCCGAATCACAGCACGAGGCAATCGAAGAGCAGTTGTTCTGGCCGGCGGTCCGGGACGCGCTCGATGACGGTGACGAACTCGCCGATCACGCGATCTCTCAGGAAGAGGCCGGAAAGAAGCTGCTGCAGCAATTGGCGGACGGCGCGCCCGGCGAGGCGGAATATCATGCGGCACTTGACGAATTCATCAAGGCCGGCCGCGAGCACATCGCCTACGAGCAAGACGTCGTGTGGCCGAGGCTGTCCGCCGCGGTGAGCGACGAACGCTTGGAAAAGCTGGGCCACGAACTCGAAGCAGCCAAGAAGATGGCGGCAACCCGGCCGCATCCAGATACCCCGTCGAGTTCCGCGGTACAGAAAACGGTGGGTGTGGCGGCCGCCGTGGTCGACCACGTTCGGGACGCGGTGAGTGGACGAGACCGACAGAATCCGCCCGACCCACCTACCTCGTGATTGTCTTACGTCCGCGGCCACCGGCGTTCGTCGCCGGTGGCCGCGGACCGCTGGATCAGGTTGTGGCGGTGTGCTGTTCGTGGGTGAACGGCTTGTCGCAGTGCACCGCGGGTTCTCCACTGGGATTGTTCTTGGCCCCGGTGTTCTTCTGCAGGGACGTGCCCAGCCAGTCTTTCGTGGGCGACTTCACGTAGTTCCACGACATACCTTCTGGCCACGGACCCTGACCTTCGTTCCATGGTCCGCGGACGTCGCCCTGACCGTTGGACATGTTGAACGCGAGGGTCTGGAAACGCTCGTCGCCGGCCAGGGTGCCCGGCGGGAAGTTGACCGGCAGCTCGTTCAGGGCGGCGGTGAACTGCTGGAAATGGGTGACTTCGCGCGTCATCAGGAACGTGAGCGTGTCCTGCACGCCCGGATCGTCGGTGAACTGCTTGAGGTATTCGTAGACGATCTTGGCCCTCGACTCTGCGGCCAGATTGCTGCGCAGGTCGACCGAGGGATCACCGTTCGCGTTGACATACGACCCCGACCACGGAATCGCGGCCGCATTGCTGACGTCCGGGCCGCCGCCGGTCAGCACGCAGTACAGCGGATTCATCGCGACCTGGTGAATGGCCTGGTCGCGGCCATCCGGACTGGCGACCGTCGCCATCCAGTCGCAGCGCTCGTTGGCCTGCTTGAGATCGTCATTGAAGCCGTCCAGCAGCATCGTGATCATGGCACCGACCATCTCGAGATGGCTCAGTTCCTCGGTGGCGATGTCCATGAACAGGTCGTACATTTTTGGGTTCTTTTCGCGCAGCACGAATGCCTGGGTGAAGTACTGCATCGCCGCTTTGAGTTCCCCGTTCGCGCCGCCGAACTGCTCCTGCAGCAGCGTCGCAAAGCGCGGATCGGGTTGATCGACGCGTACCTCGAATTGCAAATCCTTGTGATGAGTGAACATTCGCGCTCCCTTGGGCTGGTAGTGATCTACCGCAACCGCGTACCCCCTGCCGGCCCGGCGAAACAGCATCCAGCCCGACGGCTTCACTCCCCCACATTCGGTAGTTCGTCGGCCGCGATCTCGCATGGCGTCTTGGTGGTCGGATCGGGTTGCTCCGCAACCGGTTCCACCGGCGGCGTGGTGGGCGCCGGGTCGGCTACAGGTTGGCCGGGTACCGGCTGCTGAGGCGGTAGCACCGGGGCGTCGACGGGGCCGGGCTCGGCGTCATCGGACTCAGCGGTCTCCCCCGAGGTGTCCTCCTCGCCGGCGGCATCGCTCTTGGCAGCGTCCTCCTCGTCGGCCTCCTCTGCGTCGCTGTCGTCCGGCTCGTCATCGGCATCGCCATCCGCCGCGTCGTCCGGCTCGTGGTCGGTATCGGTGCCATCGGCGCCGAGCCCGAGGTCGTCTCCCAGGCCGTCCCTGATGTTGTCGAGCCCGCCCAGTCCCGATGCGCCGGGCGCCAGACCCGCCATGGAACCGAGCGCTCCCCCGATGGCATCGGTCAGCTGCCGGCCCAAACCGCCGATACCCGAACCGAATCCGAGATCTCCGGACGAGCCGGCCGTCGGCGGGGTTGCCGCGGCAGTGCCGAGCGCCGGTTCGGGGCCTCCGGGCGCAGGGGTCGACGGTGCCGGAGCGGATTCGGCAGAAACGGGCGGGGTCGACGGCGCGGCAACAGGTTCGGCCGGCACCGGCGGAGCCGCAGATGCGGACGGCGCCGGCGGCGTCCACCCCGCCGCTGTGCCCAACGTCGCGAAGGGCGCAGCCGCCGCGGCCTGATATGCCGGCGCGGCCGGCCACGCCGGCGCGGGCGAAGCCTGAGGCGTCCAATCGGGCGTCAGCACGACGGGCACCGCGAACGAAACCCCTGCCGGGGTAACCGCGGCGATGGCCGAATCGTACGCCGCCGCAACGGCATCGGAGGCCTCCTGCAGCGCGGGCAGCAGGTCCCCCGACACCGCCCGAAGGACGAAGGGCTTGACCTGCTGATCGACGATCTCGCTGGCGGCCGACAGGTCGCCGGCCCCGGCGAGGACCGCGCGGGCCGCCGCGCTCCACTGGTCCCGGTGCCCGGCAGTCTGCGCGTCGGCCCGCAACACCGCGTCGACCTTGGCGTCGACGGCGCGCCACAACGCATCCCGCAGCGTCGTCAGTGCCTGCGCGCTCCGCTGCAGATGCGCGCCCACATCCTCGGCCGCCACCGTCAGGGTGCGCAGAAACCCGCCGGCGGCGTCGCCACCGGCACCTGACCACTGTGCCGTCAGCTCCCGATATCCGTTGCCCTGCAACCGCACTGCATCCTGCGCGACCACCACCGCAGCGTCAAGCGAGCGGGCGTCCGCGGCCAGCGCGTCGAGGTTCAGCCCACTCTCGGCGTAATACAACTCCGCCAACGGCCCTGGGGACGGCACGCCCAACACCCGGCATGCCGCCACGTACTCGTCGAGGACCGTGACCGCACCGTCGCCTTCGGAGAGCCGCCCGGCCACATCGAACGCAGCCGCCATCATCAGACCAACCGGCCGGCGAGGTCGGTATCCGCGTCCTCGTAGCGCGCCGACGAAACCCGTAGTGCCGCTGCGGCTTCCGCCGACGCCGACGCCCATGCCCGAAGCTGTCCGGCCGACTGGTCCAGCGCGGCGCGTAAGGCGGCCGCGCGCGAGGCATGATCACGCCCGCCGCAGAACCCGTCGAAGTACCACCGCAACAACGGCGCGACCGCGGTGCCGAGCATGTCGGCGACCGATTCGCACCGCTGCGCGGCATCCCGCACTGCCGAGAGGTCTATCCGAGCGACGTCACGTTCTCCCATGCCTTGCTATGACGCGCGGCGCGGCCGTTCGGTTCCATCGAAGCTGAAAATGTCCTGTGTCCACCCGCCAGAACAACCTTCCTGGACGGCTGTCGGCACTAGGGCGTGTCTGATAAATGGGGTAGCCAAAGGGTGACTGCCCGTAGGACTGCCGCGGCACGGTAGACGATGGCCAGCTTGTCGTAGCGGGTGGCCAGTCCGCGCCATTGCTTGACGTCGTTGAAGTTGAGTTCAACGACGTTGCGGCCCCATCGCCGCGGACGCGACGGTGTCGCGGTTCCAATTGCTTTCCGATGCCTCCAAGTCTCGGCCACCACACCCGAAACTTTTATCAGACACGCCCTAGCCTTCAACCTGATCCAGCGCGAGACGTAATGAGCGCCGTCGCCGCACAGTGCCATGCGAGCCGCGCTGATGGCCGTGCCATTCCAAGTACCTCGAGGTACGAGGAGACCTCCATGGGCGGCCTTAAGTCACGTGCCCGGCGAACTAGGTCTGCGCCGGTTAGACACGGTCCGCCCACCCGGTAAAGTCTACGGCCGCAACCCTTAGGGCTGCTCGCTGACGGATTCGGCGACGCGGAACGCGACGGTCCTCGCCGTGATTTCATCTGGGGCCTCCACCATGACCCGGACCACCTGTTCGGTTCCGGAGGGCCGCAACAGGATTCGGCCGGTGTCGCCGAGTTCGGCCTCGGCCGCGGCGACCGCGGTCTGCACCGCCGGCGCCTGGGCCACCGTGGCCTTGTCGGCCACCTCGACGTTGATCAGCACCTGCGGCAACGTCTTCATGGGCGCACACAGCTGCGCCAGGTTCGACCCGGTCTGCGCCATGCGCGACATGAGCCGCAGTCCGGTGACGATGCCGTCGCCCGTGGTGCCCAGCTCGGGCATCACGATGTGGCCGGACTGCTCGCCGCCGAGCGAGAACCGTCCCGCGCGCAGCTCTTCGAGCACGTACCGGTCCCCCACGCCCGTCGTGCGCACCTCGATGCCGGCCTCGCGCATCGCCAGGTGCAGGCCGAGGTTGCTCATCACGGTCGCCACCAAGGTGTTCGAGACCAGCTCGCCGGCGTCGCGCATGGCCAGCGCCAGCACCACCATGATCGCGTCACCGTCGACGAGGGCGCCCGACGCGTCGACGGCCAGACAGCGGTCGGCGTCGCCGTCGTGGGCCAGGCCCAGGTCGGCGCCGTGGTCGATGACGGCCTGCTGCAGCTGCGCCATGTGGGTGGAGCCGCAGCCGTCGTTGATGTTGAGGCCCGTCGGCTCGGCGTTGATCGCTATAACTGTGGCTCCGGCCGCTCGATATGCCTGCGGGGCGGCCGCCGAGGCGGCGCCGTTCGCGCAGTCGACGACGACCGTCAGTCCGGCCAGCGGCGCGACCGCGGCCTTGGCGGCGTGGGTGAGGTAGCGGTCCAGTGCGTCGGAGGCGTCGAGCACGCGGCCGATGCCGGCGCCCGTCGGCCGGGTACCCGGACCGGCGGCCACCAGTTCGGCGATGCGGTCCTCGGTGTCGTCATCGAGCTTGTGCCCGCCGGTACCGAAAATCTTGATGCCGTTGTCCGGCATGGGGTTGTGCGAGGCGGAGATCATCACGCCGAGCTGCGCGTCATACGAGGCGGTCAGATAGGCCACCGCGGGGGTCGGCAGCACGCCGACCCGCAGCACGTCGACGCCCTCGCTCGTGATGCCGGCGATGACCGCGGCCTCCAGCATCTCGCCACTGGCCCGGGGATCTCGTCCGACGACTGCGACGCAACGGCCGGCGCCGGAGGTCGAGCAGAGCCGGCGGGCGGCAGCTGAACCCAGCGCCAACGCCAACTCCGCGGTCAGATCACGGTTTGCGACGCCACGGACGCCATCGGTGCCGAACAGCCGACTCATGAACCTTCTTTCGTCCTTCAGATGACCCCATGAAACGCCGAAGGCGGGCGTGTCCAGACTGCGACACGCCCGCCCACGAGCAGAAACGATCAGCGCTTGCTGTACTGAGGCGCCTTGCGGGCCTTCTTGAGGCCGTACTTCTTGCGCTCGATGGCACGCGGGTCACGGGTCAGGAACCCGGCCTTCTTGAGTGCCGGACGATCCTCGGGCTGAACCAGGATCAGCGCACGGGCGATGGCCAGACGCAGCGCGCCGGCCTGGCCCGAGGGGCCGCCACCGTCGAGGTGGGCGTAGATGTCCACCGTGTCGACGCGGTCGACGGTCACCAGCGGGGCCTTGATCAGCTGCTGGTGCACCTTGTTCGGGAAGTAGTCCTCCAGGCTGCGGCCGTCCAGGTTGAACTTGCCGGTGCCGGGCACCAGGCGAACGCGGACGACGGCCTCCTTGCGGCGGCCAACGGTCTGGATCGGACGGTCGATGTAGACGGGCTCGCGGGGGGCCGACTCTTCGGCCGCGTCGAACTCGGTCACCTCGGCCACTTCAGTCACATCAACTTCAGTCACTGGGCCACCTGCTTGATCTCGAACGGAATCGGCTGCTGCGCGGCGTGCGGATGATCAGGACCCGCGTACACCTTCAGCTTCTTCTGCACCTGGCGCGACAGCTTGTTGTGCGGGAGCATGCCGACGATCGCGTTCTCAACGGTGCGGGTCGGGTGCTTCACCAGCTGTTCGCCGATGGAGCGCTTGCTCAGACCGCCCGGGAAACCCGAGTGACGGTAAGCAAACTTGTCGGTGAGCTTCTTGCCCGACAGGGCAATCTTCTCGGCGTTGATGATGATGACGAAGTCACCCTCATCGGAGTTGGGCGTGAACGTCGGCTTGTGCTTGCCGCGGAGCAGCTTGGCTGCTTCCACGGCGAGCCGGCCGAGTACCACGTCTTGGGCGTCGATGACGTACCACTGACGCGTGGTGTCACCCGCCTTCGGCGTGAACGTAGGCACAGCTATACCTCTTCTTCTCGGGTTGAGTCCCGGTGCTATCCGGGTGCCGGTCAAGTACGCGACCTGCGAATTCCCGGCGACCGACGGTGACCCGGGAAGCATTGGCCTGACGGCCTGCAGCGCACCAACGTGGGAGCTTACCCGGGTGCGTCGCCGCAGGTCAAAACGCGGAGCAGGTCAGTGGACCCGGTCCTGCTGGTCGGGCACGACGCTGCCGTCCGGCCGGTGCAACGGCCCCTTGGCGCCCGACGGCTCGATGTAGCCCTTGATGGCGCAGGCATACGTCTCGGCCTGCTTCTTGGGGTCGATGAACATCGGGTTGACCAGCCAGTTGCCGCCCGCGTCGTCGTAGGCCGTGCACATCAGCTCGGTCTTGTTGCGGTTGAGCACCAGTCGCAGCGCGGTGGCGTCGGTCAGGAACGTGACGTCGGTGTCGGAGTCACCGGCGGCGAAGGCAGCGCGCTTGGGCTCGGGCTGCTGGGTGAAGGCGGCGGGACCGGTCACCCCGAACACCTCTTCGTTGACCCGGCAGCGCTTGCCCTCGATGTAGGTGATGGCGGGCTCGCCGCCGCACGGCACCAGACGCGACGTCAGCACATCGCCGTCGTGTTCGGTTCGCACGCCCATGACGTGGTCGGCCGGGATGTCGAGTTCCGCGGCCCACACCCGGGCCACCGGCTCGGCCGACGCCGAGATGATCCGCACGTCGAAACCGTTGGCGTGCAAGGTTTCCACGAGGTCGCGCATCTGCGGGTAGTAGCGCACCCAGCCGGTCTGCATGCCGCTGCCGACCTTCTGCTCGGTGCCCGCCGGGGCGTCGAGGTTCTCCTTGCGGGCCGTCTTCGCGAACTCGACCACGTCGGCTTCGCGCCATCCGGCTTGCAGCTGCGCGGCCCAGGCGTACGCCGGTTCCATGCGACGCGCGTTGAAGCCGGCGAATGCGGGCTCCCCGGCTTTCGTCTCCGCCTCGGTGTAGACCGACACGAGTTCGTCGGCGCACGCGGCGTCGGTGTCGGTCGGCATCGGCTGACCCGGCCTGGCCGCAGCACAGGCGCGGGTCAGGGCCGCGACGGCCTGCGGCGTCAGGAACGTGCTGGTGGACGCCCAGTTGCCATCGGCAGGCGCCCGCAGCTTGCCGTTGCGCACCATCCAGAAGAACGTGGCGTCGCCGATGTCGTTCTTGACGATGGTGTTGTCCCAATCGAACAACGCCAGTGGCGCGCCCGCACTCACCGAGCCGGCAGCGCCGCAGGTGCCCAGCTTGGTGAGCATGGCGTCGATCCGGTCACGGTTGTCGCCGTACCAGCCAGAGTTCTGGGCGAGCGTCCGGCACGACGGCTTGTCGGGGGCAGGCGATTGCGCGGCCGGAGTGCTGTCGTGGCTGCTGCAGCCGGACATGGCGAGGAGGCCGGCCAGCGCAGCGGCGGAGGCCAGTCGGGTGATGCGGGGCACTTTTCTCCTGTGTGGTCAGGTGAGCTCGGCGGCGCTGGGCGCTTCGAGCGAGGTGTCGCGGGAGGTGTCCTTGAGGTCGACGCCCGAGCGGCCCAGGGCGCGGGCACCGGACACCAGCCCCGCCGCGACGCGCGCGGCCTCGGCATAGCCGAGTCCCTCGGGCGGGTGGATGTTCGAGATGCAGTTGCGGTCGGCGTCGGTGCGGCCCGGCATCGGCAGATGCGTCAGGTAGATACCCAGGCTGTCGGCCACCGACAGGCCCGGCCGCTCCCCGATGATCACCAGCAGGGTCCGCACCTTTTGCGCCGCGCCGACGTGGTCGCCGAGGGCCACGCGGGCCTGCGTGGCGATCACCGGCGGAGCCAGGGTGTACTGGTCGCCCAGCCGCGCCACGAGCTCGGCGAGCAGCGCCGGACCGTGCTTGGCCAGCGCGTAGGGCGAGAGCCCGTCGGCGAGGACGAAGCCGATGTCTGCCGGGGTTTCCGGAACATCCATGGGCGTGGCCGGGAGCCGGCCCAGGTCGGGGCGGCGCAGGTACTCGCTGCGGGACTCGGCCTGGCTGCGCACCACCGCCGGTTCGCCGATGCCGATCTCCCGGACGCGGGCCGCGAGGGACTCGACGTCGAGGGGCTCGTGGACGGCGTCGCGGGCGGCGGCGTGCGCCGCGGCCAGTTCGAGGACCTCGCGGGTGGGCAGCGCATTGCCGGCGCGGCCCAGCCCGATGCGGGCCTGCGTGGTCTTGCGGAGCTCGTCCCAGAACTCCTGGATTGCGAGATCTTCGGTCATCGTCATCCCGCCGCGGTGAGCGCCCGCAGCGCCGAGCGCTGCAGATCGAACTTGGTCAGCTTGCCGGAGTCGTCGGTCATACCGACCTTCTTGAGCCAGGCGTCGAACTCCGGAGCCGGCTTCAAACCGAGCGTCCGGCGGACCGCCACGACGTCGTGGAACGACAGGCTCTGGTAGCCGAGCATGACGTCGTCGGCGCCGGGCACCGTGATGACGAAGGCACAACCCGCCGCGGCCAGCAGCGTGAGCAGGGTGTCCATGTCGTTCTGGTCGGCTTCGGCGTGGTTGGTGTAGCAGACGTCGACGCCCATCGGCAGGCCGAGCAGCTTGCCGCAGAAGTGGTCCTCGAGCCCGGCCCGGATGATCTGCCGGCCGTCGTAGAGGTACTCCGGCCCGATGAAGCCGACGACGGTGTTGACCAGCAGCGGGTCCAGCGCGCGGGCGACGCCGTAGGCGCGGGTCTCCAGCGTCTGCTGATCGACGGGCCGGCCGCCGGTGCCGAGGTGGGCGCCCGAACTGAGCGCCGAGCCCTGCCCGGTCTCCAGGTACATGACGTTGTTGCCGACGGTCCCGCGGTTCAGGGAGCGGCCGGCCTCGTTGCCTTCGCGCAGCAGCGCCATGTCGACACCGAAGGCCTTGTTGGCGCCCTCGGTACCCGCCACGGACTGGAACACCAGGTCCACAGGAGCGCCGGCCTCGATGAGGCCGATGGTGGTGGTGATGTGCGAAAGCACGCAGGACTGCGCCGGGATGTCGTAGCGGCTGCGGATGTTGTCGAGCAGGTGCAGCAGGTCGGCGGTGGCCTGCGGCGAGTCGGTGGCCGGGTTGATGCCGATGACGGCGTCGCCGCATCCCATCAGCAGTCCGTCGAGCACGGCGGCGGCGATGCCGCGCGGATCGTCGGTCGGGTGATTGGGCTGGAGTCGCGTGGCCAGGGTGCCCGGCAACCCGATGGTGCTGCGGAAGGCCGCGTGCACCTGGGTGGCCGCGGTGACGGCGATCAGGTCCTGGTTCCGCATGATCTTGGAGACCGCTGCCGCCATCTCCGGCGTGATGCCGGGGGCGACGGCCGCGATCTTGGCGGCGGCGTCGTCGCCGGCCACCGCGTCCAGCAGCCAGTCCCGGCAATCTCCCACCGTCAGGTGGGAGATTTCCGAAAACGCTTGCTGGTCATGGGAATCGATGATGAGGCGGGTGACCTCGTCGGTCTCGTACGGCACCACCGCTTCATTGAGGAAGGTGTCCAGCGGAAGCTCGGCCAGTGCCCACGCCGCGGCAGCCCGCTCGGCGTCGTTGTGGGCCGCGCACCCGGCGAGTTCATCACCGGAACGCAGCGGCGTGGCCTTGGCCATCAAATCCACAAGCCCGTCGAAGGTGTGGTTCACCCCCGAAATCCGCTGGTGGTACTTCATTTCAGCTCGTCCTCGGCTTCTGCGAGCATCGCGAACTCTTCATCAGGAGAGTTTGCCACCAAACGGTGCCGGCTGTAGACCGCGAAGTAGAGCATGAAGGCTGCGAACACCGCCAGGCACAGGCCCACGGCGAACGGATCGACCAGGAAGGTGGCGATGACCGCGATGACCGCGATGACCGCGATGACGAGCGCGAAGCCGGTGGTCACGATGCCGCCCGGGGTGCGGTACGGCCGCGGCATGTTCGGCTCGCGGCGGCGCAGCACGATGTGGCTGACCATCATCAGGACGTAACTCACCGCGGCACCGAAGACCGCCATGTTCAGCAGCAGGTCACCCTTACCGGTCAGCGACAACAGGAAGCCGATGACGCCGGGGACGATGAGCGCCAGCGTCGGCGCCTTGCGGGAGTTGGTCACCGACAGCTGGGTCGGCAGGTAGCCCGCCCGGGACAGGGCGAAGAGCTGGCGGGAGTAGGCGTAGATGATCGAGAAGAAGCTCGCGATCAGACCGGCCAGGCCGATGTAGTTGACCAGCTTGGCGCCGGCGCCGCTACCGAGCGCCTCGACGAGGGGGTTGCCCGAGGCCGACATCTGTTGCGCGCCAACGACACCCGTGGTGAGCACCAGCACGACGGCGCAGGTGACCAGCAGGACCGTCATCGCCGCGATGATGCCGCGCGGCACGTTCTTCTCCGGGTTCGCGGTTTCCTCGGCGGCCAGCGGCACGCCTTCGATCGCCAGGAAGAACCAGATGGCGAACGGGATGGCGGCCCAGATGCCGAGGTAGCCGTGCGGCAGGATCGCCGAAGCCCCGGCCGCGTTGACGTCGACCGCAATGGTGGTCAGGTTGGAGACGTCGAACTGCCCGATGGCACAGACCGCGAAGATCACCAGACCCAGCAGCGCGATGGCGGTGATCACGAACATCACCTTGAGCGCCTCACCGACACCGGACAGGTGGATGCCGATGAAGAACGCGTAGGCCGCCAGATACACCCACCAGCCGTTGTGAATCCCGAAGAGCCCCAACGATTCCACGTAGGCGCCGATGAACGTCGCGATGGCGGCGGGGGCGATCGAGTACTCGATGAGGATCGCGGTGCCGGTGGCGAAACCGCCCCACGGGCCCAGGGCACGACGGGCGAAGGTGTAACCGCCGCCGGCGGCCGGCAGCGCCGAGGACAGCTCGGCCATGCCCAGCACCAGGGCCAGGTACATGCCGGCGATGATCACGGCGGCGATGGCGAGGCCACCGAAACCACCGTGTGCCAGACCGAAATTCCAGCCGGAGTAGTCCCCGGACACCACGTAGCTGACGCCGAGTCCGGCGAGCAGCAGCCAGCCGGCCGTGCCCTTCTTCAGCTGACGTTTCGCGAGGTATTCGTTGCTCTCGACGTGCTCTTCGACACCGCGAGCGGAGTGCTCACTGGGTGGGTTGGTGATGGACACTGCGAACTCCTGAAAGAGGGATGGCGGATGCCGAATTGGCCTGCCCCCCAGGAGTCTTCTGGTGCCGGCCTTGATCATTGTGTCGCCGAACGCTTTTGGAAAGCGTCGACCGAGAAAGGAAGCGAGCGCCCGCGCATTCGGGGGGTACGCGGGCGCTCGCGGTTCGTGGGAGCTACGCGCTTCGTTTCCTTGCGCGCTCGCTCATCAGAGTGCTCGTTTCCTCGCGCGAGCGCTCGTCAGAAGAACCCCTGGGCCTTCGTCGAGTACGAGACGAGCAGGTTCTTCGTCTGCTGGTAGTGGTCCAGCATCATCTTGTGGTTCTCGCGGCCGATTCCGGACTGCTTGTAACCGCCGAACGCGGCGTGCGCGGGGTACATGTGGTAGCAGTTGGTCCACACGCGGCCGGCCTTGATGTCGCGGCCCGCCCGGTAGGCGACGTTGCCGTTGCGCGACCACACGCCGGCGCCGAGGCCGTACAGGGTGTTGTTGGCGATCGAGATGGCGTCGTCGTAGTCCTTGAACGACGTCACCGACAGCACCGGCCCGAAGATCTCCTCCTGGAAGATGCGCATGCCGTTGTGCCCCGAGAAGACCGTCGGCGTCACGTAGTAGCCGCCGTTGAGGTCACCGCCGAGTTCGGCGCGCTCACCACCGGTGATCAGCTGTGCGCCTTCGGATTTGCCGATCTCGATGTAGGACAGGATCTTCTCCAGCTGGTCGTTGGAGGCCTGCGCGCCGATCATGGTCTCGGTGTCCAGCGGGTCGCCCTGGCGGACGGCCTTGGTGCGGATGGCGGCCAGCGCCAGGAACTCGTCGAAAATGTCGGCCTGGATGAGGCTGCGCGACGGGCAGGTGCAGACCTCACCCTGGTTCAGCGCGAACATGGTGAAGCCTTCGAGCGCCTTGTCCTGGAAGTCGTCGTTGGCGGCCATGATGTCGTTGAAGAAGATGTTCGGGCTCTTGCCGCCCAGCTCCAGGGTGACCGGGATCAGGTTCTGGCTGGCGTACTGCATGATCAGCCGGCCCGTGGTGGTCTCACCGGTGAAGGCGATCTTGGCGATGCGGTTGCTCGATGCGAGCGGCTTGCCGGCCTCGACGCCAAAACCGTTGACCACGTTGACAACACCCGCCGGCAGCAGGTCGCCGATGAGCGAGAACAGGTACATGATCGACGCCGGGGTCTGCTCGGCGGGCTTGAGCACGATCGCGTTGCCGGCAGCCAGCGCGGGGGCCAGCTTCCAGACGGCCATCAGGATCGGGAAGTTCCAGGGGATGATCTGGCCGACGACGCCGAGCGGCTCGTGGAAGTGGTAGGCGACGGTGTCGTCGTCGATCTCGGAGATCGAGCCTTCCTGGGCCCGCAGCACGCCCGCGAAGTAGCGGAAGTGATCGACGGCCAACGGGATGTCGGCGTTCAGGGTCTCGCGGACCGGCTTGCCGTTGTCCCAGGACTCGGCGACGGCGATGGCCTCGAGGTTCTGCTCCATGCGGTCGGCGATGAGGTTGAGCACCCGGGCGCGGGCGGCCGGCGAGGTCTTGCCCCAGGCCGGCGCGGCGGCGTGCGCGGCGTCCAGCGCCTTCTCGATGTCGGATTCGTCCGAGCGGGCAATCTCGATGAACACCTCACCCGTGACCGGGGTACGGTTCTCGAAGTAGCGACCGGCAGCGGGTGCCACCCACTCGCCGCCGATGAAGTTGTCGTAGCGGGCCGGGTAGGTCATCACCGAACCCTCGGCACCGGGACGCGCGTAAAAACTCATGGGTTCACTCCTCGCAATGGTGACTAACACAGGTGTGCTGCTGGTCACTAACGGTACGCAGAAGTGGGTTGCAACACAGTTGCATCGTTGAACGCGATGGAACCGGAGCCCGTCAGCCGAGGTCGGCGTCCAATCCCGCCAGGTGCCCGACCGCCTGCGCCCGCACGACGGCGTCCGCGGATGGGTGGTTGCGCAGCAATTGCCAGCCGTGCCGGTCGTCGCGGCCGTCGGGCAGCGCGAGCCAGCGGCGCAACAGCCCGACGTGTCCGGCCGCCGACGCCGACAGCACCGCGGTGCGCAGGCTCTCCCCCAGCTCGGTGCGCAGCCGGGCGATCGCCGGTGACACCGACTGCGGCAGCAGCGCACCCGAGTAGTGGGACAGCGCGGCATCGACATCGCCTCGGTGCAGCGCGGCGAAGACATCGGCGACGTCACTGTCGATCGGGGTGAGCAGCCGGTAGGGCCGCGACGCCACGTACTGGGCGCCGATGACGCGGCGCAGCCGGGACATCTCGACGCGGATGGTGACCGAGTCAAGATCGTTGTCGTCCAACAACATTGCGAGATGGTCGGCGCTCAGCCCCTCGGGGTGACGGCTCAGCAGGACCAGGATGTCGGCATGCCGCCCACTGAGGGTGTGCTGGCGCGGTTGTCCGTCGTCGCCGGTGGCGACCCAGCGCGGCCGGTCACCGCCCAGCACCGTCAGGCGAGCCATGGTCACCGGACTCGGCGTGGGCTGCAGCAGCCGTTGCAGGGCCAGGTGGTTCTCGATAGCCATCACCGTCGCGCGCACCAGCCCGAGGGTCTGGGCCGAGGCGATCTGGCTGTCCCCGGTGAGGTCGACGCAGCCGATGAGCTCGCCCGTCGTCGGGTCGTGCACCGGCACCGCCGTGCAGGTCCAGGGCTGCACCAACCGGGCGAAGTGTTCGGAGCCGTGGATCTGCAGTTCGCGGTCCAGGGCCAACGCGGTGCCCGGGGCGTTGGTGCCGGCGCTGCGCTCGCTCCAGTTGGCGCCCGGCACGAAGTTCATGGCCTCGCCCCGGCCCAGGGCCGTCTTGTCACCCTCGACCCACAGCAGGGTGCCGTCGGCCGCGGCCACCGCCACCATGACACCGCTGTCCTTCGCGTCCTCGACCAGGAGTTTCCGGATCACCGGCAACGCGGCGGCGATGGGTTGTTCGGCGCGCAGCTGGTCCAGGGTCTTGGGTACGACGGGCGTGAACTGCGCGCCGCCCAGGTCCGGGTCCACGCCCGTGGCCAGGCTGCGGCGCCAGCTGTCGGCGATGACGGGACGGACGGCAGCGGGGTCCAGGTGCTGGGCGTCGATCTCGCCGGTGACGAACCGCTGGTGTACCGCGCGCAGCGTCGAGCCGGCCGGCGACCCCTCGGTGCGGCTGGTTCCCACGACACTCACACTCCTCGCAGGTCGGATACACACCTGCGTGGCCGCCAGGGTAGTCGACCTGGGTGTTCTAAGACACAAGTTGGGCCCTGCGCGCGGCATGACTGTGTGGTCCCGCCCCCGGCTCTCCTCCGGGGGCGGGACCACACAGGGCTTGTGGTGAGGCTAGAAGACCCAGTCGCCCGCCGCGCGCCGGTCGGTCGCGGCGATGTCATCGGCGCCGTCGCGGACGGCGTTGCCGAGGCTGTGCAGGATGTCGTTGAGGGCGGCCGCCGACTGATTCCAGCGGGCCTGTTCGGCCTGGAACGCCTCGGCCGCCTCCCGGGTCCAGGTCTGCTGCAGTGGCGCGACCAGGTGCCGGAGCTCTTCCAGCGACGTGTTCATCCGTGCCGAGGTGGCATGGATTTGTTGGCGGACGGTGAACTCGATCTCGCCGAAGTGGTACGACAGTGCCGGTTGCATGTGCGTTGTCCCGTCAGATCGCGTGGCCGGTGGCGCCGATGCGCTGGGCATGGTCGTCAGCGGCCTGGCTCAGCACCGCCGCGTTGGCCCGGATGGTCTCGGCGATACGTTGCAGTGACGCATGCAGTTTCATCGATTCGCCGTTCCACCGGCTCACCACGTCCTGGAATCTGGTCGCCGCGGCGCCGCCCCATACCGTCGGCGGGATGGCGGTCATCTGACCGATGAAATTGCCGAGCATGGCCCGAATCTCCTCGTTGCGGACCTCGACCTTGCCGGCGATGCCCGTCATCAGATCGAAATCGGTAGTCAGAGCGCCACTTTCCGGAGCTGTCATGATTTCCTCTCCATTGGTTTGATTGTTCAGACGTTTGCCGACGGCGTTCGGTTCCATTGCCGCCCAGGTTTTTTCAATCGGTCCGGCGCGCGGAGCGGATCGCGGTGTCGCAGGCCGCTTGGACGGCTGCGCCCTGGCACCCCACGGCGATCCGGACCGGGCCGTCAAGCAGCACCGACCAGTCGACGGTCCGCGCGCCGCGCACCTCGCGATACCGCACGGCCGCGCGTCCGGCACTAACCGCGGCCTCCTGGAAATCCAGGATGATCCCTCTGGGCAGCTTCGCCGACGCCTCCCGCAGCGCCCGCGCCGCCACCTCGAGCGTCTGCTCCTGGGGCACCACCGACTGGGTGAGGTGGATGATCTGCCCGCGGTCATCGGGCGAAATGATCTGCAGCCGAGCCGAACCCGCGCCGGCAACCGCCCGATCAACCGTCCAGCGCGCCGGGACCTGTACCGCCACCCGGCCCTCCACGAGCCAGGAAAATTCCGGGTCGGTGGCAGCGGCGACCGCAGGCGCCGGGCCGTCACGGGTGGACAGGCCCAGTCCCCCGGCACCGAGGACGGCGACGGCCGCCGCGAAGCCGATCGCGATGTGTGCCCGCGCCAGACGTGGTCGGGCCGTGGTCGGTGGCGGGTGCGTGTCGGCGTCTGTGCGCAGGTCGTCGCAGCTGAGAATCTCGGCCGGGACACCCTGATCCTGCAGCAGCGCTTGGATTTCGGCGGCCAGGGGTGCGCCATCGGGGACGCCGATGGGCGCATCGATCACCACCCGGGTGTCCCACGTGGTGCGCGCGATGACGGCCTCTACGGTGGCGCTGTCGGTGCGTCGTACGACCGACGCGGCCGATCCCGGACGGGAGATCGTCACGAGCTCCTCCCCCAGTTCGACGACCGCGCAATCGGGTTCACCGCCGGCCGCCCGGAGTGCGTCGGTTCTCCGCGCCATGACAACGTGGGAAACGCGGCTGGGGACCGCGGCCCGAACCCGCTCGATCCGCGACGGCGACCACCAGGTCGGGCACACCACCGTGATGGCCGATGCGGTACCTGTCGCCGCGGTCATGGCATCGCGCCAGATGCGTTCGGCGGGAACGACTGTGGCATCGAGCACACCCAGCGGCTCGTCGATGCACTCCAGGGCCGACGCGACCAGGTCAGCGTCGATATCCGCCGGCCCGATGATGGTCGTCGGGCCCACCACCACGACTGTCACGGTGGTTCGGTCCAGCCGATCTGGACCAGCTGATCGGTTTGGCCACGGCGCACGACGACGGCCCGGCCAGGAGGCAGCGTCATCGGCCGCGCGGCGCCGAGCAGCGGCCCTTCATCCGGGCTGGTGCTCATGATGATGCCCGTCGCGCCCAGGTCGCGCATGCGCGACAGGAGCGGGTCGAACATGGCGCGTGCGGCACCGCCGGAGCGGCGGGCGACCACGACGTGGAGCCCGATGTCCGAGGCGTGCGGCAGCAGGTCGAGCAAAGGGTTCAGCGGATTCCCCGCGGCACCCACGACCAGGTCGTAATCGTCGACCACGACCTGGATTTCGGGACCGGACCACCAGGAGCGGTCGCGCAACTGCTGCTGCGTGACACCGGGTCCCGGCAGCCTCGCGGTGAGCAGGGTCAGCGCAGCGGCGAGTTCGGCAGCGGTCGTCACGGCCGACATCGCGTAGCCGCACAGGTACGGCGGTTCCACCACCCCCAACAGTGACCGCCGGTAGTCGACGATCAGCAGCTGCGCCCGAGCGGGATCGGTCTGTCCGGTGATCGCGCGGCACAGCGTCCGCAGCGCCGACGTCTTGCCACAGCCCGTGTCGCCCAACAGGATCAGGTACGGATCGGCGCCCATGTCCAGCGCGAACGGTTGCAGGTCCTCTTCAGAGACGCCGATGACGTACCGCGGCGGTCGTTCCGTGGTGGCCGGTAGCTCGGCGTAATCGACGCGCTGCGGCAACAATTCGATCTGGGGCGCGGGCTCTTGATCGGTGAGCGTCACGTCGAGCTGCGGCCGCGCGACCACGAACTCCTTACCGTCTTTGGTGAGGCCCCGGCCAGGAGGACAGGTGGCCAGCAGATGGGCACGGCGGCGGTCCATCTCGGACTCTGCCGGATCACCCAGCCGCAATTCGATCCGGGTGCCCAGGTGGTCTTTCAGCATCGGCCGCAGTTCCGCCCACCGATTCGCGGTCAGGACCACGTGGACCCCGACCGACAGGCCTTGCGCCGACAGCGCGGTGATGGGGTCCTCCAGTGCGTCGAATTCGCGACGCAGCGTGGCCCAGCCGTCGACCGCCAGGACGACCTCACCGTAATTGTCCGGAAAACGGGCCTCGGGCCCGTGCTGCTGCCGAAAGTCCTGGCGCCGGCGGCACACCGATAACAGCTGGGACACGATGCGCCGCAACAATTCTGGTTCGTTCCGGCCGGCGACGGTGCCGACGTGCGGGTGCTGTCGCAACGCCGTCAGCGCACCGTCGCCCAGATCGAGGCCGTAGACGCTGAGGCCGTCGGCAGGCGCGGTCACAGCGAGGCCCAGTAGCAACGTCTGCAGCGCAACGGATTTCCCCGAGCGCGGGCCGCCCACGATGGCCACGTGCCCGCCGGACCCACTGAGGTCGGCAACGAGCGGCTCGCGGCGCTGCTGAAACGGGTTGTCCACTAATCCGATCGGGACCCGCAGCGGACCGCCTTCGCTGCCGGCCGCCAGCAGCTCGGACAACGCGGGCGAATTCGTGAGGGGCGGCAGCCAGACCGGATGAGCGCGCGCACCGCGACCGGTCAGCCGGCGCAAGGTCGTGTCCATCAGCGTCGGCCCGGCCGGCGGGTCAGGCGTGACCACCGGGGCCTCGACGGTGAACAGGCGCGGAACCGGGCGTTCGTCGTGGCTCTGTGGGACCGGCCCCGAGACGAATGCAGTGTGAAATCGCACCAGCTTTCCGTCTGCGGTGCGCAGCAACCCCGCACCCGGCGTTCCGGGCAGCTCGTGTGCGTCGGTGACCCCGATGACGGCCCGCGACTCCGCCGCCGAGAACGTCTTGAGGCAGACCCGGTACGAGAGGTGGGTGTCCAGTCCGCGCAGGCGACCCTCGTCGAGACGCTGGCTGGCCAGCAGGAGATGAACGCCCAGTGATCGACCGAGGCGGCCGATGGCGACGAACAGCTCCGCGAAATCCGGATGCTGGCTGAGCAATTCGGAGAACTCATCGACCACGATGAACAGGGCAGGCAGCGGTGGCAGGTCGGCGCCCGCCGCGCGTGCCCGCCGGTGGTCGCCGATTCCGGACAGGTTCCCGGCCGCCCGCAACAGTCCTTGGCGCCGTGTCAGCTCGCCGGCGAGGGCGTCGTGCATCCGGGCGACCAGATGTGCTTCCTGCGCCAAGTTGGTGATGACGGCCGCGACGTGGTTGGCCTGTTCGAAGCCGAGAAACGTTGCACCGCCTTTGAAGTCGACGAGGATCAGATTGAGCTCGTCCGGCGAGTGGGTGCTGATCAGACCCAGGGTCAGGGTGCGCAGGAACTCGGATTTGCCGGAACCTGTTGCGCCGATGCACAAGCCGTGCGGACCCATGCCGTGCTCGGCCGGTTCCTTGAGGTCGAGCTCGACCGTCGCACCGGTGTCGTCGGTACCGATCGGCACCCGCAGCCGATGCCGGGCCGGACGAATCGGCCACCCGTCCCCCGCCACGTCCACGCCGACGAACGTCGTCCGATCATGGTGTCGGCGTGCGTTGTCCGCACCGACGGCCAGGCGGTAGCGCGCCACACGTCGTCCGCAGGTCTCTGCTTGTGCGGCCGTGAGCACGTCGGCGGTCGAGCAGGGCGGAAGCGTCGACGCCGTACCCGGCGCGCCGAGCACCAGCAGTGTCACCGCGTCGGTGTCCACGAAGACGGCGGCCGCCGGACTGTCGACCAGCACCACCAGATGACACCCGGCGATGGCAGTGACGGCACCGAGGTCCGTAAACCGCAGCGGCTGCCCGCTGAGCACGCCCGAGCGATAGTGGTGCGGTAGCCATTTCAGCCAGTCCCACTCGGCCGATCCGGCGACCGCGGCGATCTTCAGCTGGTCGGGTCCATGCCACATAGCCAGCTGGCACGCCATGGCGCGCGCCTGTCCCCGTGGATCATCGCCGCCGACGTCGATCCGCCGCAGCCGATTGACGACGACCGTCACCGGGACATCGGGCACGGTCGCGGCGGTTCGTAGCAGCCGATCGAGTGCCGAGGCGGTCAGCGGATCCGTCGTCCCGTCGCCGGTGGCGGGTACCGGAACGAGTCTGGTGTTGAGTGGGCGTTCCCCGATCCCGACGCGGATTTCGGTGAAATCGTCGTCGTTCCAACGGCGTTGCCACATCCGTTCGGAGCCGGCGAGCGTCCACAGCGTGTCAGGCGGCGGGTGGTTCTGATGTAGTACCCGATGCTGCTCGGCTGCGGTTCGCTCCGCGCACTCACCGATCGCGTCGAGATACACCAGGTACTCACGCCGATCTGCGTCGATCTCACCTGCCCGGCGCGCACCGCGCGACCCGAGGACAGTGCTGCCGACCAGCGACAGCACCATCATCGCCGGAAACAGTAGGAACATCGGATTCCGGCCGGTGGCCGAACCCGAACGGAAGTAGAACACCATCATGCCGGCCATCGCCAACAGCATGAGCACGGGTGCGACTCGGGTGACGACGTTGCCCGACGACAATCGCGGCACCTGTGGTGGTGTCCGGACCTCGATGTCTTCCGCATCCACTGGGACTACGGGAGATCGTGCGACTCTGGTGAATTCCATCGAACTATCAGACGTACCCCGACACCGTTCGGTTCCATCGATTTTCGTGTCGGGTAGGGACCCGATTCGCGGTTACGGTGAGATCGGCATGTCGATCCGGGGGGCGCGATGTCTGAAGCAGTGTGTCGGCTATCCGTACGGACCGACAGTGAACGCACCAGCGACACCACCGATCTGGTGCTGCCTGCGGGCGCCGCGGTGGACGCGTTGCTCCCTGACATCGTGGCGCTGGCACATGCGCGCGCGCCGGAAGGCGTGAGTTGGCACCTGAGCCGGGCTGCCGGGGATCCGATCGACGGGTCATTATCGTTGCGGCAAAACGGAGTTCGCGACGGTGACATCCTGGAGCTGCGGCGAAGCACGGTGCCGGAGTTCGGCACGCTCCGGAGGCACACGGCGACCATGGCCGCCGACCAGGCGCCTCGCGATGCCACCGGCCATCTGGTCGGGCCCGTGCTCTGTCTGTGGGCGGTGACCGCCGCGTCCGTGCTGCTGCTCTGGTCTGCTGCGCGCGGCGACCACTTCACGGCAGCCACTGTCGGTTGCGGTGGTGCGCTGGCTGCAGTGGCGATGTCATGGCGGTCCGGCCGGGCGGCGTGGCCGGCCGCCGCCGTCGTGCTCGCTTTCGCGGCGGGTTTCTCGGCCGTACCGGGTGGCCCGGCGGCGCCCAACGTCCTGCTCGGATCGGCGACGGCGTTCGCGGTGGCCCTCGTTCTGCTACGGATCGGTGTGTTTCCCGTATCCGTTGCGGCCGTGGCCTTTACGATGCCGACAATGGTGGCGACCGTTGCGGCGAGCACGTGGTCGGTGGCGCTGGCCAGTACCGGGGTGGCCACCACCGTGGCGGCATTTGTGGTGCTGTCGGCCGCGCCGCGGTGCGCTGTCACCGTCGCGGGACTCACGCCGCGCTCGGCGACGGTCACCGACGGCGATCCGCAACGGATCGAGCTGGCGCAGCGGGTGCTCACGGCGATGGTCGTGGGCGCGGCCGCTGCCGCGGCGGCCGGCGCCGTCGTGGTTGCAATGGGCGCCGTCCATGAGTCCCGGACCTCGACGGTGGTGTTCATCTGGGTGGCGACGGCCGCGATTGCGCTGCGGGCACCGTCCTATCGGCATCCGGCACGGCGGTGGGCGGTCATGGTCGCGGGAATGGTCTGTACCACTGCGGCTTTGGTCGTCACCGCGATGGCATTCCCCGGCTGGGCCGCCTGGCTCGGCGGCGGCGTCATCGCGGTGGTGCTGGGCGCTCAGCGGATCGGACGGGTGAGTGCCACGGTGGGCCGAGGCTTTGTACATCTCGAATACGTGGCACTGGTCGCCGTGCCGGCATGCGCACTCTGGACCGCAGATGTTTTCCGCCTGGCGCGTGGCCTGTGAGCGCCCTGCGACGGGTCATCGCTGTCGCCTTGACGATCACCATCGCGTCGGCCGCTCCGTGCGCACATGCCATCGCGCCGAAACCGGTTGATCACAGCCAACTTCCCGGACCCGCGGCCCCGGCGCCGCCCGGTAGGACCGAACAATCGGACCGGTGTGCGACGGCGAAGCCGGCTGATGCCCGTCCCGCAGACCAACCCGACATGCTCAATCTTGCTGCGGTGTGGCCGCTTTCCCGCGGCAGCGGACAGCTGGTGGCAGTGATCGACACCGGCGTGGCCCGGCACCGACTGCTCCCCCGCCTGGTCGCCGGCGGTGACTACGTCTCGTCCGGGGACGGTACGCAGGACTGCGACGGCCACGGTACGGCGATCGCCGGACTGATCGGCGCCGTTGCCCCGGACAACGGGACCTTCAGCGGTGCGGCACCCGACGCCACGATCCTGGCGATTCGACAGTCCAGCAACAAGTTCCGGCTGACCGACGATCATGAGATATCAGGGGTGGGTGATGTCGAGACGCTCGCCCGTGCGGTGCGCTCGGCCGCCGACGCGGGCGCCACTGTCATCAACATCTCGTCGGTCGCCTGCATGCCCGCCGCGGACCCGCTCGACGACCGGTCGTTGGGCGCCGCCCTGGCCTATGCGGTCGATGTCCGCAATGTCGTGGTCGTCGCGGCGGCGGGCAACGCCAGCGGTGACTGCGCGGGGCAGAACCCGCTGTCCGATCCCAAACGGCCGGGCACGCCGGACTGGGACACGGTGCACACCGTCGTCAGCCCGGGCTGGTACGACGACTACGTGCTCACCGTCGGATCGGTCAGCCCGAACGGGACGCCGTCGCCATTCAGCCTGGCCGGACCCTGGGTCGACGTCGCCGCGCCCGGCGAGTCGGTGGTGTCACTGAGCGCGCAGGGCGACGGACTGGTCGACAGCCGGCCCGACGGGCGCCCGCTGTCGGGCAGCAGCTACGCCGCACCCGTCGTCAGTGGTGTTGTCGCACTGGTGCGTTCGCGACTGCCGCAATTGTCCGCCCGCCAGGTGATGGCCCGCATCGAAGACACCGCACGCCACCCGGCCGATGGTTGGAATCCCCAGGTGGGACGCGGCGTCGTCGACCCACTGGCCGCGGTGAGCAGCGGTGTCCCGACACCCGCCCCCGCGCGGCTGTCGACCGCGCAGACAACGCACGCGCCCGGTCCCGACCACCGACCATCGCGGCGCATCGCCTTCCTCGGCACCGCCATCTGCATCGCGGTGGCAGCCGTCGCCGTGACCGGGCGCCGACGGTCACGCGGGAACTCACCCTGACCAACAGGGTCCTCATCCTGCCCACCACCGAGTATCTTGAGTTTCTCCAGCACCACGGCATCACAGCCGATCAGGCCGCTACCGGAAGTCAGGTATCGATCGCCCGGCACAACACCGTCGAGACACCCCTGTTCGCAAAGAGCATCGAATGTAGGACGCTCGCCACGACCCGATGAGACCACCAATGACCCAACTGATCGACGCGCACGCCGTCACCGACGACGTGCTGGCCCGCTTTCACGAGTTCCTGGGACCCGACGCGCAGCGGTACCGCAACCACGTCTACCGCTGCCTCAACTACCAGCGAATACTGTTGCAGTTGAACGTGATTCCCGACGATGTCGCACTGGCGTGGGCCCTGCACGACATCGGCGTCTGGACCACCGGCTGGGACTACATCGAACCGTCACTTCAGTACGTCGATGAGTTGGCATCTGCCTACGGCGTCGACAACGTCGAGCGCGCCCGACAGATGGTCGAGTGGCATCACAAGCTGCGTCCCTGCGAGGACCGGTGGACCGAGACTTTTCGCGTCGCGGATCGCATCGACGTATCACGCGGACTCATCCGCAGCGGAGTGCCCCGCACCGACATCGCCCAAGTCGTGCAAGCATTCCCGTATCTCGGCTTTCAGGCACTGCTCGTTCGGACCGCCGCAAGCTGGACTCTGAAGCACCCGCTGCACCCCATGCCGATGCTGCGCTGGTAGTTCGAAATGCGCGATGCTGGCCCAAGCCTCCCGAGAAGCCGGCGATAGGTGTACCGCGGCCAGCTGTGACACGTTGCAGAACCGAGCCAGCCACGGCGGGCGCCGACCGTTGCCGGCCGATTGATCAGAAGACGCGAATCCAGTCGATCAGCATCTCGGCCGGGTATTGGCCGCCACCTGGTTCGCGCCCACCCGAGCCACCCACCGCGAGGTTGAACACCGGGACCAGGGTGTAACCCGGATCGTTGAACGGCCAGTCGTCCAGCGAATTGGCCGGCACCGACCAGAACGGCTCCATACCCGGCGCGTAGTCCTTCCAGAAGTACATTCCGCTGGGCTGCCAGGTCATTCGATACGTATGCCAGCCGCTGTCGAACGGGTGCGGGTCGGTGGCGAACGACGTCCCGTCCAACCGGGCGTGCACGGTGGTCCCCGATGGCCAATCCCGGTTGCCGTACCACTCCACCAGATCGACCTCGCCGCCGCGAGCCGGATCGTCGTTGAGCAGCCAGAAAGCCGGCCAGGCACCGTCGGTCAGGCAATTCAGCTTGACCCGGGCCTCCCACGTGGTGCCGATGCCACCGCGCCAGTTACCGACGATCTTGGCGCTGGCGTAACGCTCCTGAATGTTCGCACCGGGGCCTCGGGTCGCTCGGATGACCAAGTTGCCCTTGCCGTCCTGGAACACGTGCTCCTGGTCGGTCACGTATCGACCCATGTTGTACGGCTGATCCCACTCGACAGGACTCCGGATGACCTCACGCTCAGGCACGATGAACCACCACGCCGGATCTGGCGGCGCGCCCGCGGGGCCGTTGAATTCGTCCTGGAACAGCATCACCGGCGCGCCGGCCGAGCCTGCTGGTGCGGCCGGGGCGAATCCAGGGCCCGGTGACACCGCGTTCGGCTGGGCTCCGGCCTTGGCCGGGGGCAGCACGGCCGCAGCCACGCCCAGCCCGGCCATCATCATGACGCTACGGCGATCCATATCGGGCACTCCGAAATCCTAGGCGATGCAACTAAAAGTTGTGCCGGTCTCGCGTCCAGGACACGCCTTCCCGCCGTCCAGCGAGAAGGGGCACCGTCCGCAAATGGCGCGGACCCCAAGAGTCCTAATCGTCAGGATCAGACTGATTTCCACCCTCCCACCCCGTCGGGACTGTCAATACGCTCAACTGCGAAGGCAAGCCGTCAGCAACGCGAACAGGAGAATCTGCGCGTGACCGTCACCGACGAATACCTCGCCAACAATCAGGCATACGCCGAGTCCTTCACCGGCCCGCTGCCTCTACCCCCGAGCAAGCACGTCGCGGTCGTCGCCTGCATGGACGCCCGACTGGACGTGTACCGCATCCTGGGAGTCAGAGAGGGTGAGGCGCACGTCATCCGCAACGCTGGCGGCGTCATCACCGACGACGAAATCCGTTCCCTGGCGATCAGCCAACGGCTACTGGGCACCAGAGAGATCATCCTGATTCATCACACGGACTGCGGCATGCTGACTTTCACCGATGACGACTTCAAGAAGGCCATACAGGACGAAACCGGCCTGAAACCCGCATGGGCCGCCGAAGCCTTTTCTGACATCGCTCAGGACGTGCGCCAGTCGCTGCGCCGCATCGAGGCCAACCCGTTCGTGACCAAACACGAATCGTTGCGGGGCTTCATCTTCGACGTGGCGACCGGCAAGCTCAACGAGGTGGCCGTCTGAAACGCGAAGGCGAACGCCACGAATCGTGGACTACGACATCATCGCCGCTTTCGATCGGGTCGGCGATACTCGGCGTGCGCTGGCCCGGCGGGCCGCTCGATCAGAAGGATAGGAATTCTCAAAATTCTGTCACTTTGCAATCGCTATGAAGACGTCGTCGAGGGCCCTCGGTCGGCCGGCCCGTCGAGCGGTCGCACGTGAGGCGTGGTTATGGCGGTCGATGGTGCCGATCAGCAGCTGGTCGGTATCCGTGGCAACGCAGTGAGCCCAGGCGCTTTGCGCTGAGGCCGCGTACCGGTGGCCTGCGTGAGCATCGCTGATGACTTCCTCGTTGATTTCCTCACCAGTGATCCACCCGATCGCGCCGGGCGCGACGGCGAGGACACCGATCGTTGTGTCCTGACGGCGCACGGCGCGGAGCTGATCGCTACGGTGCCAGTACCGCAGCTCATCTGGTGTTGCGATGGACAGGTTGTTGGCCAGAGTCGGGTCCGTGGCGGCCACAGCGGCATAGCGAGCTTCGACGAGCGCGATGGCGTCCTCGGGATCCTCGAAACGGTCGAGGACGACGCGGCCGTCGGCAGGGGGCATGTCCCGGTATCGGGCGAGGTGAATCGTCTCGTCGAGGATGACCCCTGGTCTACCGGTGAGGAGCCCGGGCGCGGTACGTAGGCGCAGGTAGCGTGGGCTGAAGACTGACCATTCGCCCAGTACGCAGTCGGCGAGGGCGTCGAGGTCGTCGAAGCTGTGGGCGAGGACGTCGACGAACGGGCGGGCGATGTTGCGTGAGTAGAACCGGATCCCGCCGAGCAGCTCGCCGAGAGTGGTGCGAACGTGGCGGTGGGCGTACTCCAGTGGCCCGATGCCCGGTAGCTGGACATGTGCGGCGAAGTCCTGGGCGAAGTCGACATCGTGGACCAGGCGGACCTGCTCAGCGAGCCAGTCGGCGACCTTCTGTTCGCCTACGGGTGAGCTGTACAGTTCGTTGGCCAGCGCGACCTGATCGTTCAACGACGGCCAATGAGCGAGTGCTTCCACTCGACACAGCATCCACACGCGCAATGGCGAAGCCAACAGATTTTCGGGGCAGCGGCGGCGCCGGTTAGGGCAATCCACCACCGTCATCCGCTTCAAGTTTGACTGCCTACCTACTAGAAGGTAGGCTGCGAATCGTGGCACAATCTCCATCGACGGCAGACGAAATCCTTGCTCATGCAAGACGTTTCATCATCGCTGGGGGATACAACGGATTCAGCTACGCCGATATCGCGAACGAAATCGGCATCCGCAAGCCGAGCATTCACCACCACTTCGCCACCAAGGCCGATCTGGTCTGCGCAGTGGTGAGCCGTTACCGACAGGAGGCCCTCTCCGGACTGGCCGAGATAGAACGCCACGTCGACGATCCCGTCGGCAGGCTCCGCAGCTATGTCGATTACTGGCGTACCTGCATCGCCGACGCGACGCATCCGTTTTGTGTCTGCGCCCTTCTGGCCGCCGAACTTCCTTCCCTCCCAGAACAAGTCGCCAACGAGGTGGCCGCTCACTTTCGCGCACTGTCGGCGTGGCTGACGTCGGTTCTCGAACGCGGCGCCGAGCAGAAACTGATTCGAATCGAGACAAGTCCCCGCGTCGACGCGGAGATGTTCATGGCCACGGTGCACGGCGCGATGCTGTCCGCCCGCGCCTACGGCGATGCCAAGCTGTTCGCTACCGTCACAACCCCTCTGGTCAACCGACTCGACGCTTCGGGCTCCGCACCGGCGGCAACTTCGTGACCACGGCGGCATTGCCGGCAACGAACAGGCCGCCGAAGCGCCATCAGCCGCCGGCAAGCAACGCGCCGCACCCCGCCGAAGCCGATTCGTCGCAGCTATCCATCCCCAACGCTCCACCGCGGATAATCTGAATCCCAAGATGCCCGCACCAAATCCGTTGCGGCACAGTTTGTCCAGTCCCCGTCAACGGCATCCGCCCCATTGGTGGATTGCCCCCGGTGTCGGGATGCTCGTCCGCACCCATCGAGAGGACACAATCATGTCGATTCAGCAAGCAAGCCTGTCGGAGCCCAACCGCGAGCAGTGGTTGAGGACCTATTACTTCGTTCGCGCAGCCGCCTCGTTCGCGTGGGTTGCCGGCGCGCTGACGCTCGCGCAGCACAGCCTTCCGCTGGCCTCGGGGTGGCTCATCCTCTATCCGCTGTGGGACGCCGCCGCGAATTTCTGGGATGCCGCGCGAAGCGGTGGACCGACGCAAAACCGGAGCCAGTTGATCAACGTTGCGGTCAGTCTGATCGTCACCGTCGTGGCTGCCTACGCCCTGTTCGCAGGTACGACGTGGGTACTCGCAGTCTTCGGCGCGTGGGCCACCCTTGCCGGGTTGCTGCAACTCATCACCGCCATTCGACGTTGGAAGGTCGGCGCGCAGTGGGCGATGGTCCTCAGCGGCGGCCAGTCGGCGCTTGTCGGGGGCCTGTTCATCACCCAGGCTCACACGCCGACCATCGAGTCGGTCAAGACCCTTGCCGGATACGCGGCGATGGGCGCGATCTACTTTCTCATTTCAGCGGTCTGGCTGACGGTGAAGGCCAAGCGCACCAAGGCAATAGGTGTCCCGCACGACGGGGACGCACGCACCGCGAAGCTCAGTCGACGGTCACGGGGCTAACGGATCGAACGTCGTTGTCGCCGTGGCCAATTCGGACATGACATCGCCGACATCTTTGCGGCGTCGCCAGGCCCGACGCTGCCGCATGGCCCCGTTGCCCTGCTCGGCGATGCGGGCCAACTCGTCGCGGGCCATGTCATAGTCACCCAGCGCTTCGAGGGCCGGGCGGAGGTTCTCGATGAATCCGGCGAGCAGAACCCGGGCCGGCGCCATCGAGCAGTCGCCCGCCAAGTCGATCGCCTCGCCGTCGAGCCCGTCATGCGCCGCCTTCCAGGGCGCGGCGCGCAGCGTCCAATCAGCAAGGCGTGGTATCGGTTTCCCACGTTCCTTCGCGTCCAGCGCCGTCATCACCGCGGCCCGGATGAGCGTGGCCAGTAACACGGTCTCGGCCACTGTTGCCGGCACATCGGCCACGCGCACCTCGACGGTCGGGAAATTGGCAGACGGCCGCACATCCCAATAGAGCATGCCGTCGTCGAGCACCGCACCGGCCCGCGTCAGGGTGTTGGTGACGGCGTCGTAGTCCTCGACCGAGTCGAAGTATGGTGGCGGTCCGGCGCTCGGCCAGCGGGTCCACAGCACGCCCCGGAAGCTGGCGTAACCGCTGTCGGTGTTGCGGTAGATCGCGGAGTTCGCGCTCAGCGCGAGGAGCAGGTGCAGATAGGGCCGAAGCCGGTTACTGACGTCGACAGCCGCCGCCCGACTGGGCACCTCGACGTGCACGTGACACCCGCAGATGCCCTGTTCATGAGCGATCATGCCGAACCGATCGGCGATGCGGGCATACCGCTCTTTGGTTGTCACCGGGAACGCGTGCGGCACCGTCGGCGGTAGCGCGACGGCCAGCAGCCGCGCCCGCTGCGCTTCCGCCGACTCGGTGGCGACGCGACGCAGCCGGGTCAGTTCCGCACGCAGATCGCCGCTAGTGGTCATCACCGCGGTGGTGGTCTCGACCTGGCACCTGGTCAACTCGAGCTGTAGGTCGACACCGCGCGCGGCCGCATATTCCGCGACCGCCTGGTTGCGCGGTAGGGGCGCACCGTCACGGTGATCGACGAGGAGAAACTCCTCCTCCACCCCGAAAGTCGGCACGTCGGTCATGGCACCCGGAATGCCCCCGAGGCCACCATGGCAAACCTGCCGCGTCGCTACGGCGACAGGCCGTCGCGCAGCACCTCGGCCGCCGCCACACTCAATTCGGGCCCGCCCGGCAACCGGGCCAGCAGCGGCCACGGTGCGGGCAGCGGCGCACCCTCCACCCCGAGATACTTCGCCGTCTCGGCATCGTGGATGCCGTACCGCACGCCACTGTCCGTCACCAGGTACAGCGGTCCGGTCACCGATCCACCGGTCACCCCGGTGGCGTGCACGTACGCATACCGGCCCGGCGGTAATGCCACGGCATCGATGTTCGGACCGTCGCCGTCCTCCTGCGCCAGCGCCACCGCGGCCGCATCCGGTTTCCCTTGCACGACAACGGTATCCGCACGATCGCCGTCGGCCCGCCACCGTGCGCAGACCGGGGCCTCGCTCGGCAGTGGCGGGCTCGCCTGGTCCGGAAACGTCGACACCGCAAGGTCATGGACAGCGGGAATGCCGGCGATGGCCGCCGGCGGCACGGTGCGAAGGTCACCGTCGGCCACTCCATGGGTGAACCGGATGACATCGGCCGCCACGTCGCCGACGCGCTGCAGACCGCCGCCGAGGACCACGTGATGTTCGGGAGCGTCGGCGCGGCTCACCCGCAGCACCTGCCCGACAACGAAGCCGCCCGGCCCCGTCCTGCCGAGCCCCGGAATCGACGGCGCGGTGATCGCGGGCAGCTCGGGCAGCAGGTCGAGAAATGATCGCGACACCGGCCGGGGCGTCACGCCGTCGAGCCGCAGCGCCCGGACCACCGCGAGGTCACGCAGGTCCACCGCGGCGCGCTTGCCGCCGTACAGCAGATACGTGGCGGCCAGGTGCTCACCCGCCGCCGTCGCCAAGATGGGCCGCGCACCGTCAGGTCCGATCGTGTCCGTACCGGCGATCATTACCGTCGTTCCGTTGTCACACACCTGCCACGACGTCGCCGCGAGCGGCCGGCCCAATTGTGCTGGTGCACCCGGGATTCCGACGAGCGGGCCGCGCGGTGCGCCCGCGATCGCCTCGGCGTCGACCGCTACCGGGTTGGCTGCGGAGTTGGCGACGAGCCGCGCGGACGCGAGATTCAGGGCGGGATGCCACGTCGACCCGATCCGGACGTACAGCGCGCCGGTATCCCGGACCATGACGATCGGCGCGTCCCCCAGCCGGCCCGCCGGTGAGGCGATCGCGATCACCGCGCATACTGCCACCGCCAGCAGTGCGGCGAGCCAGCCCGCCGCGTACGAAATCGATTGCGCGCGAATGGGTTCGTCGACCATCGCCGCGTCGCCACGCACCAGTGCGTGGATCAGCCGCCGCGTCTGAAAGCGCCGGCCGCTGGCCTCCAGTTGCGCGCCCTGCCCCCGAGCCATGTCCATCCCCCGGCTAGCAGCCTAACCGCGGGCAGACGCATGCCCCGACACCAATTCTCGCCAGGGATTTGTGCACGATTTTCCGCGCCAACCGCGGAAAATCGTGCACAAATCCCTAGGAGAGGTCGACCCAGTCGAGGGTGCGGCCGACGGCCTTCTGCCAGCCGGCGTACCCGGCGGAGCGCTGGCCGTCGTCCCACGACGGCGCCCAGCGCTTGTGCTCCTGCCAGTTGGCGCGCAGCTCGTCGGGGTTCGACCAGAAGCCGACCCCCAGCCCCGCGGCGTAGGCCGCGCCGAGCGCAGTGGTCTCGGCGACAACGGGTTTCACCACTTCGACGCCCAGCACGTCGGCCTGGATCTGCATGCACAGTTCGTTGGCGGTGATGCCGCCGTCGACCTTGAGTACCTCGAGGTGGACGCCGGAGTCCGCGGCCATGGCGTCGACGACGTCGCGGCTCTGGTAGCAGATGGCTTCGAGTGTGGCCCGGGCGATGTGGGCGTTGGTGTTGAACCGCGACAGGCCGACGATCGCGCCGCGCGCGTCCGAACGCCAGTACGGCGCAAAGAGTCCCGAGAACGCCGGCACGAAGTAGACGCCGCCGTTGTCCTCGACCTGGCGGGCGAGCGTCTCACTGTCGGAGGCCCCCGCGATGATGCCCAACTGGTCCCGCAGCCACTGCACGGCCGATCCGGTGACGGCGATCGAACCCTCAAGGGCGTAAACGGGTTTCGCGTCACCGAACCGATAGCACACCGTCGTCAGCAGCCCGTGCTCGGAGCGCACGATCTTCTCACCGGTGTTGAGCAGCAAGAAATTGCCTGTGCCATAGGTGTTCTTGGCCTCGCCCGCCGACAGACACACCTGCCCGACCATGGCGGCCTGCTGGTCGCCGAGGATGCCGGTGACGGGCACCGGCGCACCGAGCGGGCCGTCGGCCGCCGTCAGCCCGTAGGGCTCCGACACCGACGACGACGCGATGGTCGGCAGCATCTGGCGCGGAATCCCGAAGAACGACAACAGTTCGTCGTCCCAGTCGAGGGTCTCGAGGTTCATCAGCATGGTGCGGCTGGCGTTGGTGACGTCGGTGATGTGCACGCCGCCGCGGGTGCCGCCGGTCAGGTTCCACAGCACCCAGGTGTCGCAGGTGCCGAAGATCGCGTCACCACGTTCGGCGGCTTCGCGCACGCCGTCGACGTTCTCGAGGATCCACTGGATCTTGCCGCCGGAGAAGTAGGTCGCCGGCGGCAGGCCGGCCTTGCGGCGGATGACGTCGCCGTGGCCGTCGCGGTCCAGCGCGGAGGCGATGCGGTCGGTGCGGGTGTCCTGCCAGACGATCGCGTGGTGGTACGGGCGCCCGGTGCGCTTGTTCCACACCATCGTCGTCTCACGCTGGTTGGTGATGCCGAGCGCGACGAGATCGGACGCCGACAGCCGGGTCTTGTTCAGCGCGGTCTGCAGCACCGAGCCGGTGCGCTCCCAGATCTCGACGGGATTGTGCTCGACCCACCCGGCCCGCGGCAGGATCTGCTCGTGTTCGAGCTGGTGGCGTCCGACCTCGCGACCTGAGTGATCGAAGATCATCGCCCGGGTGCTGGTGGTGCCCTGGTCGATGGCCGCCACGAATTCGGCCAATGGCCCGTCCTTCCGCTCGAACGTCCTGTCGCGCAGACGCTGCGTCCGCTGTCGGACATCACGGTAGGAGACGCGGGCTCCTCACGCGATGCATTGCGGTATCCGGCGCCGGGCGCGTCGGGCGCCGACGGTCAGTTCTCGCGGGCGCGACGTTCGCGGTACGCCGCGACGTGCTGCCGGTTCCCGCAGTTCCCGGTGTCGCAGAAGATGCGGGATCGGTTGCGCGACATGTCGATCAGCACCGCGGTGCAGTCCGACGCCGCGCACGTCTTGAGCCGGCGCAGTTCACCGGCGCGGATCAGGTCGGCGAGGGCCATCGCCATCTCGGCGCCCATCCGCTGGGCCAGTGGGTCCCGGTCGGCCGCCAGGTGCAGGTGCCATTCCGGCATCTCGGGGTGCCGCGTCAGCCATGGGTTGGCGCGGGTGTCGCGGAGCAGGGCGTTGACACGGTCGACTACCGCCTCCTCGTCCCCAACCACGGCCCACAACTCACCGAGGCGCTCGCGGAGCGCCTGCACCGCGGCCAGCTCCGCGGTGTCGCGGTCGCGCCGGCCCGTCCAGCCGAAGTCGTTCAGATACCCGTCGAGAGCCGCCAGATCGGCCAGCTGGTCACCGTCGACCCGATCACTGTTGATCAACACGCACGCGGCGCGCAGCGTGAGTTCCGTGTCATGACTGAAATTCATTTGACTCGTTACACCCGCCCTCCGTAGCGTCATGACCAATCCCAACTTCACTCATTACATCATCGGAGGTGGCCCGTGACTGCGTCGAACGGCACCACGGCCGGCCACTTCCGGACCGGCATGATCTTCGCCGTCGCATCGGCGTTCACCTTCGGCATGGCCGGCGCGCTCGGCAAGTCCCTGATCGAGGCCGGCTGGAGCCCCACCGCCGCGGTGGTCGCCCGGCTGACCGGCGGCGCGCTCATCATGGCCGTCGTCGCGACCATCCTGCGCCGGGGCTGGGTGCGCGAAGCCCTGAGCCACAAAGGGACCGTCGTCGCCTACGGCGCCATCCCGATCGCGGGCGCCCAGCTGTGCTACTTCAACGCCGTCACCTATTTGCCGGTCGGCGTGGCCCTGCTGCTCGAGTACGCCGCACCCCTGCTGGTGGTCGGCTGGGTATGGGCCACGACCCGGCGCCGCCCCAGCACCCTCACGCTCGCCGGCGTCGCGATCGCCATCGCCGGCATCACGCTGGTGCTCGGCCTGGTCGGACCCGGCAGCCACACCGGAACCCAGATCAGCCTCGCCGGCATCGCCTGGGGCATGGGCGCCGCCATCTGCGCCGCCTGCTACTTCGTCATGTCCGACAAGGCCAGCGCCGACGGCACCGGCCTGCACTCCATCACCCTGGCCACCGGCGGCCTGATCGTCGGCGCCGCGGCGGTGGCACTGCTGGGCGTCTCGGGCGTCATGCCGCTGGCCTTCACCAGCCACGCCACCACGCTGGCCGGCCTGACGACGTCCTGGCTGGTCCCCGTCATCGCCCTGGCCATCGTGCCGACCGCGCTGGCCTACACCTTCGGCATCATGGGCATCGCCCGCCTGCAGCCCCGGTTCGCCTCGCTGGTCGGCCTGTCCGAGGTGATGTTCGCCGTGCTGGCGGCGTGGGCACTGCTGGGTGAGGCCATCACCGGAATCCAATTGCTGGGCGGCGCGGTGGTGCTGGCCGGTCTGGCGCTTGCCCGCCAGGGCGACCGCGGCGAAGCGACCTGGCACGACGACTGGCCCGACAGCCCGGAGGGTTTGCCAGCAGGTCAAACAATTGGCCGTAGTTGAGCCCCATATGTGAAGATGGCCCGCGTGACCTTGCTCAGCATGTCGGTCCGAGTGGCCGCAATCGCCGCCACCGTCATCTCCGGAACCGCGCTGCTGCCGTCGGCACCCGCCCAGGCAGACCCCTGCCCGAACATCGAGGTGATCTTCGCCCGCGGCACGCACGACGACCCCGGCATGGGCCGCGTCGGCTCGGTCCTGGTCGACGCCATCCAGCCCCTGGTCGGCAGCCGCACGGTCACCGGCTACGCCGTCGAGTACCCGGCGTCCTACGACTTCCTCACCGCACAGGACGGCGCGGCAGACGCGCAGAACCGCATCGCCTTGATGGCGCAGCAGTGCCCCAGCACCAAGATCGTGCTCGGTGGGTACTCGCAGGGCGCCGCGGTCGTCGACATGCTGGCCGGCGTTCCGCCGCTCGGTGACCGCATCGGCGATGTCGGCTCGGCACCGCCGCTGCCCGCAGAGCTCGCGAACCGGGTCGCGGCTGCCGCCGTATTCGGCAACCCGTCAGCGAAATTCAGCCATCCGCTGGACTCCATGGGCCTGTTCTCGAACCGCTCGGTCGACCTGTGTCTGTGGGGCGACCCGATCTGCTCGCGTGGCCGAAACCCGTTCGCGCACTCGCGCTATGAGTCGTCCGAGTACATCGGGCAGGCCGCGCAGTTCATCGCCTCGCGCGTCTGACCGGCCGCTAAGCGCCTGTCGCCGAACCACATCCGGACTCACGGTTAGGATTCGGTGTGATCATCAGTGCACTGCGCCGGGCCTTCGCCGGCACCGCAACCACCGTAATCATGGCCGGCATCACAGTGCTGACGCCGCCGTCGCTGGGTGCCGTCGGCACCGCCGCCGCAGCCAACTGCCCCGACATCGAGGTGACGTTCGCCCGCGGTACGTCCGAAGACCCCGGTCTGGGCCGGGTCGGCGGGGCGTTCGTGAATCAGTTGCGCAACAAGGTCGGTGGCCGCTCGGTCGGGGCCTACGCCGTCGTCTACCCGGCGTCGTACGACTTCCTTGCCGCCGCTGACGGCGCCAACGACGCCAGCGCCCACGTCCAGTGGATGGCCGAGAACTGCCCGAACACCCGGCAGGTGCTCGGCGGCTACTCGCAGGGCGCCGCGGTGATGGACGTCATCGGCGCCATCCCGGTTCCGGGCATCGGTTTCAACAACCCGCTGCCGCCGGAGGCCGCCGGCCACGTCGCGGGGATCGCGGTGTTCGGCAACCCGTCCGCCAAGTTGGGCCTGCCGTTGACGGCAAGCCCGGTGTGGGGCGGCAAGGTCATCGACCTGTGCAACGCGGGCGATCCGATCTGCCAGACCGACGGTCAGAGCGTGCCCGCGCACAAGAGCTATGCGGGCGGCCCGACCAACGAAGCGGCCAACTTCGTCGCCGGATTGTTGTAAGGCTGGCATCATTTCTCGACGAGACCGTCAATTCGTCGGGATACCATCGGATTTGTGATTGGCCGCCGGACGCTCTGTGTGCTGATCACCGCTCTGACTGTCGGCGTCGCGCCAATGTCCGTGTTGCTCACGGACATTGGCGTGGCGAACGCCGCTGCCACCTGCGCACCCGCGGAGGTCGTGTTCGCGCGCGGCCGGATGGAACCGCCCGGACCCGGACAGGTCGGCGCCGCATTCGTCACCGCGCTGCGTCAGCTCCGCGGCCCGAATATCGGTCTGTACCCGGTGAATTACCCCGCGGACACCCAGGTCGACGTTGGCGCCAATGACATGAGCCGGCGTGTGCAATGGCTCGCCCGCAACTGCCCTGCGACCAAAATCGTGCTCGGCGGTTACTCATTGGGCGCCGCCGCCACCGATCTGGTTATCGCGGTACCGATTTCGGCCTTCACCTTCAACAGCCCCCTGCCCCGCGGCGCCGATCAGCACATCGCGGCCGTCGCACTCTTCGGAAATGGCGCCAACTGGGCCCTGCCCATCACCGCGCTGAGCCCGACGTATCAGAATCGGACCATCGATCTCTGCCATTCCGACGACCCGGTCTGCAACCCGAGCAGCCCCTACAAATGGCGTTCCGAATGGCAGGATCACCTCGCGCCGGGCTACATCAAGTCCGGCATGGTGACCCAGGCCGCGAAGTTCGTGGCTGCGCGTCTGTGACGCGCCGCTAGACTCCAGCCATGACCCCCCGCTCCGTCATGACGTCCGTCCGGTCTGCCGTCGCCCTGGCCGGCGCGGCAGCGTCGGTTGCCACCGGCCTGGTGGCCGCGACGGCCGTAACCCCTGCAGCTGTCATCGGCGTCGCAGCGGCGGACCCGTGCCCGCAGGCGGAGGTGATCTTCGCGCGCGGCCGCAACGAGCGACCGGGCGTCGGCCGGGTGGGAGGCGCATTCGTCGATGCGCTGCGCGCCAAGACACCGCTGAACGTCGGGGTCTACGCGGTGAACTACCCCGCCAACGTCGAAATCGCCCAGGGCGCCAACGACATCAGCTCGCGCATTCAGGACATGGCCGCACGATGCCCCGACACCCGGTTGATCATCGGCGGTTACTCGCTGGGTGCCGCTTCGGCGGCCGTGGCATTGTCCTCCGACGGCAAGGGATTCGGGTTCAACCGGCCGCTGCCGCCCGGCATGGACACCCACATCGCGGCCGTCGCACTGTTCGGCAACGTCACCCACCGCATGGGTGGCTCCAACATCGGCCCGGCCTATCTCGATCGCACCATCGACCAGTGCAACGGCGCCGATCCCGTGTGCATGGCCGGACTTCCGCAAACCATCACCCAGCTGCAGGGCGACTGGCAGAACCACCTGCAGGACGGCTACATCGGGTCCGGCATGGTCGATCAGGCCGCCGACTTCGTCGCCGCCCGCCTGGCCCCGCCCCCACCGCCGGCCCCGTGAGCTCAGTCGAGTGTACGTAAATCCCGGGTGACGGCGATCCGCGACGCCAGCTGATCGTCGGGCGGGTAATCCACCGACACCAGGGTCAGGCCCCGCGCCGGGGCGGCTGCGTACTCGCTCGACCGACTGTCGGCCGCCAAAAGGCCTGCGATCCAACCAGGTTCGCGACGGCCCTCCCCCACGGCGAGCAGCGCGCCGACCAGCGACCGCACCATGTTCCAGCAGAAGGCATCGGCCGTCACGTGGGCGGTGACCAGATCACCCGAGCGCTGCCAGTCGAGCCGCTGCAGATCCCGGATGGTCGTCGCACCCTCCCGGAATCGGCAGAACGCGGCAAAATCCTGCAGCCCCAACAACTCCCGCGATGCGGCCGTCATCGCCTCCAGGTCCAGAGGCCGCGACCACGGCGTGATGAAGCGCGCCTGCTGCGGCTCGACACCGTACGGCGCCAACGACAACCGGTACTCGTAATGCCGCCGCAACGCGGAGAACCGGGCATCGAATCCCGGTGCGGCCCGAACGATCTGGCGGACCCGCACATCGGCAGGCAGGAAGCGCGCGAGCCGGCGCACCAGCGGCAGGAACTCCGGATCGCCGGGGCGGGGTGTGCGCGGATAGACGAATCTCAGTGCGGCAGAAGGCACATCGACATGCGCGACCTGCCCGGTGGCATGCACGCCGGTATCGGTCCGCCCTGCGGTGACCAGGCGCACCGGCTCACGGAACACCGTCGACAACGTCTCTTCGATGACACCGGCAACCGTGCGTTGCCCGACCTGCGGTGCCCAACCGGCGAATTCGGTGCCGTCGTAAGAGATATCCAGCCGTAAACGAACGTGCCCGCCATCGGATTCGATGGCGGGCACGTCGTTCACAGCGTGATTAGGACTTGGCCTCATCCTCGGTCGCCTCAGCCTCGGCCTCAGCGGTCTGAGCGTCGGCGATGCCCTCGTCGGCAGCTTCGACCTCGGCAACCGGAGCCTCGACGGCGGCTTCCTCAGCGGGAGCCTCGGCCTCGGCAGCCTTCGCCTGAGCGGCGGCCGCACGACGGGCGCGGTCGGCCTCGGAGACGACGGTCTTCTCCCGAACCAGCTCGATCACGGCCATGGGGGCGTTGTCGCCCTTGCGGTTCTCGACCTTGATGATGCGGGTGTAGCCGCCCTCGCGGTCCACGAAATGCGGTGCGATCTCGGCGAACAGGGTGTGCACCACGTCCTTGTCGCGGATCTTCTTCATCACCTCGCGCCGGTTGTGCAGCGCGCCCTTCTTGGCGTGGGTGATGAGCTTCTCGGCGTACGGACGCAACGCCCGGGCCTTGGCATCAGTGGTCTTGATGCGGCCGTGCTCGAACAGCGAGGTGGCCAGGTTGGCCAGGATCGCGGCCTGGTGTGACGACGACCCGCCGAGGCGAGCACCCTTAGTGGGTTTGGGCATTGCAACTTCTCCTAATTGGGGCCGGCCCCCGTATCAGGTAGGGCCGGGACGGAATCTCTTCTTTAGAGCTGTTCGGTTTCGGCGTAGTCCTGGTCGGCGTCCAGGTCATAGCTGGCATCGCTGTTCCAGGTGCCGGTGGCCACGTCGTAGCCGGCGACCTGCGACGGGTCGAACGTGGCGGGGCTGTCCTTGAGCGACAGACCCAGCTGGTGCAGCTTGATCTTGACCTCGTCGATGGACTTCTGGCCGAAGTTACGGATGTCCAGCAGGTCCGACTCGGTACGCGAGACCAGCTCGCCGACGGTGTGCACACCCTCGCGCTTGAGGCAGTTGTACGACCGCACGGTCAGCTCCAGGTCGTCGATCGGCAGCGCGAACGAGGCGATGTGGTCTGCCTCGGCCGGCGACGGGCCGATCTCGATGCCTTCGGCCTCGACATTGAGCTCACGGGCCAGACCGAACAGCTCGACCAGCGTCTTACCGGCCGAAGCCAGTGCGTCACGCGGGGCGATCGAGTTCTTGGTCTCGACATCCAGGATCAGCTTGTCGAAGTCGGTGCGCTGCTCGACGCGGGTGGCCTCCACCTTGTAGGTGACCTTCAGCACCGGCGAGTAGATCGAGTCGACCGGGATACGGCCGATCTCGGCACCCGAAGCCTTGTTCTGCACGGCCGGGACGTAACCGCGGCCGCGCTCGACGACGAGCTCGACCTCCAGCTTGCCCTTGTCGTTCAGGGTGGCGATGTGCATGTCCGGGTTGTGGACCGTGACGCCGGCCGGGGGCACGATGTCACCGGCGGTGACGGCACCCGGGCCCTGCTTGCGCAGGTACATGGTGACCGGCTCGTCTTCTTCCGAGGAGACGACCAGGCCCTTGAGGTTCAGGATGATGTCGGTGACGTCTTCCTTGACCCCGGGGACGGTGGTGAACTCGTGCAGGACACCGTCGATGCGGATGCTGGTGACCGCCGCGCCCGGGATGGACGACAGCAGCGTGCGCCGCAGCGAGTTACCCAGGGTGTAGCCGAAGCCCGGCTCCAGCGGCTCGATGGTGAACCGCGACCGGTTGTCGGCCAGCACGTCCTCGGACAGGGTGGGTCGCTGAGAGATCAGCATTTTTCTATCTCCTTCTCGGCACCCGCTATTTGATGCCGGTTGGTTGGTGCCCGCCCGGGATTGGGCGGGCCACCAGGACTCGAATTACTTCGAGTAGAACTCGACGATCAGCTGCTCGGTGAGCGGCACGACGATCTGGGCGCGCTCGGGCAGCTGGTGCACGAGGATGCGCTGACGCTCGCCGACAACCTGCAGCCACGACGGCACCGGACGCTCGCCGGCGACCTCACGGGCGATCTGGAACGGCAGGGTGTTCAGCGACTTCGGCTTGATGTCGATGATGTCGTACTGCGACACCCGGTAGCTCGGGATGTTCACCTTGACACCGTTGACGGTGAAGTGACCGTGGCTGACCAGCTGACGGGCCATGCGGCGGGTACGGGCCAGACCGGCGCGGTACACGACGTTGTCCAGACGGCTTTCGAGGATCTGCAGCAGGTTCTCACCGGTCTTGCCAGCCTTGCGGTTGGCTTCCTCGTAGTACTTGCGGAACTGCTTCTCCATGACGCCGTAGGTGAAGCGAGCCTTCTGCTTCTCCTGCAGCTGGGTGCGGTATTCGCTCTCCTTGATCCGCGCGCGGCCGTGCTGGCCGGGCGGGTAGGGGCGCTTTTCGAACGACTGATCGTCACCGACGAGGTCGACGCCGAGACGGCGCGACTTGCGGGTGGCGGGTCCGGTATAACGAGCCATTTTTCAGATCCTCCCTAGACCCGGCGCCGCTTGGGCGGACGGCAGCCGTTGTGCGGCTGCGGCGTGACGTCGGAAATCGCGCCGACCTCGAGGCCGGCAGCCTGCAGCGAACGGATCGCGGTCTCGCGGCCCGAACCCGGACCCTTCACGAAAACGTCGACCTTCTTGACACCGTGCTCCTGCGCCTTGCGGGCAGCGTTCTCGGCGGCGAGCTGCGCGGCGAACGGGGTGCTCTTGCGCGAACCCTTGAAGCCGACGTGACCCGACGAGGCCCAGGCGATGACGTTGCCCTGGGGATCGGTGATCGAGACGATGGTGTTGTTGAACGTGCTCTTGATGTGAGCGGCGCCGTGCGGGACGTTCTTCTTTTCCCGGCGACGAGTGGGCTTGCCGCGCTTGGAAGCAGCGCCGGCTTTCTTGGTGGGTGCCATTTACTTACCTGGCCTTCTTCTTGCCGGCGATGGTGCGCTTCGGACCCTTGCGGGTACGCGCGTTGGTCTTGGTGCGCTGGCCACGCACGGGCAGGCCACGACGGTGGCGCAGGCCCTGGTAGCAACCGATCTCGATCTTGCGACGGATGTCGGCCTGCACCTCGCGGCGCAGGTCACCCTCGACCTTGAGGTTGCCTTCGATGTAGTCGCGCAGCTGGGTCACCTGGTCGTCGGTGAGGTCCTTGGTGCGCAGGTCCCGGTCGATGCCGGTGGCGGCCAGGATTTCCTGGCTGCGGGTACGGCCGATGCCGTAGATGTAGGTCAGCGCGATCTCCATGCGCTTGTCGCGCGGGAGATCAACGCCCATGAGGCGTGCCATCAGGCAGTGTTCCTTTTCGTTGCGGAGGTCTGATCCCAGTCCGTTCCCCGTCTTGGTCGGGGTCCGGCCTCCGTGCCGGACGTGGTTGAGGGCCGTCTGCCCTCAGTGGTACTGGGAGGTCTGCATTCAGTTTTGGGTGCTGCTTGAGCTGGTGTTTAGCCCTGCCGCTGCTTGTGCCGCGGGTCAGAGCAGATCACCATGACCCGGCCGTGGCGGCGGATCACCCTGCACTTGTCGCAGATCGGCTTGACGCTCGGGTTCACCTTCACGACTTAGCGATCCTTTTCTCGGTTCTGAATTGATGGTGCTCGGGCGAGTTACTTGTAGCGGTACACGATGCGGCCACGGGACAGGTCGTACGGAGAGAGCTCCACTACGACACGGTCCTCCGGCAGGATGCGGATGTAGTGCTGCCGCATCTTGCCGCTGATGTGGGCGAGCACCTTGTGACCGTTCTCCAGCTCAATGCGGAACATCGCATTGGGCAGGGGCTCGATCACGCGACCCTCGACCTCGATGGCGCCGTCTTTCTTGGCCATACTCTTTGGTAATCCTCTGGTTCTTCGGTTTCGTATCTCATACGCCCGTGCTTGGCGCAGAGCCCACCCCGGCTACAAGAACGTGGACTTAATGCCAGGAAATTCCGGGGAACTTCAGAACAGAGCACGCAAAGAGCCGGCGCAGAAGCTGCACCGTTGGTCCACGATACCCGCTCGGACCCCAGGGACCAAAATCCGCGGAGCACCCCGGCAGAGGCCAGGTAGGCGCATCGTCTTCGCAAGTCAGGGCGCATAATGAACAGCGATGACTGGACCCGCTTCCCCGGCTCGCAATCCGGTGATTCTCACCGTGGACGATGATCCCGCAGTGTCCCGGGCCGTCGCCCGCGACCTGCGCAAACACTACGGTGAGCGCTATCGGATCGTACGCGCCGAATCTGGACAGGACGCGCTGGTCGCGATCAACGAGCTGCAGCTACGGGGCGACACCGTGGCGATGTTCATCGCGGACTACCAGATGCCGGAGATGAACGGCATCGACTTCCTGGAACTGGCCATGGACGTGTTCCCGCTGGCCCGCCGCGTGCTGCTGACCGCGTACGCGGACACCCACGCCGCGATCAACGCCATCAACCTGGTCGACCTGGACCACTACCTGCTCAAGCCGTGGGACCCGCCCGAGGAGAAGCTGTACCCGATCATCGACGGCCTGCTGGAGGCCTGGCATGAGGTCGGCGACCGCGCCGTCCCCCACACCAAGGTGATCGGCCACCGGTGGAATCCCCGCTCGTGGGAGGTCCGCCAGTTCCTGGCCCGCAACCAGCACTACTACCGCGCGTACGCGTCGGACGAGCCCAAGGGCAAGCAGCTGCTGACCGCCGCCGGCCTGGACGGGCTGGAGCTGCCGGTGGTGACCTCCGAGCAGGGCGAGACGCTGGTCCAGCCGACGGACGCGCAGCTGGCCGGAATGCTCGGCCTGTCGACCACACCGTCGTTGGAGATGTACGACCTGGCCGTCATCGGCGGCGGACCGGCCGGCCTGGCGGCCGCGGTGTACGGCGCGTCCGAGGGGCTGCGCACGGTCCTGATCGAGCGCACCACCACCGGCGGGCAGGCGGGCCGCAGCTCGCGCATCGAGAACTATTTGGGCTTCGAGACCGGCATCTCGGGCGCCGAGCTGACGACCTCGGCGCGGCGGCAGGCCGAGCGCTTCGCCGCCGAGGTCATCACCACCCGTGAGGTCGTCGGGCTGGACGTCTCGTCGCTGGCCAGCAAGACGCTGACCTTCGACGACGGCCGGAGTATCACCGCGCGGTCGGTCATCCTGGCCACCGGCGTCGACTACCGGCATCTGCAGGTCGCCGGGTGCTGGGAGGACCCCGACAGCGTCGGCAACAGCTATGTCGGCAACGGCGTCTTCTACGGCGCCTCGGTGTCGCAGGCCTCCGAATGCGCGGGCGAGGACGTCTACATCGTCGGCGGCGCGAACTCCGCCGGCCAGGCCGCGATGTTCATGTCGCAGCAGGCCAAGTCGGTGACGCTGCTGGTACGCGGCAAGTCGCTCGAGGCGTCGATGTCCTACTACCTGATCCAGCAGATCGAGAACACCCCGAACATCAGCGTCCGGACCTGCACCGAGGTGGTCGACACCTGCGGCGAGGACGGGCACCTGACCGGGCTGTGGCTGGTCAACAACGCCACCGGCGAGCGCGAGCACGTCGAGTCGACGCGCCTGTGCTGTTTCATCGGCGCCACCCCGCGCACCCAGTGGCTGGAGAACGCCGGCATCGCCCGCGACGACCACGGCTTCATCCTCACCGGCCCGGATCTCAAGGACGTCTGCGGCTGGAACCTGGACCGGCCGCCGCACCACTTGGAAACAAGTGTGCCCGGTGTGTTTGTTGCAGGAGATGTCCGCGCTGAATCGGCCAAACGGGTCGCAGCCGCGGTTGGCGAAGGCTCGATGGCAGTGATGCTGGTGCACCGGTATCTGGCCGAGACGTAGGAGGAGACCGGTATGGGCGAAACGTGCGCGCGAAGTGAACTGAAAACGCTGTTCCTTTTCGAGGCGTTGACCGACGAGCAGCTGGACACGCTGTGCGCCAACGGTCACATCGCGACGTTCGAGCCCGGCCCCGTCTGCACCGAAGGCGAACCGGCCACCTGCTTCTACGTCATGCTCGACGGCGAGCTGGTGATGTCGATGAAGTCGGGCGGCATCGACATCGAGACCAACCGCACCTCGATGCGCGGCGTGTACTGCGGCGCCTGGTCCGCGTACATCCCCGACGAGCAGCCGGTCTACGAGGCGTCGGTGCGGGTGACCAAGCCGTCGCGGTTCTTCGTCCTGGACGCCAACGCCTACGCCGACTTCATGCGCAAGGAATTCCCGATGGCGGTGCACCTGCTGGAGGGCCACAAGGTCGGCGGCCGCCGCGGGCGGCAGATCGTCGGCCAGCGCGAGAAGCTCCTCGCGCTCGGCCAGCTCTCGGCGGGGCTGACCCACCAGCTCAACAACCCGGCTGCCGCGACCGCCCGCGCCGTCGCCGACCTGCACGACCGGATCGGCAAGATGCGCCACAAGCTCGCCATGCTGGCCGACGGCCAGGTCAGCCCGCAGTCGCTGCGGGTGCTGGTCGGCATCCAGGAGGGCATCGCCGAGCAGGTGGCCAAGGCCAGGACCCAGGAACTGTCGGCCATCGAGGCGTCCGACCGTGAAGACCAGATCGGCGAATGGCTGGAGGACCACGACATCGCGTCCGCGTGGGACTACGCCCCCACCTTCGTCGACGCCGGCCTGGATGTCGCTTGGCTGGAAGGCATTTCGTCATCCATCGGGAGCGCCGACTCGTCCGCGACGTTGCAGGGCGCGCTGGGCTGGCTGAAGTACACCATCGACACCGAGCTGCTGATGTGTGAGATTTCCGAAGCGAGCAAGCGGATTTCGACGCTGCTGGCCGGTGCCAAGCAGTACTCCCAGATGGACCGGGCCCCCTATCAGAACGCCAACGTGCACGACCTCCTGCGCAGCACGCTGATGATGTTCGGTGACCGCATCGGCAAGGACGGCACCACCTGCGTCAAGGTCGTCAAGGAGTACGACCCGGCGCTGCCCGAATTGCAGTGCTACCCAGCAGATCTGAACCAGGTGTGGACGAACATCATCGACAACGCACTGCAGGCCATGAAGGGCTGTGGAGTGCTGACGATCCGCACCAAGCGCGCCGGCGACGACACCGTCCGGATCGAGATCAACGACAACGGCCCGGGCATTCCGCCCGACGTCATCGAGCGCATCTTCACCCCGTTCTTCACGACCAAGCCGTTCGGCGAGGGCACCGGCCTGGGGCTCGATCTGGCGTGGCGCATCATCTGCGAGAAGCACCACGGCAACATCTACGTCGAATCCAAGCCGGGCGACACCACGTTCATCGTCACGCTGCCCGTGCACGCACCCGCGCCAGAAGAAATTCTGGCTGGGACAACGGGATAGTTCGAATCACCGCGCGCCGAACGGAATAGCCGCCCGCGCCCCATAGTTGCCGCAAAGGTGACCAAACCAGACCTTGGGCGCTACGGCGTATTCGGGCGCGGCGCGACGCCGCAACAGGCAGCAGAAATCGAAGCGCTGGGCTACGGCGCGATCTGGGTCGGGGGATCCCCGCCCGCGGAATTGGACTGGGTCGAGCCACTGCTCGGCGCGACGGAGCGGCTGAAGGTCGCGACCGGCATCGTCAACATCTGGACGGCGGCAGCGGGACCGGTGGCCGAGTCGTTCCACCGCATCAACTCCGCCTATCCGGGCCGCTTCCTGCTGGGCATCGGCGTCGGTCACCGCGAGGCCATCGCCGAATACAAGAAGCCGCTCGACGCACTCACCGAATACCTCGACAAGCTCGACGAGTACGGCGTGCCGAAGGAGCACCGCGTCGTGGCCGCACTCGGCCCGCAGGTGCTCAAGCTCTCGGCCCGGCGCAGCGCCGGCGCCCACCCCTACCTGACCACGCCGGAGCACACCGCCCAAGCGCGTGAGTTGATCGGGCCGGACGCGTTCCTGGCGCCCGAGCACAAGGCGATCCTGACGACCGACGCGGACAAGGCGCGCGCGGTCGGGCGCCAGGCCCTGGAGATTTACCTCAATCTGAACAATTACCTCAACAGCTGGAAGCGGTTGGGATTCAATGACTCTGACGTCGCCAAGCCTGGCAGTGACGAGCTCGTCGATGCCGTGGTGGCGTACGGCACCGTCGACGCGATCGCCGCCCGGCTCAAGCAGCACCTCGACGCCGGCGCCGACCACGTACCGGTTCAGGTGCTGACGTCGCCCGAGAAACTGGTACCCGCACTGACCGAACTCGCCGGCCCGCTGGGCCTGCGGTAACTGGAAGGATCGCGCATGAGCAAGCTGGATCTGGGCCGCGTCGGGGTGTGGACGTTCGGCGCCCCTACGCCCGAGCAGGCCGCCGAGATCGAGAAGTTGGGGTACGGCGCGGTGTGGCCGGGCGGCTCCCCCGCCGGCGACCTGGCGTTCGTCGAGCCGATCCTGGCCGCGACGGAGAAATTGCAGGTGGCCACCGGCATCGTCAACGTGTGGACGGCCCCGGCCGGGCAGGTCGCCGAGTCGTACCACCGGATCGAGGCGGCCTACCCGGGACGGTTCGTGCTGGGCGTCGGCATCGGCCACCCCGAGCACACCAAGGAGTACCGCAAGCCCTACGACGTCCTCGTCGAGTACCTGGACGAGCTGGACGCCGCGGGCGTTCCGGTCGCGCGCCGGGTGGTCGCGGCCCTCGGCCCGAAGGTGTTGCGGCTGGCGGCCGACCGCAGCGCCGGTGCGCACCCGTACCTCACCACCCCTGAGCACACGGCAGAAGCGCGCCAGCTCATCGGGCCGGACGCGTTCCTGGCACCCGAGCACAAGGTCGTGCTGACCGACGGATCGGCCGAGGCCACCGCGGAGGCACGGGCCATCGGCCGGCAGACCGTCGACTTCTACCTGAATCTCAGTAACTACCTGAACAATTGGCGCCGGCTCGGCTTCTCCGAAGACGACATCGCCAAGCCGGGCAGCGACGCGTTGATCGACGCGGTGGTCGCGCACGGAACACCCGATGCCATCGCCGCACGGCTCACCGAGCATCTCGACGCCGGCGCCGATCACGTGACCGTCCAGGTGCTGGGCGGCTGGGACAAGCTGGTGCCGACGCTGACGGCGCTGGCGGGTCCGCTCGGCTTACGCGGATAGCCTGGCGCTCAGCGCTTTTGGCCTTGACCGTCCTGCTGGTCGTGGTGCTGCCAGATGCGGCGCAGCCAGTCCCAGTGCGGCCGGCGCTGCGTCGGCTTCGGGGCCTCGGCGATGGGCGGCGCGGCAACCGGCTGCGGCGGCACGACGGCCTTCGGCGGGACGACGACGGGCGCGCTCACCACGCCGGCCACCGGCGCCGGTGCCGGACCTGCCACATGATTGGCGGTCGCCATCGGGGCCGCGGCCGGCGCGACGTACGGAGTCGACCGCGTGTGGTCGACGACGGCCAGCGGAGTCGACGGCTCATCGCTGCCGCCGAGGAGGATCGCGCCGAGCGCGGCAGCGACGGTGACCCCGCCGAACACCACCGCGACGAGCGCGCCCCGTGTGCTTTTCGGTGACCGCGTCGACGCGAGCGGTGCGGCGGGAATCAGGTTCGGCGCCAAAGGTTCTTCGGCGTCTCCCGACTCGGCCAGCGACCAGGCCAGCGCCGCGAACGGCATCGTCGGGAGCCCGTGGAGGCTTCCACTGGCCGGGTCGGATGAGTACTCCAGGTTCGGCAGTGTGGCGGTCATGGCAGTGGACATGGCGTGCTCCTGTGTCGTTCTCGCGGTCCCGGATGGGCGGCTCTCACAGGTAGGAGTCGCGCGGCACCCACGACGGGACAACTTTTGGCGGGCTTTGCTTCTCGGCTCGACATCGGCCGGGCTAGTAGATGATTGGTCCCTGCGTCGTCGTCACCGGTGCCGGTTCGATCGGCCCCACGGGGCCAGGTGGCAGCGGGCGCGGCGGCTTGTGCGTCGTCGTCGGCGGCGGGGTGGGCGACGGCGACGGCTCGGTGATCACGGGCGGCTGTTTGCTCGGCGGCGACGGTTCTTCACTGACGACGGGCGGCCGCGGACGTCGCGGCGGTGGCACCGGCCGTGTTGACGGCGGCGGCGTCACGACCGGCGCGGCCGGCGGCAGCGGCACCGGCGACTGCTGCGGCGGCGGGACCGCCCGTGGCGGAAGGACCGTCGTCGGCTCGATAGGCGCGGTGACGACGGCGGTCGGGCTGGGCGGAGGTGCGACGGTCGTGGTCACCGGGTTCTCCGGCGTCGTGCTCGGTGGCGGGGTGACGGAGGTGGTGACGCCTTTCGGGGCGACCGGGGCGTTGGTTTCGTACCGCCAGGCGATGGTCAGCGCCAGCATGATCAGTGGAATGCCGATCAGCAGCGACATCGTCAGCATCACGCGGCCATTCGGCTGCCTGGTGGCCGGTTCCGCGGCGAGCCCGTCGGCCGCGGCGAACTGCTCGGTCGGCGCATCCGGCAGCGCACTCTGTGCCGCGGTGGGTGCGCTGTCCAGATCGGCGGACGCCGAGGTCAGCTGAATCCGATTCAGTGTGCGGTCGCGCAGCCAGGTCGGCGCGGGGATGAACAGCGGCGTGCCGCCGAGCAGCGCGACCGGGTTGACCATCCGGCGACGGTCCTGATCGCACGTCGGGCAACTTTCGATGTGACGGGCGATCCGCTTGCGCATCAGGATGGTGAAAGTCCCGTCCCACCCGGCGAGGATCGCGCCCAACTCCGCACAGCTGTTACCACTCTGTCCGCGTCGGGCGACCAACAGCGCGCCCAGCGAGCGTTCCATGGTGTCGCGCAACCGCTGCATGATCTTCTTGGCGCTGGCGGTACTGACGCCGAGGGCCTCGGCAAGTTCAGGCCCCTCCAGTCCGTGGCGGTAGCCCAGCTCCAGCACCGCGCGGTCGCGGTCGGACAACCCGCCGGCCGCTTCGGCGACCAGTTTGGCCAGTTCGTTGCGGGCTGCCAGCGTGTCGGGCCCGGCGTCCCCGGACGCCTCGTCGGGCAGTTCGTCTGACGGTTCTTCGCGGCGCCGCTGCCGGATCCGGCGCAGCGCCTCGTTCCTGGCAATCGCGTACAGCCAGGGGCGCAGCTTGTCGGGTTCCCGCAACTTGTCCAAAGCTGTTGCGGCAGTGCAGAACACGTCCTGGACGCAGTCCGCGGCAGCATCGCGGTCCCGGACCATGCCGACGCAGAAGTCGTGGAGCCGGTCGGCATAGCGGTCATAAATACCGGCAAATGCCATGCGGTCTCCGGAGAGCGCGGCGCCGACCAAGTCGGCGTCGCTGACAATGTCCCAATCTGGCACTGCGGTCATGAGACGGGCTCCCGTACCGGATCGATCGCCGGTATGCACTGATGCTAATCCGGCGAAGGCGAGATGGTTTGCCGAATCAACGAGCATCGGCGTTGGCTTCATTGAGGAGAACGAGAGCAGCCTGGACCCGGTTCAACACCGGACCCGGCTGCGTCTCGAATCCGCGCAGGCGGGGTGCCATCACGGCCAGTCAGTGCTTCTTGTGGTCGGAGTGCTTCCAGTCCCAGTCGTACCAGTGCCAGTAGTAGTGGCAGTGCTCCCAGTCCCACCAGGCCCACGAGCAGTAGTCGTGGCCCCAGGTCTGCGGAGCAGGGATGGACGGCTGGGCTTGTGCGGTGCCCGCCGTCAGGCCCATGCCGGCCAGGGCCATGCTGCCGGACAGCAGCGCTGCCGCGGCAGCCCGCTTCGCAAGAGACTGCCGCTTGGCAGGGGTGTTGTTGGTCATTTCGCGCTCCTTGTTCGGTGTTGCAGACGCCCCGTGCGGGCTCTGTCATAGGTAGGAGCGCGACCCCCGGACGCCGGGGACACTTTTTTTCGGAAGAATCCGAATTGCCACGAAAAAACTTGTCAGACTCTGCTGCCGGCAGTGCTCATACCAGCATGAGCAACCATTCACCCACCCCGTGGAACCCCGACACCGACAACACCATCGCGGCTGACGCCATAGACGCCGGCCCGCGTTCGGCGACCTTCTCCCGGCTCGCGTACAGCGACCAACTCGACATACCCGATGCGCCGGAGGACGAACTCACCGTCGCCGTCGGCACCGACGACGGCCGCTGGGCCCGGCGCCGCGTGGCGCTTGCCCTGGGCGGCGCGGCCAGTGTGATCGTGGCGTCGGCCGCCGTGGCATTCACCGCGATCGGTTCACTGGACGCGGGCACCTCCGTGGCGGCCGCCGGCGGCTCGACTGCCGTTCCCGCGGCCGCGCCCGCCGTTCTGGTGCAACCGCCGTCGGCGCTTCCGGCACCCTCTGCCCCGCAGGCAGCACCGGCCGCTCCGGTGGTTCCCGACCACGTGCCGGCGGCCGTGCCCCAGCGACCGGCCGCACCGGTCGTCACCGCGGCACCCGCGGCCGCACCCGCCCCGGAAGTCGCACCACCGGCTCCCGCCCCCGAGGTGGTCCCGGCACCGCCGCTACAACCGATGCCCACGTTCCCGCCGATCGTCATCAATCTGCCGGCGCCGCCGGCGGCACCGCCGAAGGAACCGCCCACCAAGCCTGAACCGCCGGTGCTGAAGGGCCCACTCGCCATTCCGAGCCCCGGAAAGACCCCGCCCGTCAACCCGAATCTGCCTCTGGATGCCGGCTGACATCACCAGACCCACAAGCCCGCCACGGTGGTTACCGTGGCGGGCTTTTCATTGACCCTGTACCCAGGGCGCAGTTGTCCGAGAGGCACACGCCCCCACGTCAGGATCAACGGCCCAACGCACCCAAGCCGCGTTGACCCTGTAACCAAGGCGCACTTCTGCGCGAGGCACACGCCCTCACGTCAGAGTCAACGGCTCAACGCCGGACGCCGGAACCCGCATCGCCGGTGGGAGGCGGCGGCGCTTCGAACGACGGCGGCGCAACCGACATCGGTGGACGCGTCACCGGGCCGGGCCTGCCGGCCGTGTGATCCGGTGGCGACGGCTGCGGTGCCGGCATCGGTTCGGCAGCCGGGGAATCCTGCTGGGGCTGCGGTTGCTGACTCGGCACCACCACCACCGGCGGTGCGACCGATTTGGTCGAAATCCCAGGCACCAGCATCCCTGGCGCGCTGGGCGGCGCGCTCCGCGGGGTGCTCGGCGGCGCGGAAAGCGGCGTCGTCGCGGGTGTATCCAAGGGCGCCGTGATGCCGCTGTCGACCGGTTCCCGGCCGTGGCGGGCAGGCCCGGTCAGCGTCCAGACCAGACCCGCAACCAGCAGCAGCGCGCAGGCGGCCAGGCTGATCGGCAGAGCCAGCCGGCGGCGTCGTTCCTCCGCGGGCGCGGTACCGACGCCGGGGTCGGCGCCGGCACCGGGGTCGGCGCCTGCACCAGGGTCGGCGCCTGCACCGGCGTCGGCGCCATCGACCAGATCGGTTGTCCAACAGACCAACTGAATGTCCGCAAGCGTGGTGTCCCGGAGCTCCTTCGGGGCCGGGATGAAGGGCATGGCGCCCAGTAGCGCCGCCGGACTCACCCGGCGGCCTCGTTCGGATTCGCACTCGGGACACGACTCGATGTGCCGGGCGATGCGTTTGCGCATCAACACCGTCATCGTTCCGTCCCAACCATCGAGCACCGCGGCAAGACCCGGGCATCGTGCCGGGTCCTGCTGGGTCTGCCGGGCCACCAGCAACGCACCGAGCGAGCGGCCGACCATCTCCCGGGCGCGATGGGTCAGGGTGTTGGCGGTGGCCGGGCTGACGCCGAGTGCCTTGCCGAGTTCCGGTCCGTCGAGCCCGTGGCGGTAGCTCAGTTCGATGACCTCGCGGTCACGGTCCGAGAGGCCACCGCAGGCCTCGCGGATCAGCTGGGCCAGGTCGACCTGCTCGGCCAGGGCGTCCGGACCGGCCTCTGCCGACGCGCCGTCGAGGTATTCGTCGTCGGCCGGCTGTTCGAGCTTGCGGCGCTGAATGTGCCGCAAGGCCTGGGAGCGCGACACCGCGTACAACCACGGCCGCAGCTTCTCGGGCTGGCGGAGCTTCGACAGCCCGGTCGCCGCGGTACAGAACGCCTCATGGACGCAGTCGGCAGCGGCGTCGCTGTCCCGGACCATGCGCACGACGAAGTCGTTGAGTCGGTCCGCGTAGCGGTCATAGATCGCGGCGAACGCCGCGCGGTCGCCCGAGGCGGCCGCGCGGGCGAGTTCCTCGTCGGGTGCTTCGTCCCAATCGATAAGCGCGCTCATCGGCGGGGTTCTCCTCCCCCCATCAGTAGTAGTAGGCCGGGTAGAAGCCGGTGTCGCCGTTGTCGCAGTTGACGTTGATGTCCCAGAACCGGTTGAGCGGAATGCCCGGCACGAAGAAGCCCGCCTCTCCGGCGGAGTTCTGGTAGGCCCGCGTGGTGAACCAGTCGGAGGTGTAGGTGCACCAGGTGCCCCCGCTGCCGCCGCTCCAACCGATCCAGATGCCGCCGTAGTGCGGCACCGGATTCACTCCCAATGGGTTCGCGTGCGCGGTTCCAGCGCCCGCCAGAGCTACCGGTACTGCCGCTGCCGCAGCAATTCCAGCAACGAACTTTTTCAGCTTGGTAGCCATTGTGCTCCGCCTGTCCTTCGCTCGGCCCGGTTGGCCTCGCTTGTATGTAGGAGCATCTCGCCGTATCAATCCTGACAAGTTTTTCCGAATTTGGTCAGGCATCCGCAAAGAAGTCTCAGACCGCGCAGATACCCGGGAGCAACCACAGCGGGTCAGGGCCGCAGGTGCCATGCCGGCAACCCCTTGCCAACACCGGGCCGCAATTACTAGGATATGCAAGTATCCCGGCGCGTGAGCCGAGAATCCCGAACTCTCCATAACTTTGGACGGACGTCATGACCACCCAGATTCCGCACTTCATCAACGGCCGGCGCACCACCGGCGAATCGACCCGCACCGCCGACGTGCTCAACCCCAGCACCGGCCAGACCCAGGCCCAGGTGCTCCTGGCGTCGGCCACCGACGTCGACGCCGCGGTGGCGGGTGCCGTTGTCGCACAACAGGAATGGGCGTCGTGGAACCCGCAGCGCCGGTCGCGCGTGCTGATGAAGTTCATCGATCTGGTGAACCAGAACAAGGACGAGTTGGCCCGCCTGCTCTCACTGGAACACGGCAAGACGTTCGAGGACTCGCTCGGCGACATCCAGCGCGGCGTCGAGGTCATCGAGTTCGCCGTCGGCATCCCGCACCTGATGAAGGGTGAGTTCACCGAGGGCGCCGGATCCGGCATCGACGTCTACTCGATGCGGCAGCCCCTGGGCGTCGTCGCCGGCATCACGCCGTTCAACTTCCCCGCGATGATCCCGCTGTGGAAGGCCGGACCCGCGCTGGCCTGTGGCAACGCCATCATCATCAAGCCGTCCGAGCGCGACCCCTCGGTGCCGCTGCGCCTCGCCGAGCTGTTCATCGAGGCCGGTCTGCCGGCCGGTGTCCTGCAGGTGGTCAACGGTGACAAAGAGGCCGTCGACGCCATCCTGGCGCACCCCGACATCAAGGCCGTCGGCTTCGTCGGCAGCACCGACATCGCGCAGTACATCTACTCGAACGCCGCCGCCAACGGCAAGCGTGCGCAGTGCTTCGGCGGCGCCAAGAACCACATGATCGTGATGCCCGACGCCGACCTGGATCAGGCCGTCGACGCCCTGATCGGTGCCGGCTACGGCAGCGCCGGCGAGCGGTGCATGGCCATCAGCGTCGCCGTCCCCGTCGGCGAGGAGACCGCAAACCGCTTGCGCAACAAGCTCGTCGAGCGCGTCAACCAACTGCGGGTGGGCCACAGCCTGGACCCGAAGGCCGACTACGGCCCCCTGGTCACCGGCGCGGCGCTGGAGCGCGTGCGGGGCTACATCGCCCAGGGCGTGGACGCCGGCGCCGAGCTCGTGGTCGACGGCCGCGAACGCGCCAGCGACGACCTCACGTTCGACGATGCCGACCTGTCCGGTGGCTTCTTCCTCGGCCCCACCCTGTTCGACCACGTCACCCCGGACATGTCGATCTACACCGACGAAATCTTCGGTCCGGTGCTGGTGATCGTCCGCGCCCACGACTACGAGGAGGCGCTGCGCCTGCCGTCGGAGCACGAGTACGGCAACGGCGTCGCGGTGTTCACCCGCGACGGCGACACCGCCCGTGACTTCGTCTCGCGCGTGCAGGTCGGCATGGTCGGCGTCAACGTGCCGATCCCGGTTCCGGTGTCCTACCACAGCTTTGGCGGCTGGAAGCGGTCCGGCTTCGGCGACCTCAACCAGTACGGGACGGCGTCGATCCAGTTCTACACCAAGGTCAAGACCGTCACCGAGCGCTGGCCGTCGGGCATCAAGGACGGGGCCGAGTTCTCGATCCCGACCTTCAAGTAAGGGCCTGCGTTGAGCATCGACCTCTTCGGACTCGACGACGACGAACGCGTGATCGCCGAAACGGCGGCCGCGTTCGCCGAAAAACGGCTGGCGCCAAACGCTTTGGCGTGGGATGCCGACGAGCACTTCCCCACCGACGTCCTGCGGGAAGCCGCCGAACTGGGCATGGCGGCCATCTACTGCAACGACGACGTCGGCGGCAGCGGGCTGCGCCGGCTGGACGGTGTGCGCATCTTCGAGCAGCTCGCTACCGCCGATCCGACCATCGCGGCGTTCCTGTCGATCCACAACATGTGCGCGTGGATGGTGGACAGCTTCGGCACCCCGGAGCAACGCAAGACGTGGCTGCCCAAGCTGGCCTCGATGGAGGCCATCGCCAGCTACTGCCTCACCGAACCGGGCGCCGGCAGCGACGCGGCGGCCTTGCGCACCAAGGCCGTTCGTGACGGTGACCACTACGTGCTCGACGGGGTCAAGCAGTTCATCTCGGGCGCGGGCGTCTCGGACGTCTACGTCGTGATGGCCCGCACCGGAGCCGACGGACCGCGTGGCATCTCGGCCTTCATCGTCGAAAAGGACACGCCGGGACTGAGTTTCGGCGCCAACGAGGAGAAGATGGGCTGGCACGCCCAGCCCACCGCCCAGGTGATCCTGGAAGGTGTGCGGGTGCCCGCCGAAGCCATGCTCGGCGGCTCGGACGGCGAGGGCACCGGCTTCTCCATCGCGATGAACGGCCTCAACGGGGGACGCATCAACATCGCCGCCTGCTCCCTGGGCGGCGCGCAGGCAGCCTACGACACGGCGCTCGGCTATCTGGCGTCGCGTGAGGCCTTCGGCGGGGCCCTGATCGACGAGCCGACCATCCGGTTCGCCCTCGCGGACATGGCGACCGCCTTGGAAACCTCGCGAAACATGTTGTGGCGGGCGGCAACCGCACTCGACACCAACAATCCGCGCAAGGTCGAACTGTGCGCCATGGCCAAGCTCCACGTGACCGAGGCCTGCTACACGGTGGCCGACCAGGCATTGCAACTGCACGGCGGCTACGGCTACCTGCGCGAGTACGGGCTGGAAAAAATCGTCCGCGATCTCCGGGTGCACCGCATCCTGGAGGGGACGAACGAGATCATGCGCGTGGTCATCGGTCGGGCGGCCTCGACCGCCGCACGCAACTGAGCGATTTGTGCACGAAAATCCGCGGCGAGCGCGGGAAATCGTGCACAAATCGCCGAGAACTCTAGGGAGGACACACTGATGGCGACGATCGCATTCCTCGGGCTGGGCCACATGGGTGGCCCGATGGCGGCCAACCTCATCGCGGCCGGGCACACCGTGCACGGCTTCGACCCGGTCCCGGCCGCCGCGCAGGCCGCACGGGAGCACGGCGCGACGACCTTCGACAGCGGCCCCGAGGCAGTGGCCGGCGCCGACGTCGTGATCACCATGCTGCCCAACGGCGATCTGGTGAAGCGCTGCTACGCCGACGTCCTGCCGGCCGCGGCACCCGGCACGCTGTTCATCGATTCGTCCACCATCTCGGTCGACGACGCCCGCGAGGTGCACCGTCTGGCCGGCGAGCACGGCTTCGCCCAACTGGACGCGCCGGTGTCGGGCGGCGTGAAAGGCGCGACGGCCGGCACGCTGGCGTTCATGGTCGGCGGCGAGGCCGAGGCCTTCGAACGCGGACGCGCGGTGCTCGAGCCGATGGCCGGCAAGATCATCCACTGCGGCGACTCGGGGGCCGGCCAGGCCGCCAAGGTGTGCAACAACATGGTGCTCGCCGTCCAGCAGATCGCGATCGGTGAGGCGTTCGTGCTCGCCGAGCACCTCGGCCTGGACAAGCAGTCGCTGTTCGACGTGATCACCGGTGCGACCGGCAACTGCTGGGCGGTGCAGGTGAACTGTCCCGTCCCCGGACCGGTCCCCAGCTCCCCGGCCAACAACGGATTCCAGCCCGGTTTCGCCACCGCCCTGATGAATAAGGACCTCGGTCTGGCGATGGCTGCGGTGCGCTCGACGGGGTCGTCGGCACCCCTCGGTAGCCACGCCGCGGACATCTACGCAAAGTTTGCCGCCGAGCATCCCGATCTCGACTTCAGCGCGGTAATCAACCGGCTGCGTCAATGATGTCGCATCACCATCACCGCACGTCACAGTGGTATTCGTTAGTTAACTGTGACATCGCGCGCATTAGGGCATAGGATGCGTGGGTCGCACAGGGAGGATTCGCGCCGCATGACTTTCAAATATTCCGCCAAGGGGGCCACCGCCTCGGCTACCGCGATTGCTGTGGCGTTTTTCGGGGCGGGCGTCGCCTTCGCATCGCCCGGCCCGTCGAGCCCGAGCAACCCGGGCACCGACCCGGCTCAGCCGACGCAGACGCAGCAGGCCAGCAAGAACAACGAGTCGGCCACGACGCCGTCGAGTGACCTCGGTACGGCCAGCAGCAAGACCGTCTCCAACTCGACCTCGAGCTCGACCGCCGGCCACACCGGCAAGACGGCCCGCAACAACGACAACGGCCTCGAGTGGGGTGACGACTGGAGCCTGGGTGGCTTCCCGCCGATCAACCTGTCGAGCATGCAGCCGCCGGAGGCCACCGTCGCCGTGCCGCTGTCCCTCGGCCTGCCCGGCCTGAGCCTGCCCAGCCTGGTGCTCGACGCCGGTCTCGGCGGTCTGGTGACGGCACTGGGCGGCCTCGCACTCGGCCAGATCACCAGCCTCTCCGCCGTGCCTGCGACCGCGACGCTGGGCGCCCCGGTCGCCGCTGCCGCAGCTCCGGCTGCGACTGCCGCCACCTTCGGCACCCTGTCCACCGTCGGCGACATCGCCAAGGTCTCCTCTGCGGCCGCTGCTCCGGCCCTGTCGGTTCCCGCCATGGCGGCTCCGGCGGTGGCTGCCCCGAGCCTCGGCGGCCTGCCGGCCATCGGCGCACCGGCCATCGGCTCGCTCGGCGCGCTCGCCGCACCGAAGCTGCCCGGCATCGGTCTGCCGAAGCTCCCGTCCGCCGGCCTGCCGGAGATGCCGGACTTCACCAAGCTCGGCACGCCCAAGCTGCCCAAGCCCGAAGACCTGCCCCACCCGGAGATCGGTCTGCCGAAGGCCCCGAAGGTCGGCCTGCCCGACATGTCGGACATCCCGCACCCGCAGATCGGCTTCCCGCCGCACCCGCGGATTTTCCCGAAGATCGGCCTGCCGAAGGTCAGCCTTCCGTGGTTCTGAGCCGCTGAAAGAGGCGGGGCTCGGCGCCCCGCCTCGACAAGTGAAAAGTTGTGAAGAACTGGTGGTCAGCCCTGGGCTGACCACCAGTTCTTGTGTAGGCGCTCGCACCCGGCGGCCAGCAGGCCGTCGTACTCGGCGCGCACCTGGACCGCCCCGGGGAATTCGTGGCCGGCCGAGTAGCCGGTGGTGACCACCAGCGTCGCCAGCTTGGCGGCCCGTGCCGCCCGGAAACCGCGGACACCGCCCGCGACCGCCAGTGCACTCTCGGGTCCCAGCCCCAACTCCCACAGGGCGTGGCCGTGCAGATCCGGCTCCCGGGTCGGACGCGGCAGATCGTCGGGCGTCACGATGGTCTCGGCGATGCCGTCACCCAGCAGCTGACGGACCAGCGGCTCCACCCACGACCGGCTGCCGGTGCTGACCACAGCCACCGCCACCCCGGCGCCGAACAATCCGGCCGCCAGGTCGGCGAGGCCGTCGCGCGGGCTGACGTCACCGTCGAGGACCGACGTCTCGAACAGGTCGGTCTTGGTGCGGTACACGTGGGCGGCGATCTCGTTGCTGACCCGTCCGTATCCGCGGCGGCGCAGCGCCGAAGCGACGCGGCGCTGTTCGTCGGCGATGCGGACCAGCCGGCCGTATTCGGCCACCGACCAGGAGATATCCAGCCCGTGCTCGGCAAAGGCGGCGTTGAACGCCACGCGGTGTGCGTCGCGCTCGACATCGGCCAGCGCACCGTCCAGGTCGAAGATCACCGCGCGCAGCGGGTCGATCACGGCATGGGCCGGGCGCGCCACATCCCACCAGAACGTGCGCTCCATACAACTCACCGACATGGGTACAAGGGTGTCCCACGTCACATGTGCGGGGCCTCCCCCCAACGGGGGATTGGACGGGCGAGATTCGGGATGAACATTCCCGATGGTCCACAGCCGGTCCTCCCGACCAGCGCGGAATCGCCGCTCTAAGGTGATGCCATGAGCACCAGCGAGAAGCCGAAGGCGGATCGCGCATGACCGCCGAGCCCGAAGCCGGCGCCGCTGCGCCGGTACGGCTGATCCTGGTCGACGACCACGAAATGGTCATCGAGGGACTCAAGGCCATGCTGGCCGCGTTCAGCGACCGGGTGCGGGTGGTCGGCCAGGCCGTCGGGGCCGAACGCGCCGCCGCGGTGGTCGACGAGCTGCAGCCCGACATCGTTCTGTGCGACGTGCGGATGCAGGGCGCCAGCGGCCTGGACCTGTGCCGTGAACTGCGCGAACGTGCCCCGGACCGCAAGGTGGTCATGCTGTCGGTGTACGACGACGAGCAGTACCTGTACCAGGCGCTGCGGGTCGGGGCGGCGGGCTATCTGCTCAAGAGCATCAGCAGCGACGACCTGGTCCGTCAGCTCGAGTTGGTGCACGGCGGGGCGACGGCCATCGACCCGAGTATGGCCGCCCGGGCCGCCGATACCGCCGCCCGCATGCAGCGCGACGAGTTCTGGCCCGGCGCCCGGCAGGGCCTGACGCAGCGCGAGAGCGAAATCCTGTCGTTCGTCGTCGACGGACTGTCCAACCGCGGTATCGCGACCCGGCTGGTGATCGGCGAGGAGACCGTCAAGAGTCACCTGCGGTCCATCTACCGCAAGCTCGACGTCAGTGACCGGGCCGGCGCCGTGGCCACCGCGCTGCGGGAGGGCATCTACCGATGACGCCGCGCAATGAGGTGCTGACCGCCGACCGCGAGCTGGCCCTGCTGCGCGAGCTGATTCAGGCCGCCTCGAGCGGACCCGGCGTCGAGCCGCTGGCCGCGGCGGCCGCCCGGATGATCACCGCGGCCACCGGCACCGACGTCTGCTTCGTCCACGTGCTCGACGACACCGAACGCTCGCTGACATTGACGGGCGCCACCCCGCCGTTCGACCAGGAGGTCGGCAAAATCCGGCTGCCGCTGGGCGAGGGCGTCTCCGGGTGGGTGGCCAGCAATCGCGAGCCCGTCGTGATCCGCCACGACAAGGAATCCGATCCGCGCTACCGGCCGTTCGAATCGCTGCGCGGCAGTGACTTCGCGTCCATGGTGTCGGTGCCGATGGAGACCGACCCGGGCGGACTGGTCGGCGTGCTCAACGTGCACACCGTCGAGCGCCGGGAATTCACCGCCCGCGACGTGGAGCTGCTGCTGGTCATCGGCCGGCTGATCGCCGGGGCCATGCACCAGGCCCGGTTGCACCGCCAGCTCGTCGCCCGCGAACGTGCCCATGAGAACTTCGTCGAGCAGGTCATCGAGGCCCAGGAGATCGAGCGCCGCCGGCTGGCCGGCGATATCCACGACGGTATCTCGCAGCGGCTGGTGACGCTGTCGTACCGGCTCGACGCGGCGAGCCGGGCGGTCGGGACCGACACCGCCGTCGCGGCCGAGCAGCTGACGCTGGCCCGGGAGCTGGTGGACCTGACGCTCGGCGAGGCCCGCGCCGCCATCGGGAACCTGCGCCCGCCGGTCCTCGACGATCTGGGGCTGGCCGGCGGGCTGGCCAGCCTCGCGCGCTCCATCGGTCAGCTCGACGTCGACGTGGAGCTGACCGACGTCCGCTTGCCCGACCACATCGAGCTGGCGCTGTACCGCATCGCGCAGGAGTGCCTGCAGAACGTCGTGAAGCACGCCCACGCCAGCAATGCGCTGCTGAAGTTCACGGCCGACGCGGAGCACGCCCGGCTCGAGATCATCGACAACGGCATCGGTTTCGACACGTTCGAGCGCCCGCTGGGCGCCGACGAGACGGGTGGCTACGGGTTGTTGTCGATGGCCGAGCGCGCCGAGATCGTCGGCGGCCGGCTGAATATCCGGTCCCGGCCCGGCTCGGGCACCATCGTCACCGCCACCATCCCGCTGCCATCGACGACTTGATGACAACGGCCTGACGGTTGCTAGAAATCATCCGTCATGTATCTCGCGGCTGATTTGGCAAATTTTGACAATGCCCGAAAAATACCGAACCATCGTGGTTGACATGGGAGTGTAGGTGCGCACAGGCAACACAAATGCGGTCATCGGTGCTGCTGCAGTCATCTTCGCTGCATTCGCCTATCTGGTGATCTTCGGTGACCATGGCACGTTGGCGGCACGTCTCACCAACGACATCGGGCTGACGGTCTTTAGCAGCCTTGCCTGCCTCGCCGCGGTGGCCGCCTACCGGGCCAACCGAGGCCGGCGACAGCGCGCCTGGCTGGCACTCGCGATCGGGATGGCGGGCTGGGTCGCCGGCAACCTGATCCTGCTCTATCACCACGCCGTGCTCGGTTCGCCGCCCGCGTTTCCGTCGGTGGCCGATGCCGCGTTCCTGGTGCTGCCCTGCTCTGTGGTGGTCGCGTCCGCCGGGAAGGTTCGGCCCGACCGCATGTCGGCACTGCGCCCCGTGCTGGACGGCGTCATCATCGCCTCCGCGCTGTTCCTCGTGTGCTGGGTGCTGATCCTGGAGGAGCTGTTCGCATCCACGCATTCCAGCTGGCTGGCGACCGCGGTGTCGGTCGCGTTCCCGATCTCGGACGTCGTCATGATCACGCTGGCGGTGTTGACGGTCAGTTCGACGGTACCGGGCAAACGCCAGGCCATCGTCCTGGTGTGCACGGGGCTGATCATCGTCGCAGTGGCCGATAGCATCTGGATATACGTTCTGGCCCAATCGAATTCGACCAGTCCGGTGGCTGTCGTCGGCTGGGCCGCGGGCTTGGTGTTGTTCAGTGCCGGCGGGCTGATCGATGCGCGCAAACCGCCGTCGGCGACGGGGCGGAAACGGCAGGCCCTGGCCGATCCATTGCTCTGGCTCCCCTATTCGCCGATGGTGGCCGCAGTGGTCGTCGGGCTCCTCGACCTCTGGCCGGTGACCAACGACAAGCCGGTACTGATCGCCGCGTCGGTACTCGTGATGACGGCACTGGTCCGGCAGCTGATCGTGCTGATCCAGAATCGGCGGCTGTTGTTCGACCTCGCCGACCAGACCCGGCGCGATCCGTTGACGGGGCTGGGCAACCGGCTGATGTTCAACGACCACCTCGATGCGGCCATCCGGTCACGTGGAGACGACCGGGTTCCCATCGCCGTGCTCGCACTCGACCTCGACGACTTCAAGATGGTGAACGACAACCTCGGGCACCCGAGCGGCGACGAGCTGTTGATCGACGTCGCGAGTCGGCTCAAGAACACGGTGCCGGCCGAGCACACCGTGGCCCGGCTCGGCGGCGACGAATTCGCCGTTCTCATCCGGTCGGCACCGAATGCGGCAACCACCATCGCCGAGCGGATCATCGAGGCCTTCGACGCACCGTTCTCGCTCAACAGCGAGAAGGTCTTCATCCACCCGAGTGTCGGGTTGGCGATCACCCCCGCCGACGAACCAGACGTCACCGCTGACGATCTGATGCAGCAGGCCGACATCGCGCTGTACGCCGCCAAGCGGACCGGCATCGGCGGCGTACAGACCTTCTCCGCGGACATGCGCCAGGTCTCGCGGCTGGACCTGCCGCAGCGGTGGAGCGACAGCGGTCGGATCCAGCCGCCCGCCCAAGCCGGTGTGCAACTGCTCGGGCAACTGCGCCGTGCCATCGGCGACTCCGAGTTGAAGTTGGTGTATCAGCCCAAAGTGCTGCTGGCCACCGGCGAAATCGTCGGTGTGGAGGCGTTGCTCCGCTGGCCCCATCCCGAGCTCGGCCTGCTGACCCCGTCCGAGTTTCTGCCGTTGATCCGGCGTAACGGCCTGATCGGCTCGGTTACCGACACGGTGCTCAAGCAAGCGGTCCTGGACGCCTCGACCTGGTTCGGGACGGGATATCGCAATGTGCCGGTCGCCATCAACCTCTTCGCGCAGTCGCTGACCGACGTCGATCTGGCCGATCGCATAGGGACCATCCTCGCCGAGCACTCACTGCCACCGAGCGCCCTCACCGTGGAGATCACCGAGCAGATGCTGCTGTCGAACATGAGCCGGACGGAGGTGGTCATCGATCGGCTCCGGAAGTCGGGTCTGCGGGTGTCGATCGACGACTTCGGGTCCGGCTACTCGACCACGAGTTACCTGCGCGACCTGCCGGTCGATGAACTCAAACTCGACCGCGAGTTCGTGCTGCCGATGACGCACAATCCCCGCGCCGCCGCCATCGTTCGATCGGTGATCAACCTGACCCACGCCCTGAACATCGCGAGCGTCGCCGAAGGAGTCGAAGACGCCGCGACCGCCGAGCAGCTCTCGGCGTACGGGTGCGATATCGGCCAGGGCTACTACTTCGCCAAACCGATGTTCGCCGAATCGCTGCGGCCCCTGATCGAATCGCGGAATCCGCTGCGGCGCTGAGCCGGTCAGAAGTCGCCGGCGGTGCGGCGCAGGGTCTCGATCGCATCGACCAGCGCCGCGGACTGTTCGTCGGACATCCCGACGTCAGCGAACACCTCCTTGTTGAGGGTCACCGTGGCGTCCTCGACCGTCGAGCGGCCCACCTCGGTCAACCGCACCAGGGTGGTCCGCCCGTCGGTGGGGTGCGGCACCCGCTCGACGAGACCATCGGCCTCGAGCCGCCGGATGGCATGGGTGACGCTCGTGACGTGCACCTGCAGCCGGTCGGACGCCTTGGTGATCGGCAGCGCGCCACTACCGCTGAACGCCAGCAGCCGCAGCAATTCGTAGCGGGAAAAGCTCAGGTCATAGGGCCGCAGCGCAGTCTCCACGCGCGCCAGCAGAATCTGGTGGGCCCGCATCACCGACGTCACCGCGACCATGCCGTCGGCGACGTCGCCCCAGCCGGCCCGCTCCCAGTTGGCCCGGGCCCGGGCGATGGGGTCACTGCTCACCGCTCATTCATACCGCACCGGACCCCTCGGCCGATGCAGTCAGGCCCCGACGCCCGTCCCGTCCACCGCCTTACGGATGGCCGCCAGCACCGCGCGCGACGACCTGCGGTCCCCGACGGTGATCCGGACGCCGCCGTAGGCGTAGCTGCGCACCCGCGGGCCGTCGTCGCCGAACTCCCAGGCCCGCGCCCCGCTCGGCAGATAGACGAAGTTGGCGTGACTGTCGGTGCAGTACACGCCCATCGAGCGCAGCCGTGCCCGCAGAAACGCCCCTTCCGAGGCGATCATCCGGATACGTTGCCGCAGTTGATCTTCCGCATCGTAGGACGCGGCGACGGCCACCAGGCCGGTGATCCCGATCCCGAACGGCAGCTGCATACCCCACAGGTCGCGGGCGAGCGACGGCGCACACACGCCGTAGCCGATGCGCAGGCCGGCCAGTCCGTAGGCCTTCGAAAAGGTGCGCACCACAACCAGATTGGGATACCGCACCACGAGCGACGGGATGTCCAGGCACTGCTCGGGGGCCAGGAATTCGACGTACGCCTCGTCCAGCAGGACGACGGTGCCCGACGGCACCCGGTCCAGGAACCGGTACAGGTCGGCGGCCGACTCGACCGTCCCGGTCGGGTTGTGCGGACGGCAGATCACCACCACGCGGGCCCGCGCCGCGGCCGCCGCCATGGCGTCGAGGTCATGGTGACCGTGCCGGTCCAGCGGCACGGTCACCGACCGCAGTCGCGCCATCTGCGCGAAGATCGGGTAGCCGTCGAAGGTCGGTGACGCCGTCACCAGCACATCGCCGGGGTGCGTGACGGCCTGCAGCACCTGCAGGATGACGCCCGTGGCGCCCGCACCGACGAGCACCTGGTCATCGGCGACGCCGACGTGTCCGGCGATCAGCGACCGCAGCCGCTGCGGCAGGAACTCCGGATACCGGTTCACCACACCGATCGACGCGGTGAGCGCGGCCCGCACCGCAGGCAGTGGCGGGAACGGATTCTCGTTGAGCGCCAACGCCAGCGGGTCGTCCGCGGCGGGTAGCGAACCGACCGCATCGGCCAACGCGCACGTGGGCGTCATCGCTGTCCGCCCCAGCGCACGGCGGCCGCACCGGCGAAGTCACCGGCGTGCGCGAAGGCCGCCATCATCACGACGTCACCCTCGCCGACCTGTCCGTCGGTGATCGCCCGGTCCAGGTTGACGGGCACGCCGGCGGCGAACAGGTTGCCGCACTCGTCGAACGTGTCGCGGTGCTTCGACTCGGGCAGTTCCAGGGCCTCGCGCCAGTTCCGCAGGAACACGCGGTTCGGCTGATTGGTGACCAGCAGGCCGATGTCCTTGGGCGCCAGCCCGATCCGGTCGCACACCGCGTACGCCACCTCGGGCACCTGACGGTTGCCCCGGGCCAGCACTTTGGTGATCTTGCTCTCGGTGAAGCCGATGCAGCCCTCGCCGGGCCCGGCCTGCCACCATTTGCGCGGCGGGTCGACCGACATCGTCATGTCACCGGCGTATTCGCCGTAGGTGCGGCATTCGACGTCGAGGATCGGCGAAACATCAGAGGCCGCAACGAGTCCCACCGCGGCACCGTCACCGGGTACCGACGCCTGCGCCTTGGGTCGAATGGTGACCTGGTCGAAGACCTGGCCCGCCGCGTTCTGCGCCACCGCCACCAACGCGGTACGCCCCTCCCCGGAGGCGATCAACTGCTTGGCCAGCTTGAGGCCCAGGATGAAGGCCGCGCACCCGCCGTTGTGCAGGTCGATCACCCAGTTCGGCTTCATGCCAAGCCGATTGGCCATACCGCCACCGCCGCCGTAGAACGGCATGTCGGGCAACTGGGTGTGGGTGATCAGGATGTCGACGTCGGCGAGGGCGTCGGAGCCGTGCCGGTCGACGAGGCCCGCCGCCGCCCGCTCGACCATGTCGATGGCCGTCTCGTCGGGTGCCACGTGGTGGCGGAACTTCGGCGCCCGGAACATCAGGTTGTCCCGCAGGTCGTCGGAATCGGCGAACTGCGCGTAGTAGTCGGCGCTGATCGGCTCGCCCGGAAGATAGGTCGAAACGTCGAGCAGGCTCACAACTGGTTGGCTCATGCGTGACTCACTTCATCCAGGCCGGGGTGATCGGCAGACCGTTGCGGTGCCGGTATTCGGCAATCGCCTTGAGGTTGTCCAGTTCCAGGCGGTGGCCCGCCCCGAACATGTCCCAGAAGTCCCCGACCCACACGGGTCGCTGTGCGGGCGCGGTCTCCGGGTAGGGGTTGTTGTCGTAGAACGGGTGGTGGCAGTTGGTCCACAGCACCACCGAACCCGGCTTGTTGAGCACGACCTGGGCGTCGACGACGCGCATCAGGTAGATCATCCAGAGGTGCCGGCCCTGGTCCCAGGCACAGTGGTAGTCGACGGTCATCGCCTCGCGGTTCGCCACTGTGCGCGTGTAGATTTCGGTCTCCGAGCCCAGCCGGTCGTAGGCCAGCCAGAGGCCCGGTTCCTCGGTCTCGGTGAATCCGCGCAGACTGTAGGTCCACTCCTCGAGGCTGCGGGTGTCCGCCAGGTACTCGAACAGTTCCTCCGGCGGGCAGTCGATGTAGTCGTTGACGGTGCAGTAGCCACCGAAGACGACGTCGTGCGGGTATACCGACCGCATCATCTCCATGATGATGGGCGTGGCCTTTTCCCGCGGCGCGTTCTCGATGCGGGTCACGCCGTCGATGGGTAGGGCGATGTCTTCAAGCGCGGGCAGCGACATGCTGGGAGCTCTCTTTCTGCGTCTGTTGTGTGGCGGTATCGAGAAATGGTGCGAACGTGGGGATTTCGTCGGCGGAGCATTCGACGCTGACGACCGATGGCCCGTGCCGGCTGAGCGCTTCGCTCAGCGCGCCGGCCAGCTGCGGCAGCTCGGTGACGTCCGTCGCGTGCAGGCCGGGGAACATCGCGGCCAGGCCGGCGCCCAGCCGGGCCGGGGTGAAGCGGTTGTAGCTGTAGCGGTCGCCGTAGAACAACTGTTCGCGGGTGACGCACATGGCGTGGGCGTTGTTGTTGAACAACACGAAGGTGATCGGGAGCCGGTACTCCAACGCCGTGTGCAGCTCCATGCCGTGCATGAAGAACGAGCCGTCGCCGGCCACCACCACGGTCCGGTATTGCGGCCCAGCGGTTTTCGCCCGCGCGAAGCACATGCCGATGCCGGCGCCGAAGCTGTATCCCATGCCGCCCATCCCGAGCGCCACCACGAAGCGGCCGGACCGGCGCACCGGCAGCCCGTGCACCGTCGAGGCACCGGTGTTGCCGGCGTCGACGACGATGTCGGCGCCGTCGGGCAGCAGTTCGTCGAGCAGGGCGACGGTGTCGCGGTACCGGATGCCGGGGCCGTCGTGCGGCGGCGGCTGAAGTTCGGTGTGCGGCAGCGGGTCGAGGACCCGTAGCCCGTGGGGCCGGCCGGCTCCGGTCAACGATCGGGTCAGCGCCGTCAGCGATGCCCGCAGGTTGGTCGAATTCACGTGTGTGCTCGGCACATACGGACCTTCCGCGCCGAGCGAGACCGTCTGCACCCCGGCCAGCGCGCTGTCGAGGCCGGCGCGCGCCGTCACCGCCAGGCGCGTCCCGATCACCAGACACACCGCGCTGCGGGAGATCGCGTCGACGACCCGCGGATGGCCCATCACGCCGGTGACGCCCAGCCATGACGACTGCCCCAGCCCGGGTGAGCCGCTGACGTCCTTGCCGTCAGGCACCGTGGCGACCCAGGCCCGCAGCACCGAGCGCAATTCCTCGAGCTCACGGCGGGCGTCGTCGCGGGCCACCTGCTCGCCGGCGATGATCGTGACCGGCCCCAGCGCCCGGCGCAGCACCTCGGCGATGGGACCCGGGTCTGCCAGCAACGAATCCTGCACAGCAGCAACCGGATTGACCACATCGATCATCGCCTGCTGGACGTCCTTCGGCAGCAGCAGTACCGCCGGGCCGCCACCGGCCGCCGCGGTCAGCGCCTCCGCCAGCGCCGGCACGATGTCCTCCGGCTCCGTCACGCGACGGCAGTACACCGACACCGCCGAGAACAACGCCACCGCGTCCAGCGATCCGGACCGGCCACTGGTGTCCTGGAAGCTGCCGCGGCCGTCCATGCCGGTCGGCGCCTGCCCCACCAGAGCCAGCACCGGCACTCGGCTGGCCAGTGATTCACCTAGTCCCGCAACAAGATTCAGCGATCCGCCGCCCGACGTCGCGGCCACCACCCCGATCCGGGACACCGCGCGGCTGTAGCCGTCGGCCATGGTGGCCGCGGAGAACTCATGCTTGGCCAGGATCGCGGTGACGTCGTCGGCGAGGAACGCCGCGTCGAACAGGTCCTCGATGTTGGCCCCGTCGACGCCGAAGAAATACTCGACACCCGACGCCGCAAGTTGCGTGATGATGTGGTCCACCACCCGATGCCTGCTGACCATCTGCCACCTGCTTCCGCTCGTCTAACCACAGACACGAGGCGGATGGGCGAATGGTTCAACGCCAGTGGAAATTTTTAGAGATTGCGCTCCAGTAAAACCTTGCCGTTGTCGGCGGAAACCAGTTGTACCGCAGCAATTTCCGAAACCTGCATCGGCGTGTTACCACTCGGCAACGCGGTGGCACCGGACATGCCGAACCATGTGGCGATCTGGTTACGGCTGCCATCGCGGCCCACCACCACCATACCCAGGTTGGTCGGTGGCGCGGCCGGTCCGCTGGACCAGTCGCCGTAGCTGCAGGCCATGTCGATCCGCGTGCCCCAGCCGAAGCTGCTCAGCGCGATGGTGGCGTTGAACGGTGTGGGTGCCACGTGCTGCATGGGCAACTGCGCGACCTGCTCCTGGCTCTGGCCCCCACCGAAGAACTCGGGCCGGACGACGGCCACCGCACCGACTGCCAGTACCGCCGCGGCCAGGCCGGCCACCGCCGTCGTCACCCAGCGGGTCCGGCGCCGGCGCCAGCGCACCTTGGCCAGTACCGAGTCGAGCACCTCGGGCCGCAACGGCGGCTCGGGCTGCTCGGCGCCGATCTCCTGCACGTCGGCCAAATCCAGTAGACCCAACAGGGCCGGCATACCGCTGAGCTCACCGACCGCGTCGCGGCACCGGGAGCAGGTCTGTAGGTGCGCTTCGTACTCACGGCGTTCGGCGCTGGACAGCGAGCCCAGCACGTAGGCGGCGTCCCAGGTTGCGTACCGGTCGCCATCGAAGGGTCCGAGAGGTTCGACAATGTGCATGCTCACCGGGTCACCCCCATTTCCTGCAGATTCAGGCGCAGCGCCCGGACCGCATAATGCAGCCTCGATTTCACTGTGCCCTCGGCGATCTGAAGCTCCGCCGCGATCTGGGCGACGCTCAACTGCCGGTAGTACGCGCGCTCGATCACTGCGCGATGGTCGACGGAGAGCTGACTCAGGGCACCCCCGAGCAACATCCGATCCAGGGCGGTATCCACCTCGTCGGTGGCGGCCGGGTCCGTCCGGTCCTCGGCCTCCACCACCTCTGACGACGTCGTTTCGTGCCGGCGCCGGGCGCTGCGCTGCTCATCGATGATGAGGTTGCGGGCGACGGCGTAGAGCCAGGCCCGCGGGGACTGGTTGGCGTCGGATACGACATCGGGGTGGCGCCACGCCCGCAGCAACGTCTCCTGCACCACGTCCTCGGCACGCGCCGAGTCCTGTGTCAGACGCAGGGCATAGCGCCAAAGGGCGCCTGCGTGCTCGTCGTAAAGCACCCGCATCATGGCGGCCTCCGGATCGCTCATGCACCAACCTCCGTCATTGACACGAGATCAGGGGCGATCCGGTTCACCTGATCAGTCGCGAAGCAGCGTCAAGATTCGGGGTCCGTCCTCGGTGACAGCAACGGTGTGCTCCCAGTGTGCGGCACGAGAGCCGTCCTTGGTAACCACCGTCCACTCGTCTTCGAGAATGACCGTCTTCGACGTGCCCAGCGTCAGCATCGGCTCGATTGCCAGCACCGAACCAGGCTCGAGGAACGGACCCCGACCTGGCGATCCCTCATTGGGCAGGAACGGGTCCATGTGCATCTCTTGCCCGATACCGTGGCCGCCGTAGCCGGCGACGATGCCGAACTTGCGGTCGTAGCGGGCGGACGCCGCGTGGGTCCCCCGCTCGATGGCATGCGAGACGTCGGTCAGCCGGTTACCGGGGACCATGGCGGCGATGCCGGCCTCCATGGACTCACGGGTGGCGTCGGACAGCTTCTGGTCGGCGTCGATCAGCGGGCCGACACCGAACGTCACGGCCGAGTCGCCGTGCCAGTCGTCCAGGATGGCGCCGCAGTCGATCGAGACCAGGTCACCGCTGGCGAGCACCTCGTCGGCGGTCGGAATGCCATGCACCACGCGGTCGTTGACCGACGCGCAGATGGTCGCCGGGAAGCCGTGGTAACCCAGGAACGACGGGATACCGCCACCCTCGCGGATGACGGACTCGGCGATCTGGTCCAGCTCGAGAGTGGACATCCCAGGCGCGGCCGCTTCACGGACCGCCTTCAGCGCCGCCGCCACCAGCGAGCCGGCAGCCGCCATGGCGTCCAATTCACCGGGAGTCCGCTGCGGGACGACCTTGCGGCCGCGTCGGGGTAGACCAATCATCGATGACTACTTCGGCCGGTCGGCGGCTTCAGCTGCCGAGCGCCTGCAGGGCGCGGGCGAAAACCTCATCCAGGCTGCCGACGGCGTCGACCGACACGAGCTCGTCCCGGTAGTAGTCCAGCAGCGGGGCGGTCTCGTCCCGGTACACCTTCATCCGGTTGAGGATGACCTCTTCGGTGTCGTCCGCGCGGCCACGGCTTTTCAGCCGGGTCAGCAGCTCGGACTCCGACACGCGGAACTCCAGCACGGCGTCCAGCTTCAGGTTGCGCTTGGCCAGCATGTCGCGCAGCGCGACAGCCTGCTCGACCGAGCGGGGGAAGCCGTCGAGGATGAACCCGGCGGCGGTGTCGTCGGCGTCGAGACGGTCGTCGACCAGCGCGTTGGTCAGCTCGGCCGGGACCAGGTCGCCCGCGTCGAGGTACTTCTTGGCCTCGACACCGAGCGGGGTGCCCTTGCTGATGTTGCTACGAAACAGATCACCCGTGGAGATCTGCGGGATGCCGAACTTCTCGGCCAGCTTCTCGGCCTGAGTGCCCTTGCCTGCTCCCGGCGGTCCCAGCAGAACCATTCTCATTTGAGGAACCCTTCGTAGTTGCGCTGCATGAGCTGGCTCTCGATTTGCTTCACCGTGTCCAGACCCACACCGATCATGATCAGCACGGCCGTACCGCCGAACGGCAAGTTCTGCACGCTACCGGAGTTGCCGATCTCGAGGAACAGATTGGGCAGCACGGCGATGATGCCCAGGTAGATCGAGCCGGGCAGGGTGATCCGGCTCAGGACGTACCGCAGGTAGTCCGCCGTCGGCTTGCCGGGCCGGATGCCGGGGATGAAGCCACCGAACTTCTTCATCTCGTCCGCCCGCTCATCGGGGTTGAACGTGATGGACACGTAGAAGTAGGTGAAGAAGATGATCAGCCCGAAGTAGATCGCGATGTAGACCGGGTCGGCCGGGTTGGTCAGGTACTTGGCGATCGCCTTGGACCACCAGCCGTTGGATGCGTTCGGATCACCGGCGGTGACCAGCTGGGTGATCAGGTGCGGGATATAGATCAGCGACGACGCGAAGATGACGGGGATGACGCCGGCCTGGTTGACCTTGAGGGGCAGATAGGTCGAGGTACCGCCGTACATCCGGCGGCCCACCATGCGCTTGGCGTACTGCACCGGGATACGGCGCTGGCCCTGCTCGACGAAGACGACACCGACGATGATCACGAGCGTCGCGACCACGACCGAGGCGAAGACCACGCCGCCACGGCTCTCCAGGATGGACTGGCCTTCGGACGGGATGCGGGCGGCGATGCCGGCGAAGATCATCAGCGACATGCCGTTACCGATGCCACGCTCGGTGACGAGCTCGCCCATCCACATGACCAGGGCGGCGCCCGCGGTCATGACCAGCACGATCACGACCAGGGTGAAGATGCTCTGGTCCTGGATGATGTTCAGGGTGCAGCCCTGCAGCAGGTTGCCGCTCGCGGCCATCGCGACGATCGAGGTGCCCTGCAGAACTGCCAGCGCGATCGCGAGATAACGCGTGTACTGCGTCATCTTGGCCTGACCGGACTGGCCTTCCTTCTGCAGCTGTTCGAAGCGCGGGATGACCACGACCAGCAGCTGCACGATGATGCTGGCGGTGATGTAGGGCATCACGCCGACCGCCAGCACCGACAGGTGCAGCAGCGCACCGCCGGAGAACAGGTTGATCAGCGAGTAGACCTGTGCGGCGTCACCGCCACTGACCTGCTCGATGCACTTCTGCACGTTCGGGTAGTTCACCCCGGGGGACGGCAACGCGGCACCGGCCCGATACAGGACGACTACACCCAGCGTGAAGAGGATCTTGCGTCGCAGATCGGCCGTCCGCAGGGACGAGATAAAAGCCGAAAGCACTCTTCCTCCTGCGCAGCCGAGCTCGGGCCGCGGCGTGCTGATGGGGCTGGTCAGGTCCAGCGTTTGGTTAATTCCGTGCGCGAACACAGCAGGTACCCGACCTGCCTGGACGCGCCGTCAAATCAGTCTCCGAGAATAACAGTTGCCGTCCCCGCGACCTGCATCCGCTCGGCGCCGAACCCTTCCTACCCAGCCGGGACGCGGCGAAACGTGCCGCCACCCGGCATTTCTGCCGCGTTCAGGAACGGCGCGTACAGTCGCCGACAGGTTGTTACATGAGCTAACTACCAGCCCGCTCAACGGGTACTCGACGACAGGAACGACGCGATGGCACGCACTGACAACGACACGTGGGACCTGGCATCGAGCGTAGGAGCGACCGCGACCCTGGTCGCCGCCGCCCGCGCCCTCGCCACCAATTCCGAAGACCCGATCATCGACGACCCGTTCGCCGCTCCCCTGGTCCGCGCCGTCGGGGTCGAGTTCTTCACCAAGCTGGTCGACGGCGCCACCGATCCCGCCCAGTTCGGCGCCGGCTACGGCCCGACCATGTCGCAGCTGACCAACGGGATGGCGGCGCGCACCAGATTCTTCGACGACTTCTTCCGGGACGCCGGCAAGGCCGGTATCCGGCAGGCCGTCATCCTGGCCGCGGGCCTCGACTCGCGGGCCTACCGCCTGGTCTGGCCGGCGGGCACCGTCGTCTTCGAGATCGACCAGCCCGACGTCATCGAGTTCAAGTCCAAGACCCTGTCGGATCTCGGCGCGGCGCCGACCACCGAACGGCGCACGGTGGCGATCGACCTGCGCGACGACTGGCCTGCCGCACTGCGCGCCGCTGGCCTGGACCCCACCAAGCCCACCGCATGGATCGCCGAGGGCCTGTTCGGCTACCTGCCGCCCGAAGCACAGGACCGGCTGCTCGACCAGATCTCCGAACTGTCCGCACCGGGCAGCCGGATGGGCGCCGAAGGTGTGCCGGCCACACCGGACCTCGACGAGGACGCCGTGCGCGAGCGGATGAAGGCCGCGTCGGAACACTGGCGCGACCAGGGCTTCGAACTCGACTTCAGCGATCTGGTCTACCTCGGTGACCGCGCCGACGTGGACACCTATCTGCAGGGCCACGGTTGGCAGACCACCGCCGTCACCTCCAACGAACTGCTGGTCCGCAACGGCCTGCCGGCCGTCGCGGCCGACCCGAACGGCCAGCCCTCAATGGGCGAGGTCAACTACGTCACCGCCGTGCGCTGATCTCCAGTTATTACTACCGACGGACAGGACCCACCCGATGACCCGTACCGACAGCGACACCTGGGACCTGGCCTCGAGCGTGGGCGCGACCGCCACGATGGTGGCGACCGCCCGCGCCCTGGCGACGAAGGAAGCCGAACCGCTCATTCGCGATCCGTACGCCGATCCGCTGGTGCGGGCCGTCGGCGTCGAGTTCTTCATCAAGCTGCTCGACGGGCAGGTCGATCTCAGCGGCGAGGTCGGGACGGCCGCCGCCATGATGACCAACCTGATGGCGGTGCGGACGAAGTTCTTCGACGACTTCTTCACCACCGCGGGTGACGCCGGCATCCGGCAGGCCGTCATCCTCGCCGCCGGACTGGACTCGCGCGCCTACCGGTTGGACTGGCCGGCCGGCACCGTCGTCTACGAGATCGACCAGCCCGAGGTGATCGCCGCCAAGTCCGGGACCATGGCGCAGATCGGCGCCACACCGACGTGCGAACGCCGCACCGTCGCGATCGACCTGCGCGAGGACTGGCCGGCCGCGCTGCGCGCCGCCGGGTTCGACCCTGCGGCGCCGACGGCCTGGATCGCCGAAGGGCTGCTGATCTATCTGCCGCCCGAGGCGCAGGACAAGCTGTTCGACAACATCACCGCGCTGTCGGCGCCCGGCAGCCGCCTGGCCACGGAGTTCCACACCGACCACGGCGCCGGCATGCGTGAGCGCGGTGCGGCCATGAGCGAGCGGTGGCGCGGCGCCGGTCTGGACCTCAACCTGACCGACCTCTGGTACCAGGGCGAGCGCACCTCGGTGGTCGAGCACCTGGATGCCAGTGGCTGGAATACCACCGCCCGCCCGCGCCTTGAAGTTTTCGCCGAGTACGGCCGCCCCCTCGCCGAGACCGAAGACACCGCGGCGCTGCGTAATTCCCTGTCCGTGACGGCCATCAAGAATTAGGAGCTGGACCCACATGACACGAACTGACGGAGATTTCTGGGACCTGGCCTCGAGCGTCGGGGCCACCGCGACCATGGTCGCGGGGCAGCGTGCCATCGCCCACCGCGAGCAGCTGATCGACGACCCCTACGCCGAGCCGCTGGTGCGGGCCGTCGGGCTGGACTTCTTCACCAAGGCACTCGACGGCGAGATCGATCTCAGCGACGTCAACCCGGCCTTCACCCCGCGGCGCGCGGCCGAAGGCATGACGGTGCGCACCCGCTGGTTCGACCAGCTGTTCCTCGACGCGGCCGCCACCGGCGTCCGGCAGGCCGTGATCCTGGCCGCCGGCCTGGACGCGCGCGCCTACCGGCTGCCCTGGCCCGACGGCACCGTCGTCTTCGAGGTGGATCAGCCCGAGGTCATCGAGTTCAAGTCGACGACGCTCGCCGGCCTCGGCGCCGCCCCCACCGCGACCCGGCGCACCGTCGCCGTCGACCTGCGCGATGACTGGATGCAGGCCTTGCGGGACAACGGTTTCGACCCCGAGGCGCCCACCGCGTGGATCGCCGAAGGGCTGTTGATCTACCTGCCGCCGGAAGCCCAGGACCGGCTGTTCGACAACATCACCGCGCTGTCTGCGCCCGGCAGTTTCGTGGCCACCGAGCAGGTCGGCGATCTGAGCTCCGCGTTCGACGACGAGCGCATGCAGCAGATGCGCGACCGGATGAAGGCCCTGGGTTCGAACATCGAGATGGCCGACCTGATCTACCAGGGCGACCGCAACCACGTCACCGACTACCTGACGAGTCTCGGCTGGGACGTCACGGCGCGGTCGGTCGAAGAGGCGCACGCCGACAACGGTTTCCAGTACCCGGACGACGAACTGTCCCGGGCCTGGACACAGCTGAAGTACGTCCGCGCGGTCCTGAACCGGAAGGCGTGAGCGCGATGGCCCGGACAGACGGAGACAGCTGGGACCTGGCATCGAGCGTGGGCGCGACGGCCACGCTGGTCGCGACGGGTCGGGCGATCGCCAGTACCCACGAACACGGATTGATCGACGATCCGTTCGCGGCGCCGCTGGTGCGCGCCGTCGGGATCGAGGCGTTCACCAAGATGGTCGACGGCGAGCTGGACCTGGCCGTCCTCGACGCCGTCGCCCCGGACGCGGCGGCACGGGCACGTGCCAACATCGACGAAATGGCCGTGCGCACACGGTTTTTCGATGACTACTTCATTGCCGGTACGGAAAGCGGCATCCGGCAGGCGGTGATCCTGGCTTCCGGGCTGGACGCGCGCGCGTACCGACTGCCGTGGCCCGAGGGCACGGTGGTCTACGAGATCGACCAGCCCGAGGTCATCGAGTTCAAGACCCGCACCCTGGCGAGCCTCGGCGCCGAGCCGACGGCGCAGCGCCGGACCGTCCCGATCGATCTGCGTGAGGACTGGCCGGCCGCGTTGCGGGCGGCGGGCTTCGACCCGAGCCGGCCGACGGCGTGGCTGGCCGAGGGTCTGCTCATCTACCTGCCGCCGGAGGCGCAGGACAAGCTGTTCGACAACATTCACGAACTCAGCGCCCCCGGCAGTGCCGTGGCCACCGAATTCGTGCCGGGCCTCAAGGCTTTCGATGCGGACAAGGCGCGTGAGGCGGCTGCGGGGTTCCAGCAGCTCGGCTTGAACATGGACATGCCGTCGCTGGTCTACCACGGCGAAAGGCACTCCGCCGCAGACTATCTGGCGGCCAAGGGCTGGCAGATGACCGGCATCGGCCGGGTGGATCTGCATGCCCGGCACGGGCTGACGGCGACGGTCCTCGGCGACGACGACCCGATGCGCGAGATCATCTACATCAGCGGCACTCTCGGCTGAGTCACTAGAAGCGGTAATCCCCCAGCCAGAGCGCGCTGACCCCGGTCATCGACCGCTCGGCCTGGCCGAGGGCACCGACCAGGGACCGGCCGAGCAGCGCCGCCACCGCCTCCGGCAATGACGCCGCGGCGGGCTGCGAGGACGCCTTGGGCCGGACATGATCCAGCAGTGACGAGCCCGGGTAGTTGACGACCTTGGCGGTCGCGTCGGGATCGAGCCCGGCCAGCACCTTGGCCCGGCGCACAGCGGTCCGCAGCCCTCCGAGTTCGTCGACCAGGCCGTGTTCCAGCGCGTCGGAGCCGGTCCAGATGCGGCCGCGGGCCACCTGCTCGACAGCCTCGACCGGCAGGTTACGACCGTCGGCAACGCGTGCCACGAAGTCGGTGTAGAACAGGTCGGCCTCGGCCACGACGTGCGCGTGCTGCGCCTCGGTGAACGGCTGGTTCGCCGACCAGGCATCGGCATTCTCGTTGGTACGCACGGCATCTGATCCGACACCGAGCCGTTCCTTGAGCCCCTTGGTGACGAGCTTGCCCGTCACCACACCGATGGATCCGGTGATGGTGCCGGCGTTCGCGACGATGTGGTCGGCCGCCATCGACACGTAGTAGCCGCCCGACGCGGCGACCGCGCCCATCGACGCGACGACCGGCTTGCCCGCTTGGCGCAGCCGCGCCACTTCACGCCAGATGGTCTCCGAACCCGTGACCGCGCCTCCCGGGCTGTCCACTCGGAGCACGACGGCCGCGACGTCGTCGTCCGCGGCGGCTTCCCGCAGGGCGGCGGCGATGGTGTCGCCACCGACGCTCGACGGTCCGGGCGGGAAGGCGCTCGGGCCGCCGCGGCCGCTGACGATGGGCCCGGCCATGGTGACGACGGCGATGGTCGGCTTGTGCTTGACGCCCGGCAGCGGCGGAACCTCGGGCAGCGTGTGCCCCGCGGTGGCCTTGGCGTACCGGGACAGGAACAGCCGCGGCGGCGCGTCCTTGCCGTCGGCTTCCGCTGCGCCCCCGGTCAATTCGCCGACCCGGGCATACGCCTCGTCGCGGAAACCGATGCGGTCCACCAGCTTGGCCGCGACCGCGTCGTCGCGCAGCAGCGGCGCCCGGTCGACCAGGGCGTCGAGTTCGTCGGCGTCGACGCCGCGGGAATCGGCGATCGCGGTCAGCACCTGGGCGTGCAGGCTCTCGATGAGCCGGCCGTCGGCCTCGCGGTGTGGCTCCGTGTAGCGGTCCTGCGTGAACATGTTGGCCGCCGACTTGTACTCGCCGCGCGCCACGAACTGCGCCTCGATGCCGGCCTTGTCGAAGGCGTCGCGCAGGAACAGCGCATTGGTCGCGAAACCCACGAGACCGACGGTGCCCGACGGCTGCATCCACACTTCCCGGAACGCCGAGGCCAGGTAGTACGACATGGTGCCCGGATAGGTCTCGGCCCAGGCGATCGACGGCTTGACGGCGCTGAACGCGGCGATGGCGTCGCGCAGCTCCTGCACCGGGCCCGCTGCGGCAGCAGGTAATTGGACGCGGGCGATCAGCCCGGCGACGCGCTTGTCGTCGGCCGCGCGGTGGATGGCGGCCACGGCGTCGCGCAGCACGAGCGGCCGCGCGTTGCCCATGACGAAGGCGATCGGGTCGAAGCCGGCTGTCTCCGGCGGCACGGCCTGCAGGTCGAGTTCCAGTACGCAGCCGTTGGGCACGCCGTGGTGGCGCGCGGTGTCGACCTTGCGGACAAGGGCACGCAACTCATCGGGGCCGGGAAGACCGGGCAGGCTGGGCCGGAAAGCAAACATGATCCGAGCGTACCGACTCGCCGCCGACTGCCGAGCAGACGCAAAACTGTCCATTCCGGCGCTGAATTCGACAGTTTTACGTCTGCTCGCGGGAGAGGATCGACCCATGGTGCTCAAGGTGTCCGTCTCCCCCGACCTGGTCCACGGCGATGCCGACGACGGCTACGGCAAGGTCGCCGACGCGTTCCGGGCCAATTTCGCGGCCGGCGGTGAGGTCGGTGCCGCGCTGTGCGTCTACTGCGACGGCCGCAAGGTCATCGACATGTGGGGCGGCTACCGCGACGGCATCAGTAGGGCGCCGTGGCAGGCCGACACCATGGTCAACATGTTCTCGTCAACGAAAGGTGTTGCCGCCCTTGCCGTTGCGCACGCGGTGTCGAAAGGGCTCTTCGACTACGACGAGTGCGTCAGCACGTACTGGCCCGAGTTCGCCGCGCAGGACAAGGGCGACGTCACCGTTCGGCAGCTGCTGGCGCACCAGGCCGGGCTGTGTGTCCTGACCCCCAATCCCCTGCTGTCCGACATCGCCGACCCGGTGCGGCTCTCCGCCATCCTCGCGGCGCAGAAACCCGCATGGCAGCCCGGCACCCGGCACGGCTACCACGCCATCACCATCGGCTGGTACGAGTCCGAGCTGATCCGTCGCACCGACGGCCGCTCGCTCGGGCGTTATCTCGCCGAGGAGATCACCGGGCCGTCGGGTCTCGACCTGTACATCGGTCTGCCGGACTCGGTCGACCGCAACCGGATCGCCACGCTTCACCATTGGCAGCGATACGAGTCCTTGCGGCACCTCGACGTCATGCCGGCCGGGTTCCTGATCGGCAGCCTCAACCCACGTGGGTTGCTCGCCAGGACCGCCGCGATACCCGCCGATATCGACCCGTATGCCGGCGACTACAACACCGACAAGGTGCGCCGCGTCGAGATCCCGTCGGCCAACGGCACCGGGACGGCCCGCGCCCTGGCCGCCCTCTACGGCGCCGCGGCGACGGGCGGCAGCGAAATAGGTTTCACCCCAGAGACTTTCGATGCGTTGATCGCACCGCCCCGCAATCCGTCAGGCGGCACGCGCGACAAGGTGATGCACGCTGAGATCGCCTACGCACTCGGCTTCTGCAAGCCCATCCCGACGTTCGCCTTCGGCTCGTCGGGAAAGGCGTTCGGCACGCCCGGTTTCGGTGGCTCGTTCGGCTTCGCCGACCCGGACACCGGCGTCGGATTCGGTTACGTGATGAACCGGCTGGGGTTCCATCTGGTCAGCGATCCCCGTGAACTCGCGGTGCGCCAGGCCCTCTTCCACGACGTCCTCGGCGCCCGCCCACAGAACTGATTCCATCCGCGAGATCGACGTTCCGCACCGCCCGGACGGCGCGTCGCGTACATAACGCACGTGTCGCGGGGCTGGACCAGACGCAAAATGCCCCCGACACAACGGTCGGGGGCATCTGCGTCTGCTCGCGCAGCGAAGTTACAGCTCGGTCGCGCTACCACCGGCAGCGGTGATCGCCTCACGGGCGCTACCGCTGAACTTGTTGGCGGTGACGTCGACCTTGACGGCCAGCTTGCCGTCGCCGAGCACCTTGACCAGGGTGTTCTTGCGAACCAGGCCAGCGGCCACCAGCTCGTCCACACCGACGGTGCCGCCCTGCGGGAACGCCTTGGCGAGGTCGCCGACGTTCACCACCGCGTACTCCGTGCGGAAGCGGTTGCGGAAGCCCTTGAGCTTCGGCAGACGCATGTGGATCGGCATCTGGCCACCCTCGAACGTCACGGGGACGTTCTTGCGGGCCTTGGTGCCCTTGGTACCACGACCAGCGGTCTTACCCTTGGAGCCCTCACCACGACCGACGCGGGTCTTGGCCTTCTTGGACCCCGCGGCCGGCTTGAGGTCGTGCAGCTTGATGACGCTCATTTACGCCTCCTCAACCGTGACGAGGTGGTTGACCACCGCGAGCAGACCACGGGTCTGCGCGTTGTCCTCGCGAACGACGGACTGGCGGATCTTGCGCAATCCCAGCGTCCGCAGGCTCTCGCGCTGCTTCCACCGGGCACCCACGGTGCCGCGCACCTGGGTGATCTTCAGTTCAGCCATGATTATGCCGATCCTTCACGCGCTGCCGAGGCGGCGAGCGCTTCTGCCTCACGCCGGGCCCGCAGCATGCCGGCCGGCGCAACATCTTCGATGGGCAGGCCACGACGGGCCGCCACTTCCTCCGGACGCTGCAGCTGCTTCAGCGCGGCAACGGTGGCGTGCACCACGTTGATCGCGTTGTCGCTGCCCAGCGACTTGGCCAGGATGTCGTGCACGCCGGCGCATTCCAGCACCGCGCGAGCCGCACCACCGGCGATCACACCGGTACCCGGGCTGGCTGGGCGCAGCATCACGACACCGGCAGCGGCCTCGCCCTGAACCGGGTGCACGATGGTGCCACCGATCAGCGGGACGCGGAAGAAGCCCTTGCGAGCCTCCTCGACACCCTTGGCGATGGCGGCCGGAACTTCCTTGGCCTTGCCGTAGCCGACGCCCACCATGCCGTGGCCGTCACCGACGATCACCAGCGCGGTGAAGCTGAAGCGCCGACCACCCTTGACCACCTTCGAAACGCGGTTGATGGTGACAACGCGCTCGATGTAGTTGCTCTTCTCACCGCGGTCATCGCCACGGCCACGGCCACCACGGTCGTCGCGACGGCCCCGGCCGTCACGGTCGCCGCGGCCACCACGGTTGTCCTGCGCCGAACCGGCGCCAGCCTGGTCGGCCATCATGCAGTCCTTCCGGTCATCTTCAAGTAAGTCATTAGAACGTCAACCCGCTTTCACGAGCGGCGTCGGCGAGCGCGGCGATCCGGCCGCCGTAGCTGTAGCCACCGCGGTCGAAGACGACCTCGGAGATGCCGGCAGCCTTGGCACGCTCGGCGATCAGCTGACCCACGCGGGTGCTGACGGCCTTCTTGTCACCGTCGACGGCACGCACGTCGGCCTCGATGGACGACGCGGCGGCCAGCGTGGTGCCGGTCAGGTCGTCGATCACCTGGACGTGGATGTGCCGCGAGGAGCGGTTGACCATCAGACGCGGACGCTCGGCGGTGCCGGCGACCTTCTTGCGCAGACGGGCGTGACGACGCAGACGCGCCACCCGACGGGTCTCAGAGATGTTCTGGCCCAACGGCTTACGCTTGTCAGTCTCAGTGTTGGCCATTGCTACTTACCTGTCTTTCCGACCTTGCGGCGGATCTGCTCACCCTCGTAGCGAATGCCCTTGCCCTTGTACGGGTCGGGGCGACGCAGGCGGCGGATGACTGCCGAGATCTGGCCGACTTTCTGCTTGTCGATGCCGGACACCGAGAACTTCGTCGGGGTCTCGACTGCGAACGTGATGCCCTCGGGGGCCTCGATCAGCACCGGGTGGCTGTAGCCGAGCGCGAACTCCAGGTTCGAGCCCTTGGCCTGCACGCGGTAACCGACGCCGAAGATTTCCATCTTGGTGGTGTAGCCCTGCGTCACACCGGTCACCAGGTTGGCGATCAGGGTGCGGGACAGTCCGTGCAGCGAGCGGTTACGACGCTCGTCGTTCGGACGGGTGACCACGACGGCACCTTCGTCGTTGCGCGACACCTCGATGGGCTCGGCAACATCGAGTGCCAGGGTGCCCTTGGGGCCCTTCACGGCGATGTTCTGGCCGTCGATGGTCACATCGACGCCGGCCGGAATGACAACCGGCTGCTTTCCAATACGCGACATGTTCTCTGCCCCCTACCAGACGTAAGCGAGGACTTCGCCGCCCACGCCCTGTCGAGCTGCCTGGCGGTCGGTGAGCAGGCCGGAGGACGTGGAGATGATCGCCACGCCCAGGCCACCCAGAACCCGCGGCAGGTTGGTGGATTTCGCGTACACCCGCAGACCGGGCTTGGACACCCGGCGGAGGCCGGCGATGCTGCGCTCGCGGCTCGGGCCGTACTTGAGGGAAACAACGAGGCTCTTGCCCACGCGGGCGTCCTCGGTGCGGTAGTCGGTGATGTAACCCTCCTTCTTGAGGATCTCGGCGATGTTCGCCTTGATCTTCGAGTGGGGCAGGGTCACCTCGTCGTGGTACGCCGAGTTGGCGTTGCGCAGACGTGTCAAGAAGTCTGCGATCGGATCCGTCATTGTCATGACAGCGTTGATCAACCTTTCTCGCTGCGGTTCCCATGCATCACGCCCGTGTCGGTCCCACCTTGCGGTGGCTCGGCACGTCACATCGTGGGCCTGCTACGAAGTGTTTTCCCATATCTGACCGAGGTCGGTCAGGGGTCGTGCATCAGTAGTACAATCCAGTTTCAGAAGGCACATACCGATCGGCCATCGGACGAAAACGCCCATGGCAACCTGCCCAGTGTAGACAATGCGCAGCTCAGGGCCAAATCCGTGCTACTCAAGGGTTTGGCGTCCACGAATGTGCAGACAGATCGCCCGAACGGCACTTTTGACGATCTCTGTGCGCGCTCGCGAAGTCGCCTCGCCACACATCGCCACGAATGTGCAAAGAGCGCGTGGATCCGCCGTTCTGGACGATCTGTGTGCACGCTCGACGAGCCGCTACCGATGCGCACCGCTGCGCGAACGGAAAAGCCGCCCCGGTCACGAGGACCGGGGCGGCTTTCTACAGCGTCATGAGACGGGCAGAGTCACCAGCTGGACTTCTGCACGCCGGGCAGCTCGCCGGCGTGGGCCATCTCCCGCAGGCAGATTCGGCACAGGCCGAACTTGCGGAACACCGAGTGCGGGCGACCGCACTTGTTGCAGCGGGTGTAGCCACGCACCGCGAACTTCGGCTTCTTGTTGGCCTTGTTGACCAGAGCCTTCTTTGCCATTGTCAGTTCTCCTTGAACGGGAAGCCCAGGGCCCGCAGCAACGCACGGCCTTCGTCGTCAGTGGTGGCCGAGGTGACGACCGTGATGTCCATGCCGCGGGGGCGGTCGATCGAGTCGACGTCGATCTCGTGGAACATCGACTGCTCGTTGAGGCCGAAGGTGTAGTTGCCGCTGCCGTCGAACTGCTTGGCCGACAGACCACGGAAGTCGCGGATACGGGGCAGTGCGATGGAGATCAGGCGGTCCAGGAACTCCCACATGCGGTCGCCACGCAGGGTGACGCGGCAGCCGATCGGCATGCCCTCACGCAGCTTGAACTGCGCGATGGACTTGCGGGCCTTGCGGATTTCCGGCTTCTGACCGGTGATCAGCGTCAGGTCGTTGACCGCGCCGTTGATCAGCTTGGCGTCGCGGGCGGCGTCACCGACACCCATGTTGACGACAACCTTGACCACGCCGGGGATCTGCATGACGTTGGCGTAATTGAATTCGTTGTTGAGCGCGTCGCGGATCTCTTCGCGGTAACGCGTCTTCAGCCGGGGCTGAGTGTTTTCCACAGTGGTCATCTCAGATGTCCTTGCCATTGCGCTTGGAGATACGGACCTTCTTGCCGCTCTCCTCATCGACGCGGTAGCCGATGCGGGTCGCGTTACCGTCGGAGTCGACCACCATCACGTTCGAAACGTGGATCGGCGCCTCCTGGGTGACGATGCCACCCGACGATGCACCACGCTCGTTCTGAGACTGCGCGGTGTGCTTCTTGATCCGGTTGACGCCCTCAACGAGCACCTTGTTGCGGGTCGGGTAGGCCTCGATGACCTTGCCCTTGGCACCCTTGTCCTTGCCGGCGATGACCAGCACGGTGTCGCCCTTGTGCACCTTCATCACAAAACCTCCGGGGCCAGCGAGACGATCTTCATGAACTTCTTCTCGCGCAGTTCGCGACCGACCGGCCCGAAGATGCGGGTACCGCGGGGGTCATTGTCGTTCTTGATGATGACGGCGGCGTTCTCGTCGAACTTGATGTAGCTGCCGTCCGGCCGGCGGCGCTCCTTGACGGTGCGCACGACGACGGCCTTGACCACGTCACCACGCTTGACGTTGCCGCCGGGGATGGCGTCCTTGACGGTCGCCACGATGATGTCGCCGATGCCGGCGTAGCGCCGCGACGAGCCACCGAGCACGCGGATGCAAAGGATTTCCTTTGCGCCCGTGTTGTCGGCGACCTTGAGTCGCGATTCCTGCTGAATCACTCGATCTCCTGACCTGGGGTTTGTATGCACGCCAGATACCGACCTGGGCGTGCGCGGTCTTGTTGTCCAAGGGCACGCAGAGTCGGCGTGTGACCGGGGTCTGCCCTGGGCAACCCCTACATAGTAGGCGAGCAGCCATAACGCTCCAAATCGCTGCTCAAATCCCCGCGAGCGTCCGTGTTTGCACACCGACACACCGCCCCAGGCGCGCATTTCGGGCACGCTCGCGCGCGACGACCGTCCGCGGTCAGTTCACCAGCAGCCAGATGGACGTGATGGTCGCTGCCAGTGCGGCAGCGACCATCACGTCGGTCTCGGACAGCCCGGTGTCAGCCCCCGATGCCCCAGCCCAGAACGCGCGACGTCAGCAGCACCAGTGCCAGTGACACCGTCGCCACCACGACCAGGCCGATCACCGCGACGACGAGCGGGCGCCAGCCGGTGCGCGCGATCTGCCGGAAGTCGGTGGAGAGGCCGACGCCGGCGAAGGTCAGCAGGAAGGCCCACTTGGAGACTGCGGCGAGGTTCGCGATCTGCCCCTTGCTCAACAGCCCCGCGGTGACGACGGCCGAGACCGCCAGGAAGCCGAGCACGAACTTCGGGAACTTCTGCCAGACGAACGCGGCCTTGGCCTTGAGGCCCGGCGCGACGACGTCGGCCTCTCCCCTGGCGGCCCAGTAGATCGCGAAGCCGAGGACGACGAATCCGATCAGCGCGTTGCGGACCGACTTCACCAGGACGGCGGTCTTGCCGGCCTCGTCGGAGAAGAGGTAGCCGGTGGCGGTGGTCTCGGCGGTGTTGTCGACGGCGAGACCGGCCCACAACCCGAACTCGTGGTCGGTCAGCCCGATGGCGTGGCCCAGCGGCGGCAGTACGAACAGCGCGACGGCACCGAGCGCCAGGATCGACGCGATCGCGTAGCTGACGTCGGAGTTGCGGGCCCGGATGGCGCCCTTGGCCGCGATGATCGCCGACACCCCGCAGATCGATGTCCCGATGGCCAGCAGCGAGCCGAGCTTGCCGGACAGGCCGAACCACCGGGCCGCGGCGATGATGATGGCGCCGGCGACGGTCATGTCGATGAGGATCTGCACCAGGCTGGTGGCGCCGAGCTTGAGGACGTCGCCGAGGACGAACCGTGCACCCAGCAGGACGATGCCGATCTTCAGCCAGAATTCGTACGTGGCGACACCAGGGCGGAAAATCCGGTGCAGGCCAACGGTATTGGTGATGATCAACCCGAAGACGATGGCCCACAGCACGTATTCGATGTCGGGCACCCGCCAGTGCTGGTGCTTGGCCAGCGCCAGCCAGCCGATCTGGGCGTATTTGCCGGCCAGGCCCACCGCCACGAGGAGCAGCAGGCCCGGGATGTAGTCGAGGAACCGACGGGCGCCCGTGGATTCGGTGTGGTCGCCCGATTCGATGTGGTCGGCGGTATCAGCCGCTTCGACGGTCATCGCGTCACCAGCCGATCTTCGGCAGGACGCCGGCCACCGCGAGCGCGGTCACGGCCAGACCCAAAATCGTTGCCCACCAATCAGTCCCGACGCGGCTCACCCAGCTCTGCGTCACCTCGGTCTCAGTCATCACGCCTCTCCCGTCACCCGATGTGGGCTCATCGTTGCGGGCGCCGCGCCGACTGCACAGGGATCTGCTCGCGCTGAATCTCTTTGCCAGGGAAAACCAGAAGGAGGTCAGCCGAGGATCGCGTGCGCCAGCCGCGTCAGCGCGCCACTGATCTGCGCGACGGACAGGCCGCGTTCGCGTTGATGCAGGAAGTTCTCGGCGGCCAACGGCGCCAACAGAACGTCCACCAGCGCGTCCGGCTCGGGCACGTCAGCCTGCACCAGCAGGGCGCGTACGTGCGCGGCCCAGAAACCGTAGGCCCCCGTGCGGTAGCGGGCGCCACCGACCTCGGCGCCGAGCGCGAGATCCACGTGCTGGTCGAGAAGGTCGACCATGGCGGTATAGAACGCCGAAAGCCGTTCGGCCGGTGCGGCTCCCGGCCCGAGCGGCGGCGCTCCCGAGATCAGTTGACGCTGCAGGGCGCGCTCATGTTCGTCGAGCAGTGCGACGGCGATGGCCGCGGTGTTCGGGTAGCGCCGATACAGCGTGCCGCGCCCGACACCGGCCGCGGTGGCGATGTGTTCCATCGTGACGCTGCGTGGGTCACGACCGGCGAAGACCTCCGCGGCCGCGGCCAGAATCCGGGCGCGGTTGCGCGCGGCGTCGGCGCGCTCCGCGCCGCCGCCCGCATTGCCCGCGTCGTCGCCGAGCAGGTCACGACCGATGTCCACCACCGCACAATAACCCACTCAGGGAATAAGTGGACACATCGTCCAGTTAGTTGCATCATCTATCCGGACACAATGTCCACTTCTGAGAGGATGGCCATGACCACGTTGCTTCACCTGGACGCCAGCGCCCGGAACCCATCGATCAGCAGGCAGCTCAGCGCCGAGTTCGCGCAGGCCTGGCGCACTGCGGCGCCCGACGGCACCTACCGCTACCGCGACGTGGCGACCGATCCGGTGCCGTTCATCGACGCCGGCTGGACCGAGATCTGCGATGCGGCACTGGCTGCCGGCGTCACCGACCTCGACGAGCTGGCTGGTTTGGCACGCACCCCTGCCCAAACCGCGGCCTGGGCCGTCGTCGAGCCATTGCTGGCCGAATTGCGGTCTGCCGACGTCGTGCTGATCGGCACACCCATGTACAACTACTCGATTCCGGCCGCCCTGAAGGCCTGGCTGGACCAGGTGACGTTTCCGCGAATGTCGTTGGCGCCGCGCCGATTCGTGGTCGCCACCGCCAGGGGCGGCGCTTACTCGCCGGGCTCACCCAAGGCGGCCTTCGACTATCAGGAGAGGTTCCTGCGTGACTTCTTCGCCGGGCATTTCGCCGTCACCGACACCGTGTTCATCAACGCCGAACTGGCCAACTCCCGCGTCGATCCCACGCTCGCCCAGTTCCGGGCCGGGCACGACGCCTCCCTGACGGCCGCGCTGGGCACTGCACGCGTGTTGGCCGCGGAGTACGCGAAATGAGCTGGCTCATCCTCGCTTTGGCCGGCGGTGTGGAGATCGCCTGGTCCCAGAGCATCAAACCGACCGACGGGTTCACCCGCCTGCTGCCGACCATCGTCTGCGTTCTGGTCGGCGCGTTGTCGGTGTATCTGTTGTCCTTGGCGATGCGGACCCTGCCGGTCGGCACCGCCTATGCGGTTTTCACCGGCATCGGCGCCGTCGGGGCCATCGCCATCGGGGTGCTGGTCCACAAGGACCCACTCAACGCCGGTCGTGCGGTGGCGTTGTCGATGATCGTCGGCGGAATCGTGTTGGCCCGCTTGACCAATCCCGAATGATGAGCGCCGCTCAGCCCAGCCGAATACCGAAGTCCCCCAGCAGGACCGGCTTGGCCGCGTCCAGCCCTTTCGAGCCGGCGGGTCCCTGCAACTGCAGCGCAACGAGGTAGTCCCCGTTGTTGGTCCACACGTGCACGATGCGGTCCGCGTAATCGCTGCCGGCGCCGGGCTTGTCGGCGAGGACGCCCATCAGCTTCTGTCCGCTGTAACCGCACAATTCGTCGGGCAGGATGCTGACGCTGTTGAACTCGTGGCCCGCGATGCGCGCATCGGCGTACTGCTGGAACGCGGCCGCGGCATCGAGCGGTGTCGGGCTGATCTTCACGGTGCCGGTCAGGCCGTCGGGGCCGGTCAGGTTCAGCGCGACGTCACCGGAAGCAGGTGCCCCCGGGCTGAATCCGTCGGGCACCGCGACGACGACGGTCGGTGCGCCGGGGGCTCCGGTGGCCGCGGTCATGGTCTGGGCGGGCGGGCCCGGCGGGTCACAGACCTGATCGCCCGCCGAGACCGGCCGTTTCGTCGTCTCGACCACGCCGTAGGCAGGCAGGTCGGGCATCTTCGACCCGGACGCCGACGTCGAAGTGGCGGACGCCGCCGGCGAACTTGCGGCCGTCGTCGTGGTGCCGCCGGATTTCGTTGTATCGGACGGCTTCTCGCCGGCCTTGCCACCGCAGGCTGCCAGCAGCAGCGCCGCCGACAACCCGACGGCGCACCGCATGTTCGTTCCGCTCATCGCAGTCCCCTAGTCCTTGCAGAACGCCTTGGCCAGCTCCTGTTCGACGTCAAGATACGGCGTACCGGAGATGTCGACGACGACTTTGGCGATGGTGCCGCCGACGAAGGGATACGGGGCCCGGTAGCGGTTCGACACCGGCTGGCCCGCATTGCGCCCGACCGCGACACCGCCACCGGCGAGCCCGAAAGTGCCAGGGTGCGCGCGGACGTCGGGGCGGGCCGCCACCACCGCATCGTCGATGCGCAGTTCGACGGTGCCGAGCGGCGTGTGACTGCCTTCGACAGTGCCGGTTCGGTCGTAGTGGACGCCGAAAACGTGCCGCCCCAAGGGCAATGGATCGAGCGCGGACACCCATTGTTCGTCCTCGCCCATGAAGTTGTAGACGTACTGAAGCCGGCCATCCTGGACGAACAGCACATGTCCACCGTGACCGGCGCCCTGCTTGAAGAGCACCCCGGCGGCAGCGGCCGATTCGACGTCGACCTCGGCCAGCACCGAGAACGACTGACCCCGCAGTTCGACGGCGGCACCGATACCCACCTCGGCGGTATCCGGGTAGTAGGTGAAGGTCTGCCGGTCCCGCATCAGGTAGGGGCGGTCGCGCAACAGCGTCTCGAACACATTGAGGTCGGCCAGCGGCAGGCCGTTGTACTTGGCGGCCTCGGCGAACCAGAGTTCTTGCATTTCAGCGAGTTTCGCCGGATTCTCCGCGGCGAGGTCATGGCACTGACTGCGGTCGGCTTCGATGTGGAACAGCTCCCAGCGATCCTTGTCGAAGTGCGACCACCCCGACGGCGTCGCAGCGTGCACGGTGTTGGCGAACCAGCCGTCGTGCCAGATGCCACGCGTGCCGAGCATCGCGTAGAACTGCGTCGTCTTACCGGTGTCGGCCGCCGAGTCTGCCAGGGCCGCTTTGAAACTCACACCTTCCAGCGGCCGCTGCGGCACCCCCCGCACCTCGGTCGGCGGCGCGATGCCCAACAGGTCGTAGACCGTCGGGGTGATGTCGGCGACGTTGACGTAGTTGTCGCGAACCTCGCCGTGTGCGGCGATTCCGTTGGGCCAGCTGATGATTGCGGTGTCGGCGATGCCACCTTCATGAGAGGCGTAACGCTTGAACAGCTTGTAGGGCGTGTTGAACGCCATCGCCCAGCCGATCGGATAGTGGTTGTAGGTGTCCGGCGAGCCCAGCGTGTCGAAGTACCGCATGCTCTCTTCGACGGTGTCGATGTAGCCGTTGAAGAATTTGTTCTCGTTGACCGAGCCGTTCGGGCCGCCTTCACCGCTGGCCCCGTTGTCCGCGATGACGACGATCAGCGTGTTGTCGAGCTGCCCGGACTCCTCCAGATAGTCGAGAATCCGGCCGATCTGCGCGTCGGTGTACGACAGGAAGCCGGCGAACACCTCGGCCATGCGGGCGAACAGCTTCTTCTCGTCGTCGCTCAGCCCGTCCCACGGCCGCACCGTGTCCTGCAGCGGCCATGGCTCACCGTTGGGCCCCTTGACGTCCAGATACGGATTCATCGGCGAGAGTTCGGTGTCGGGCGGCACGATGCCGAGGCGCTTCTGGTTCTCCAGCACCAGGTCGCGGTAGACCTCGTAGCCCATGTCGAACCTGCCGGCGTACTTGTCGGCCCACTCCTTGAACACGTGGTGCGGTGCGTGCCCGGCGCCCGGGCAGACGTAGGAGAACCAGGGCTTGTCCGGCGCGATGACCTTGGCGTCGCGGATGAACTCGATGGTCTTGTCCGCCAGGTCTTTTGACAGGTGGTAGCCCTCTTCGGGGGTGGCCGGCGGGGCGACGGGGTGGTTGTCGTACACCAGCTCCGGGTACCACTGGTCGGTCTCGCCGCCCATGAAGCCGTAGAAGCGTTCGAAGCCCCGTGACAGCGGCCAGTGCCGTTTGGTGGATGCGAGGTTCGACTCCTCCAACGGTGTCAGATGCCACTTGCCGACGCAGTAGGTGTTCCAGCCTTTCTCGGCCAGCACCTCGGACAGCAGCGCGGTCTCAAAAGGTATGCGGCCGTGGCAGTTCGGGAAGCCGTCGGTGAACTCCTCGATGGTCGCCATGCCCACCGAGGTGGCGTTGCGGCCGGTGAGCAGCGACGCCCGTGTCGGCGAGCACAACGCGGTGGTGTGGAACTGCGACAGCCGCACCCCCTTGTCGGCGATGCGGCGCATGGCCGGCATGTCGACGAGGCCGCCGAAACAGTCCCAGGTGGCGATACCGGTGTCGTCCCACACCAGGTACAGCACGTTGGGCGCGCCCGCCGGTGCGACCGGTGCCGCATAGGGTGCCCAGTCGGGCTCCGAGTCGCGGATGTCGAGTTCGATCTTGCCCTGGAATTCAGTTGCCATGACGCCTCGTCCCGGTCAGTGCCCGCCGATCCCGGCGATTTGCCCGGAGATTACACCCGGGAGCTGGGCTGCGCCCCGGATATTGACGGTCACGCACCCGGTGGTGAGTTCAGGGACGGACTGCCCTGATCGCCTCGCGTCGATTGGCCACGGCAAGCTTGCGGTAGATCGACCGTTGGTGGGTTTTCAGCGTGTTCAGCGAGACCCCCATCCGGTCGGCGATCTCCTGTGATGTCATCGCGGTGCGCAAGTGCGCCAGCACCTCGAGCTCGCGCGGAGTCAGTGCCGATGCCGATGACGCCGCCTTGGGCCGCTCGACCAGCACCAGGGCTTCGGCCAGGAACTCTTGATACGCGGTGGTCGGCAGGTGCGCCGCAAGCAACTCCCGGCTGACCCGGTCCGTGTTGTCGACGAACTGGTACCGCACCTGCTCCTCGCGCGCCAGACCGAGCACGGTCTCCAAGCCCCGATGTGCGGCGGCGGCGCGGCCCTGCTGCCAGTCGAGCAAGGCCAGCGTCAGGAGCGCGTAGACCTCGACGTTGACGGGCGCCTCGACCGCCAGCGCCTGGCGCGCCAACCGGTCCGCCAGGTCCGGGGCGGCAAGCCGACGGCACATCCCGGACAGCACCGCAGAGATCATCGGAACATGTTCGCGGCCAACGATACTGGCGGCACCCTCGAGCGCCTCCTGACGGCGGCCACGGGCCTCCGCCAAGCGGGCCCGGCTGGCGGTCTTGTAACTGTTCCACGGCACCCCGTGGGTGTCGAGGTCCGGCATCCGGCGGACGGTGGCTTCCGCGACTTCCAGGACGTTTTCCACGCCGAGCGTCGCAGCGGCGAACGCGAGCATCATCCGTCCGGTGTCCGGATACCCCACGCCCACAGTCGCACTCACCGAAACGAGGTAGTCGACGGCAACGTCCATCTCGCCACGCCAAAGGCTGATCCAGCCGGCGGTGAAGCGCTCGATGCCGTCGCCGTCGTGCGCCAGCCACAGCTCGGGTGACGGGTCGGCGACCGCCTGGGCGGACCGGAGTGCGTCGAGGGCCCTGTCGAACTCTCCCGCGTGTGCCGCGGCGAATGCCAGGTTCTGTCGGGCCCGGTGGGCCACCTCTGTCAGCCCCAGCACCGTGCATTCGTGAACGGCAGACTCCAGATACGCCGAACCGCGCGAAGGCCCTCGGCGCAATCTCGAGTCGGCCCAGCCGATGACGAAGAGCGCGCACGCGTATGCCCGCGGCGCCACCACGTCGTGGTCCGCCAGTACCGCCTCCGCACGGGCCGCGGCGGCGGCCATCGCGTCACGATCGTCAGCTACCAGGATCGTGCACAGGTCCGCGATGAACTCCAAGCGACGCGGATCGGCGTCGGCGGTTACCGCAGACCTGGCGCGGTCGAAAAGCAAAGCCGCCGTGACACTGTCGCCTGCCATCGCCCGGCATGAGGCGCGGACCATGAGGACTTCGGGTTTCTCGCCGAAAGCCTGACTCAGGCGCGCACAGGCGTCATCCAGCGCCTCCGACCGAGACTGCAGCAGCAATTCCAGCCAGTGGTCGGCGATGATCTCGAACCCGGCATGGGGATCGTCGCTGCGGATCGCGCACTCGACCGCCTCCAACGGGTACGTGGCGGCCAGCTCGACAGCGGCGATCCGGTTCAGGCGCTGCCACTCACCGGGCCGGGTGCGGCGGAGAATTTCGCGGCAGTGCCGGACGAAGATCGCGTGCCATTGGTAGAAGGCGCTCTCCCCTGCACCGAACTGTTCCACGAACAGTCCGGAGCCCACGCACTCTCGCAACAACGACACCGCGTCTGCCCGTCCGGACAACGCGACAGCGAGTCGTTCGTCGAGCCGTGCACAGACCGTAACGCTGAGCACGAAGTCGGCGAGCTCGGGCCGCAACCGCGAGAGCACGGCGGTTTCGAGGTACTCGGTGAGGTCGGCGAAGGAGGCCGACAACGGCGCACTACCCGACACCAGCATCAACCTGACGGCCGCCGGCCATCCGCCAGTGGCTGCCGAAATATCCTCGACGCCAACAGCTTCCACCGGGACGCCCGATCGACGTGCCAGCGCAGCGATGTCGTCATGAGTGAATGCGAGGTCATTGGCCCCGATCACCGCGACGTGGTCATGCACCCGAAGACGCGACCATTCAGGTCCGACCGAATCCGTGGTCGCCAGGACGAAACTGAGCCACGGCGGCCCCAGCTCGATCAGCTCGAGGACGTCGGCTTCGCGCCAGGCCGCGCGCGCCTGCTGAAAGTCGTCGATGACCACCGTCAACGGCCCGAGTGGGTCTATCTCCATCAATGCCGCCACCGCGGACGGGTACGACGACGTCTGCAGCACCTCGGCCACCTCGGCAATCTGCCGCCCCAGCCCGTCATCGCCGGCCGCACGCGCGCTGTTGCCCATCGCGGTCAGCAGACCGCGCAGCACATCGTCACGGTTGGCGACGCGCACTGTCAGCGTCAGCCAGGCAACCGAGCCCGGTTTGTTCGCCGCCCGTTGCGCGGCCCATTGCGACAACGCCACGGTCTTGCCGTAACCCGACGGCGCTGCGACGACGATCGCCCGTTTGCGCTCGCATTCCGCATCCAGCAACCGACTGATCGACCGGCGCGACAGCATGTCCGGCCGGGCGACCGGGATCGTGGCGAGATACCAGGGCACCGGCCGCATCGCAGAAGTTCCGTCCGCCGCCACCGCCCAAAAATACCGGATACAAGAATGCCGATCTATCTCACCCGAAAAGGGTGATGGCGATTGCTCGACCATTTTTTGTCGCTTCGCCGAATTCGCTGAAATTGCTCTTGGTCACGAAAACCCGTTGGCCCGTGAGGAAATCCGACGCGCCGAATTACGAGCGCCGATCGTCAGAATGGCTGCGAACAATGCAGATCTTTTCAATAATGGCGCCATGGCATCCGATATCTCACCGTCCGAGCCCGCTCCCGAATCCACCGGCCCGAAGCTGTCCCGACGCTCGATGATCGGTGGGCTGGCCGCCGCGGCCGGCGTCGCCGCGGGGTCGTCGATCATCGCGGGGTGTGACAACGACAAGAGTGGTACGGCGAGCGAGGGTGACGGCAGCGCCGCCGCCAACGATGTGATGAAGGATTTCCACGGCGAAGTCAAACTCGACATCCGGGATTCGAAGCCCGACTGGGGGCCCTGGGAGCTCAAGCACGCGCCTGACGGCGCGCCCAATGTACTGGTCGTGCTCTACGACGACACCGGGTTGGCCTCGTGGTCCCCGTACGGCGGACGGATCAACATGCCGACGATGCAGAAGTTGGCCGACAACGGCCTGATCTATTCGCAGTGGCACACCACCGCACTGTGCTCACCTACCCGCTCCTGCATGCTCACCGGCCGCAACCACCACGTGAACAACTTCGCGAACATCGCCGAGGCCACTATCGGTTTCCCCGGCGCTTCGGGCCGACTGCCTGATGAGTGCGCCACGATCGGCCAGATTCTGCAGGAGAACGGCTACAGCACCTTCTGGGTGGGCAAGGACCACAACGTCCCCGAAGAAGACCTGGCCAGCGGCGGCAGCAAGTCGCAGTGGCCGGTGCAGAAAGGGTTCGACCGGTTCTACGGATACATCGGCGGCGAGACCAACCAGTGGTACCCGGATCTGGTCGAGGACAACCGCTACATCGAACAACCGTATTCACCGGAGCAGGGCTACCATCTGTCCAAAGACCTTGCCGACCAAGCACTTCGGATGCTGCGAGACCAGCGCGCAACCAACCCGTCCAAGCCTTGGTACATGTGGTTCTGCCCCGGTGCCAACCACGCGCCGCACCACAGCCCGACCGAGTATGCGGCGAAGTACAAGGGGCAGTTCGACGACGGCTACGAGGCCTACCGCGAGTGGGTGCTGCAGCGCATGAAAGACAAGGGCATCATGCCCAAAGACACCAAGCTGACGCCCATAAATCCGCTGCCGAAAGACGTCTCGATGGCAGCAGACGAGGTGCGGCCGTGGAACACCCTGAGTCCCGACGAGAAGAAGCTGTTCTCCCGGATGGCCGAGGTGTTCGCCGGGTTCTCCGAGTACACCGACGCCCAGGTCGGCCGCATCGTGGAATACCTCGAGCAGACCGGCCAGATGGACAACACGCTGATCTTCTACTGCGCGGACAACGGCGCATCGGGCGAGGGTTCACCCAACGGGTCGGTCAACGAGAACAAGTTTTTCAACAACTACCCCGATGACCTGGCCGAGAACATGAAGATGATCGACAGCCTGGGCACGCCCGCCACCTACAACCATTATCCGACCGGCTGGGCGGTCGCGTTCTCGACCCCGTTCCAGATGTTCAAGCGCTACTCCCAGTTCTCCGGCGGCACCTGCGACCCACTGGTCATCCACTGGCCCAAGGGCATCAAGGCGAAGGGCGAGGTGCGCCACCAGTACCACCACGTCACCGACATCGTGCCCACGATCCTCGACGTGATCGGGCTGCAGATGCCCGACACCTATCGTGGTGTGCCCCAGTTCCCGCTGACCGGAGTGTCGATGAAGTACACCTTCGACGCCAAGCCGGCGGACGCCTCAAAGAAGAAGAACCAGTACTACGCGATGCTGGGCACCCGCGGGATCTGGCAGGACGGCTGGAAGGCTGCCGCCCTTCATGTTCCGTTGAGCGGCAAGGGCCACTTCGACCAGGACAAGTGGGAGCTGTTCCACGTCGACGAAGACCGCTCCGAATCAACGGATCTCGCCGACCAGCACCCGGAGAAGCTCAAAGAGCTGCAGGACGCCTGGTTCAGCGAAGCCAAGAAGAACTTCGTGCTGCCGCTGGATGACCGGACGCCGGTCGAGCTCACCAGCACCCCGCGCCCGCAGTTCGAGCCGTCGCGCGACCAGTACCTGTACTACCCCGACGCCTCACCGGTGCCCGAGTCGGTTGCGGTCAACATCCGAGGCAAGTCGTACAAGATCGACTCCAACGTCGACCTGACGCCGCGGGCCCAGGGAGTGATCTTCGCGCACGGTTCGAGGTTCGGCGGGCATGCCCTGTTCATCAAGGACAACAAGCTGTTCTACGTGTACAACTTCCTCGGGATTCCGCCCGAGCAGGTGTTCAGCTCACCGCCGCTGACGCCCGGCAAGCACAACCTCGGTATGGAGTTCATCCGGGAGACCAGCGGCACACACGGCGAATCGGTCGGTACCACAAAGCTTTACGTCGACGGCCGCGTCGTCGCTCAGGGGCCGATGCGAGCACAGATCGGTAGGTTCACCCTGGCCGGCGACGGCCTGTGTGTGGGCTTCGACAGCGGTGACAATGTGTCGAACCTCTACCAGAACCCCGGCCGATTCACCGGGGGCACCATCAACGTGGTCGCCGTCGACGTCAGCGGCAAGTCGTACGTCGACCTCGACAAGGAAGCCGCCGGCGCATTCGCGCGGGACTGAGTTGAAACAAGGTGGGGGCACCGGTTCGGCGGGTGCCCCCAAGCCCGAAATCTGTTCTCGCAATTGCCCCGAATCAGCCATCGGGGCGGCTCTACTATCGGTGAACGGACCGGGGAGGGACCTGTTGATGCTGCGGGCTTTGGCGCTGTCTTCGGCGATGATCGTCGCGCTCACCGGCTGCGGCGGAGCGTCCCAGAATGCGAGCCGGCCGACCCCTTCGGCCACGTCGACCGATGACCCGTCGTCGGTCCCGTTGACGGATGTGGTGCCGGCAGTACGTGATGCGGCCGCGTCGATGAGCGTGGTCACCCATGTCTCCCGTTCGGGCGTCAACGACGGTGGCACTCACGTCTCGACGTCCATCTTCGTACCCAAGAGCAATCCGCCTGCCGGCGGCTACCCCATCGTCGCGCTGGCGCACCAGACGACCGGTCTGTCGCCAGAGTGCGCCCCGTCGCAGTCGGACACCCTGCTCGGCCTGGCGCCCACGGTGGCGGCGCTGTTGCGCGCCGGGTACGTCGTGACGGTGCCCGACTATCAGGGTCTCGGTAAACCGGCCGTCACCGACGACGAATACAACCACTACTACCCGTATCTCGACTCGGCGACAGCCGGTTACAACGTCATCGACGCGGTCCGCGCCACGCATGCCACGGTGCCGCAGACGTCGACGTCATGGGTGGCCCTCGGTTTCCGCGAAGGCGGGCAGGCCGCGTGGGCCGCCAACGAATTGACCGACGGCTACGGCAGCGACCTCAAGTTCCTTGGTTCTGCGAGCATTTCACCCATCTCCGAGGTCAACGGACTGGCCGACGCGGCGCAGAACGGCACGCTGAGCGATGCGCAGAAGATCGTCTACATCCGCTATCTGGCAGCCATTGGCCGCGAATACCAGTACGACATCGAACTCGATGACTACCGGCGCGGTGCCGCCGGTCAGCAGTGGGACGCGATGCTCAGCTGCCGGCCCGATGCACCCGCCGTGCCGGCGCAGATCACCGCGGCGGATCTCCGGCCCGCGGATGAAAAGGCACTGGCCGCGCTCCGCGCCTATCTGAAGAAGACCAATTTGCCGCAGGGCCCGGCGCTGGCCCCGATGCTCGTCATCTACAGCGACGCCGATCCGGTGAGCCCCGCGGCGTGGACCGACCGTGCCCTCGACGCGGCCTGCAAGATGGGCGACGCCGTCGCCATCCAGAAGCGGCCCGGTCCGCAGGCCGATCCGCTTGCGGCACTGGACTGGATCGGTGACCGGTTCGCCGGCGCGCCCGCCCCCGACGACTGTGGGGTCCGGAAGTGATGAATCTGTCGCTGACCCACGGTCTGATCCCCATCACACTGCAGTTGCTGGCGCTCATCGCCATCGCTGTCGCGGTCGGCCGGCACCGGTCGAAGAAATGGCTGAAACGTGCACTGCCGGCCGCGGTCCTGACGGGACTGGGCCTCGCCGCCGGAATGCGCCTGTTCGTCAAGGATCGGGGCTGGTCGGTCGACGCGGTGTCCTACCAATCCGTCTTCTGGGTCTTCATGACCGGATTCGCACTGGCGCTCGCCGTCGCGGGTTGGCGGGGTAGCAAGTGGGCTCGGCGGCTGGTGTCGGTTCTTTCGGTCCTGCTCGCCGTGGTGTGCGGCTTCGCTGCGCTCAATACCGCAACTGGCTACTTCCCCACCGTCAAGGTCGCGATGAGCCGCCTGAGCGACGCCAAACCCAAGCAGTGGATCGATGAGGGGCAACTGGCCGACCTGATCAAGAGCGGTGAACAGCCGGTCCGCGGCACGGTGGTCCAAGTCGATATCCCCAGTGACGCATCGGGTTTCGATCATCGAACCGAGTTGGTGTATCTACCTCCGGCGTGGTTCGCGAGCAACCCGCCGCCGCAACTCCCCACCGTGATGATGCTCGGCGCCGAGTTCAGTCACCCCAACGACTGGCTGGAATCGGGCGGCGCCCTCAAGACTCTCGACGACTACGCGGCGCTGCATTACGGCACCACGCCGGTCATGGTGTTTCCGGACACCAGCGGCAAGTTCGACAACGACACCGAGTGCGTCAACGGGCCGCGCGGGAACGCTGCCGATCATCTGACCAAAGATGTGGTGCCGTTTGTGATCTCGCACTTCAACGTCAGCCCCAAGGCCGCCAACTGGGGTCTCGTGGGTTGGTCGTCCGGCGGTACCTGCGCCCTGGTCACCGCGGTTCGCAACCCGGACATGTTCACCGCGTTCGTCGCACTCGACGGCCAGTTGGGTCCCAACACCGGCACCAAACCACAGACCATCGGCCGGCTGTACGGTGGCGACGCAGCCGCGTGGGCGGCTTTCGACCCGCAGACCGTGGTGACCAAACACGGCCGCTACGAACACATGTCGGCCTGGCTGGGGGTCTCGGGCGACGTCCCCACGGTGCACCACGCAGCCGGCGACACGTCACCGGATCCCGGTTCGATCGAGACGTGGGATCTGTACAACGACGACCGCGAACCAAACGCCAAGAAACTGTGCGCCTTCCTCAGCGGCTACCACGTCGAATGCTCTGTGGTCGGTTATCCGGGTGAGCACGACTTCGAATCTGCCGGAATCGCTTTCGCGAAGGCACTCCCCTGGCTGGCCCATCAGGTCGGAACCCCACAGGCGCGGCAGCGGTCGCTGCCCGGCGCGGACGACAACTGACGGGTCAGCCGGTGATCGACACCGGATCGTTGACCCGGTACAACCGCCAAACCGGTTGATCCTTACCGGCGTTCGGCACTTCCAGCTCCAGCGTCGCAACGTCGGATCCGGTCTCGTAGAGCGCGGGATACCGCTGATTGAGCGCGTCGGCGGCGCCCCGGCCCTTGTTCGGCACCGCGAGCATGTAACGCACCCGATTTGCCGTCGGATCATTCAGCATCGCGACGAAATCGGGATCGGATGGCACCACGAACCGTTTGGGATGTCGCGATGCCACGATGATCGCGAACGCGTACACCGGATCGGCCAGGATGGAGCCGTCGGGCAGGTCGATCCGGTCCAGATAGCGCGCGATATCGCGCTCGGTCGAGAACGTCGCCGCCAATCGGCGCTGGTCGAGATTGCGTTGGCCGCTCGCATTCGGGCCGGCGAACAGTGCACCCATCCCGTACTCCTGCGGCGCATATTTCGCCGAGGTCATCCCCCAGCCCGCAACCGGCAGACTCGCCGCCAACAACAACGCCGACAGGACATACGCCCACGTTCGCTTCTTCCCCGCTGCCAACGATGGATCCGCTTCCCGCACCGCATAATTGCCGAGCCGCACCGGGGTCCGCAGCCGCCCGTTACGCACACAGAAGAACGCGATGGTCGCGGCGAACGGGATCGCCGCGATGTAGAACCGCAGAAACGGAAACGTCGCGCCCTTGGAGAAGGTGTAGGCCTGGAAGCCCAGCACAGCGCCGAACAAGGTGACCGGGGCGACCAGCATGGTCCAGTATGTCCGGCCCCAACGCGCCACGACCGCCCAGATGAGCAAGGGGCCCAACGTGACCGACAGCAAGGTGATGGACGTCAGCGAATACAGCAGCGCCTCGAGTTTCGGCGGTGCAGAGCCCGCCCCTTCCTGCGCCAGGATCGATGAATTGCCGTACTGCGAACTGAACTGCGCGAACGCCAATCCGGTGATCAGCCAGCTCGCCACCGCCCAGCCGACGAACGCCAACGTGCCCGGGCCACTCACCAGAATCATGTCAAGCAGGGCCCGCTTGAACCGGGGCGATTTCCGCGCCCGCAGGTAGGTCGTCCCGACCACCAGGAACCCGGCCACCGCGATCACGGCGACAGCGTCGTATCTGGTCAGGTACGCCAGTCCCATCGCCACACCGCCCGCGGCAATCAGATGGTGGACGTCGTCGTCGACCATCCACATGATCAGCCGGCGCGTCGCCCAGACGATGAAGAAGATGAACGGCGCCTCGCTCATGCCGTTGGAGCCGTAGAAGACGATCATCGGGTTCAAGGCGAACAATGCGGCCACGGTCAGGACGAACCAGCGTGCGAGCCCGCGGTCCATGCCGATACCCAGAATCTGGACCACGGCGCCGGCCATGAACGTCGCCGACATCAGCGTGCCCGAGAACGCGCGTTCGGCCATGGGCGGCCAGATATTGCCCAGCGCCACCAGCGGAATCTGCAGTGCCGCGGTCAATGGCGTGAAGATGAAGCCGATCGCCGCGACGTGCGGAGAACGACTGAACAGCACACTCTGCGCAGCTTCCACTCGCGCGAGGGAGTCGCCGATGATGAATCCGTGGCGCACCTGCAGCCAGTACCCGACCGACACGTAGCAGGCGAAGCTGAGTACGAACGCGAACCACCGGACACGGCTGTCCGACAGCGACCGGCCGCTCACTCGGGGACCGCCGCATCCTTGCCGGCGTCAACCGCAACATCGGTCAACCCATGGAAGGTCTTCTCCCAGTACGACGGATTGCGGATCAGCTGATACGCCCCCTTGGCTGCCGCCACGCTCATCATCAGCCAGAACAGCGGCACAGTCAGCGCCGGCCACAACAGATCCGACCGGTCGTCCTCGCGCAGCGAGATCAGGCTCATGTAGATGGTGGCGATATTGCCGATCGACAACGCCACCAGCGCGGGAAAGTAGATGTACCAAGGGAACACGGCTTCGATCGCGGCCGGCTGCCCGAGGAACCAAAGCACCGTGATGAACCAGAACAGCAGGTTGAGCACCGCGATGATCGGCGTACCGAACAGCACGACATTGAACCGGACGAAATTGCGGAAACCCAAGGTCCGGAACAGCTTCACCGGCCGGCGCATCTGCACCAGCCAGGTCTGCAGGTAGCCCTTCAGCCATCGCGACCGCTGCCGCACCCAGTTGATCGGATCGCTGTTGGCCTCTTCCAGCGTCACCGAATCCACGACAGCGGTCTGGTAACCCGACGCCGCGATCCGCAGGCCCAGGTCGGCATCTTCGGTGACATTGTGCGGATCCCAGGCGCCGATGGTGTCCAGTACCCGGTGCATCAGGTGATTCGAGGTGCCGCCCAACGGAATCGGCGAGTTGGTCCGCATCAATCCGGGCAGCAGATAGCCGAACCACAGCCCGTACTCCGCGGTGAACCAGCCGGTCAGCATGTTCTGGTGGCCGTTGTAATAGGCCAGTTTGGCCTGCACACAGGCGGTGTTCTCGGGTAACTGATCGAAAGCGGCCACCACCCTGCGCAATTGGAGCGGCTCCGGAACATCCTCGGCGTCATAGATGGTGACGATCTCACCGGTGGCGAACTGCAGGCCGTAGTTGCACGCCTTGGGTTTGGTCCTGGGTTCGGCCGGCGGCACCAGCAGAATGCTCACGTAGTCGATGTCTGCGCAACCCTTCGCCGCGGCGATGGTGACATCGTCGTCGGCCTCCAGCAACAGCAGCACCTGGAGCTTGTCGCGCGGATACTCCAGTGCCGCCATGGAACCCACCAGGTGTGCCACCACCTCGGGCTCGTTGTAGGCCGGCACCAGAATCGTGTAGTCCGGCAGATCGGCGTCGGGAATCGCGCGGGCCACCTCGTCGGGGATCACGATCGCGCGTGACGCCAGTCCGGCCCGGAAGGTCAGCATCCGGTCGACCATCGACACGACGTAGGCCGCCGTGCACAACCCGACGAATGTCACCGCGGTCGCCTTGGGAAACAGGACCGCGGCGACCACCGTCAACCCGAGCAGCACCCACAGCGCGCGTTTCTGCCAGCCCAGCACCGCGACCGAGGCCGACCGGACCGGATCGTCGTCCCGGAGGCCGTTGACGGCCCGGTGCAGGGCCCGCTGCTTCTCTTCCTCGGTGACGGTGTCGACCGAGAGGACGGGCCTGCCGTCATATTTCGTCTTCATCGGGCGCCCGCCGATGAAGCAAGTTGAGCGACAACCAGTTTCCGTGACACCTCGGTCAGCATCTCGAGGTCCTTGAACTGCGCGTTGGCGTTGGTCACGGCCGCGTTGCCCCGGAACAGCACATTCACGATCGACCTGAGTACCGCGGGAATCGAATGGCCGGGCTCCGGCACCGGAGCGGTGTCGTCGTGGTTGTCGACGGCGAAGACCATCACCCGCTGGGCCGAGGTCCCGGCCCGCCAGGTCCACATCACGATGTTCCACGTGACCAGGGATCCGTCATCGGTGATCGAATACGCCTGAGCCAGCACACCTGAGCCGAGATCGACGATCCGCGGCGCGCTCATCCTGGCTCGCGGCAACGGATAGAGCGTGAGGCTCGGATAGACGTTGAGTGTCTCCGGCCGATCCGTCGACACCACGTCGATCCAGACCCGCCTTGGTGCAGAACGCTTGTCCCACTTCAGATTTCCTGAATCGGCCACGATCGTCTGCCGGATGAAGCGGCTGTCGTCGCCGTACAGGCCGGCAACCTTCGGGTATTCGTGCACATCCGTCTGGTGCCAGCCGGCCGGGACTACCAACGGCCGGCCGAAAGACGCATCCGACAGCGCCATCTCGCTCGGCCGGATCTCGATGGGCAGACGGACGAACGACAACAGCACGGCCACCGCAGCTACCATCGGAACGGCCAGCCACGCTTGTCGGGTGGCCAACGGTTCCACTCGGCTCTCGACGAATCGGACCGACTCCGTCTGCCGGGCGTAGATGAACATGGCTGCTGCTGTCCCGACCAGGGCTGTCGTCGCCGGAATGGTCTGGTACAGGAACAGTGGAGCGGTCGGTACCACCAACGTCATCACCGTCGCGACGGCGACGGTCACCACGAGTGCGCCTGCCGCCCCGATCATTCCGCGGCGCGGGGTGCGTCTGGTGCAGATCCAGGCCGCCCACATGGTGATCGGGACGGCGGCCACGGCATCGGCCCACCGGGTGTTGCCCAACAGCACGACCAATGCGTGATACGGCAGTGGCATGACCAGCGCCGGCATCGCCCACACCCACGCGTAGCGGATGATGGGGCGCAGTCCGAACATCACGATGGCGCTGCCCAGCACGAACAGCCACAACGCGACAAGATCCAGCCGCAACAGTGGGTAGTACAACGAGTAACGCGGTAGCAGTACGCCGTGCATCAGCAGCGCCATCCCCAGGACCATGGCGCCGGCGATGATGTCGGTCTGCCGGTCGTGGATGGGCAACTCGTGACGTTCGCGGCGGGCGATGCCGACCGCGGCGAGCACGCACGCGGCGAACAGCATCCAGATGTAGCCGTTGAGGCTCTCGCCCCGGGTGGCCCGCGCCAATTCCGCCAAGCTCCGGTGAAACGCCAGCCCGGTCATCGCGCCGATGAAAGCCCAACGCAGCACCAACCGGCCCACCGGCCCGCGCGCCCAGGAGCCCAACCGCGACGGTTCCCACTCGGCGGATTCCGGGGCCGCCGGCGCCGGGGCGGTCACGTCAGTCGGCCTTCTTGCGGCGGCGCACCAGCGCCAGGCCCAGCGCCGCGGCGCCCGCTGCCACCACCCCACCACCGAGCCACAGCGCCCACGCCGGCAGGCCCGGAGACGGGGCCTGCGCCTGCGTCGGGTCGGGTTTGACCAATACCGGGTCATGGCCCGGCATCGCCACCAGTGCCATGCCGTCCAGCGCCGACCAGGTCTGGTTATCCCGCCCGAGCCAGCTCAACAACGAATCCAGTTGGGCGGCATCACCGTTCGATGTCGCGACCAACAGCACCCGGCCGCCGTGGTAAAGCGTCTGCAGCGAGCCGAAGCGCTGCGCCGGGTCCAGCGTCAACGTGGCCGGTCCTCCCGCGCCGTCGCTGGCCGCAACTGTGATGGGCCCCTGTGCACCGGCCGATACCGGCAATGTGAGGTCGTTCTGATCCCAGCCGTCCGCCGCAATCAGCAGAGCCGGTTGCGCGGCGGAGAGGGCCTGCGGGAACGGCACCACCTCCAGGTCCAGGGGACGTGCGCTCAGCCGCTGCAAGCCGGCCACGATCTCGACGGCGCGCGCGGTGTCGGCAAAGGCGTTGCCGCCCTTCATGCCGACCAGCACCCGCGGCATCAGCGCCTGCGGCAAGGACTGAAAGCCCAGCGGGACAGGTGGATCGGCCAGTCCGCTCTGCACCTCGGTGGCACCGTCGATGGTCAGTGTGATCGGCTGGTACTCCCCGCATCGCCCGGTGTTGCCGGTCGCTTCGATCGCGACATTTAGATCGGTGAATCTGGTCAGCATTCGGTCGGGAATGTCGATCCAGCGATCGATGGTGCCGGTGTTGTCCGTCGCCCAGCGCACCAGGTTGTTGCCGCCGACGCCGACGGTGACCTGTCCGCCGAGATTCGACGGCAGCGGCGTGTACGAACCCTGCAGATGCACTCGGACGCCCCGCACTGCGCGGCCGATCCGGGTCTGATCCAGTGGGATCACCACCCGCGGGTTGGTCAGCGCCGTCGCGTTCACGCCCGGCTGCCCCAGGTCGCGGATGGTGGTGAGGTCCGGAACCAACTGGGCGACCGGAACCAGAGGCCCGGCAACGGCTTTCGAACTCAACGCCAGAGTCCACAGCTTGCTGGTCATCAGTCGGATCTGATTACTGATCGCGCCGGAGGGGCCGGTGATCAACAGCGATGGGAAGCCAGGCCCCGGTTGCAGCACAACACCGGTGTCCTTGCCCTCGCGGATCACGATCTGCCGTTCGAACGGTGCGGCTGCTGCCGGCGGTACGGTCGATCCGTCCAGGGTTCGCAGGGTGATCCTCGTCTGCTGCCTGCCGTAATGCGCGGCGATCAACGCCGTCAGCTTGACCGCGGAATCCGACTCGACCGAGCTCGGCGCACTCGGAATGAATACGGTCAGCTGTTGCAGCACCGGTGGCAGGAACTCGCCGACCGCCCGCGGTGGTGCTTCGGCACCCGCGAATGCCAGACCGATATCGTTCAGGCGCAACGGATTTGCCGGATCGAAAACGCAATTGTCCTGCGGTGGCGTCAGATTCACATGCAGCCGGATGGTCGCCGAGTTGTCGACGATCCGCACACCGGCCAGCGGGATGCTGATGGGTGCCCGGTCCGCCGTCGGCAGCGGGACACGGGCGATGGTCCGATCATCCTGGATGACGGTGACCACGCCACTGAGCAGGTTCGGCGGTGCGTCGACAAAACCGTTCAGCGCCACCGGCACCAGCCCAGCCGGCACCGGCAACGTCAGCGTCGTGTCCGCCTGCAGGCCGTAAAAGGCCAGGGATCGGCCAAATCCCAGTGAATCCAACGACAGTGACGCAGCATTCGACGTCCCGCCCGGAGCATCCCCGGGGGCCGCGTGCACGACGGCCGCCCCGCCCAAACCCAGCGCCAATACCGATAAACCGCTTATCAGAATCCTCGACAAACGAATCAGCACCGAATTCATAGTTGGAGAGTATTAGGAAAGCGGGGCGGAATCTGATCAATCCGGCGTAATCGCTGCGGTCCCATGGAATTCGAATCGCCCCTCACCCGATTCGGATGAGGGACGTGGTCAATTAGCGAGCAGACGCAGAACTGTCCATTTCAGCAGGGAGTCGACAGTTTTGCGCCTGCTCGGGAAATAACCGGGCGACCCATCTCTTGTCAGGGCAGCACCACCCGTCCCACCATGTCACCGGGCGGAGTATGAGCCGCACGTTCCACCGGTTCGACCGTCAGACCCAGCGCCGTGGCCCGCCCGATGTCCGAAACCATGACCGTGCGCGTCTCCCGGATCGGCGGACCCGACTGCACCGGAACACCGTCCTTCATCAGCCACACCTGGTACGCCATGCCCGACGGGGGCGGCGCGGCGCCATCGAACATCACCATGCCGTCCCCGCGCGTCCGCGAGTACACGACGGTCGCGGTACCACCGGGACGCAGGGCGGTGGAGACGCTGCGGACGTCCGGCGCTGTGATCACCTGTTCGGCGACCGGCGGCGCGGGCGGCGGCCGCAACATCCAGCCCGCGGCGAACGCGCTGCCGACCACGGCGAGTATCGCGGCCGCCGCCAGAACCGCTTTGCGCCAACGATGTTCGCGGACCTGACTCCGGTTGCTGCGCAGAACAGCATCTCGCAGCGCCGCCGGTGGCGGCACGGCCGTGGCGTCCGACAGTGTCCCGAGGGCCTCCCGAGCCTCGGCCACCTGAGCCCGGAATGCCGCCACCACCGGCTGGGGTGACTCAGCCAATCGCCGGTCGATCTCCGCGCGCTCGGCATCGGAGACCGCGTCGAGCGCGTACGGCACGGCCAGCTCCAGCAGTTCGAATTCCGACGGATCGCTCATGACTCCCCCAGACAATCACGCAGCTTGCGCAGCGCATCGCGCATCCGCGTTTTGACCGTGCCGAGACTCGTGGACAGCCGATCGGAGACCTCCACGTACGTCAGACCGTCGTAGTAGGCCAATTCGATCGCCTCACGCTGCGCGCCGGTGAGCGTGCCGAGGCAGCCCACCACCCGACGGCGATCGTCGCCCCGCACCGCCGCCTCGGCCACCACATCCGACGGCCTCTCGAGATGCGTTGTGCCGTAGTCCCATTCACGCCGAGTACCCGCGACCTCCGCACGTACCCGATCGACCGCCCGACGATGCGCCAACGTCATCAGCCAGGCCAGCGCCGAACCCTCGGCGGAGTCGTAAGCGGAAGCCGAGCGCCACACCTGCGCGTACACCTCCTGCGTCGTCTCCTCGCTGTAGCCGGGGTCCCGCAGCACCCGCAGGATCAGGCCGAACACCCGGGCGCAGGTCGCGTCGTAGAACGACGCGAACGCGTCGTCGTCCCCGTCGGCGACGCGGCGCAACAGGGCACCGAGATCGGGGGCATGCTCGGACGATGCGGCCATCGTCGAGCAGCCTAGCGGCATCGGTCAGTGCTTGGCCTGGGCGAGCAGCTCACGGATCATGCCCTCGGTGACGTCGTAGTCGCCTTCGCCGAACTTGAGATGGCGCACGACGCCCGCGGCGTCGATCAGGTAGCCGGCCGGCCAGTACTGGTTCTGGTAGTTGTGCCAGGTGTCATATGAGTTGTCCAGGGCGACCGGGTATTTGATGTGCAGGTCGGCGGCACCCTTGATGACGCCGGCACGGTCGTGCTCGAACTGGTATTCCGGCGTGTGCACGCCGATCACGGTGAAGCCCTGGTCCTTGTAACGGTCATACCAACCGGTGACGTGCTCGATCGCACGCTGGCAGTTGATACAGGTGTAGGTCCAGAAGTCGACGAGAACCACCTTGCCGCGCAAGGCTTTCAGATCGAGCGGCGCGTCACCGGGGGTGTTGAACCAGCTGTCGATGCCGACGATGTCCGGGGCGGTACCGCAGTCCTGCAGGACACTCGCACCTTCGGCACAACTCGACAAGCCGACGCCGGCGGGCGCGATGCGCGCCTGCAACGTCGCGGTGTAGTCGGGAATCTTCCGCTGCACCGTGGCGGGCAGATTCAGCGCCAACGCCACCGCGGCGACCAGCGTGACCACCCCGGCAGCAACCCGGACCTGCCGCTGGCGCTGTTGAAATGCCTTGATGCGCTCGGCAACTCGCTGTCCCCCCAGAGCGAACAGCAGCAACGGCAGTGCGGTACCGACGGCGAACGACGCGGTCAGCGCGACGGTGTCCAGCCCGATGTGGCCGGTCGCCCCGGCCACCACGATGGCCGCCAGCACGGGTCCCGCGCACGGGGCGTAGAGCACGCCCAGCGCCAGCCCGAGGCCGAAACCCTTACGGCTGCCGGCAATGTCACGTTGCGGCAGGCGCGCGAACGGCGCTTCCAGCAGGCGCTCGACGCGCGGGAAGATCAGCCCGACACCGATGGCCGTGAGCGCCAGCAGGCCGGCCCAGCGGATGATGTCGGCCGGCAGGTGCAACTGTTGCAGCACGACGGTCCCGACTAGGGTCACCACGCTGAAACTCAGGACGAGTCCGGCGATCACCAGATAGGGGCGGCGATTGGTGCCGGAGAACAGGACCACGGGCAGGACCGGCAGGATGCACGGCGAGATGCCGGTGATCAGTCCGCCGAGGAATCCGATGAGGACGAGTGTGTGCATGCCCCGTATTCGGAGCCGGCGCCGATCCGGATTGGATTGCCGCCCGGAATTTCCCGCCGAATGCAAAACTGCCCCTCTCCCGAAGGAGAGGGGCAGTTCTATGTACGTGCGAAGGCCTACTTGGCCTTCTCGAGCACCTCGACCAGCCGCCAGCGCTTGCTGGCCGACAGCGGACGGGTCTCCATCAGCGAGACGCGGTCGCCGATACCGGCGTCGCCGTTCTCGTCGTGCGCCTTGACCTTCTTGGTGGTCCGGATGATCTTCCCGTAGAGCGGGTGCATCTTGCGATCTTCCAGCTCGACCACGATGGTCTTCTGCATCTTGTCCGACACCACGTAGCCGATGGCGGTCTTGCGGCTGCCGCGCTCGGTCTCGGTGGCCGGCGTGTGCTTGGGGCCCTTAGTTTCTGCCATGACTAATCCTTACCAACCGGCCCGGACGCCAGGCCCAACTCACGTTCGCGCAGGATCGTGTAGACCCGCGCGATCTCCTGCCGCACGGTGCGCAGCCGGCGGTTGTTCGACAGCTGACCGGTGGCCATCTGGAAGCGAAGGTTGAACAGCTCTTCCTTCGACTCGCGCAGACGCGTGGTCAGCTCTTCCTCGGTGAGCTCACGCAGTTCACCAGGCGTAACTCCAACTGCCATCAGAACTGCTCCTCTCGAGTCACGATGCGTGCCTTGATCGGCAGCTTGTGGATGGCGCGGGTCAGCGCCTCCCGGGCGATCTTCTCGTCGGGGTAGCTGAGCTCGAAGAGCACGCGACCCGGCTTGACGTTGGCGACCCACCACTCCGGCGAACCCTTACCGGAACCCATGCGGGTTTCGGCAGGCTTCTTGGTCAGCGGGCGGTCCGGGAAGATGTTGATCCAGACCTTGCCGCCACGCTTGATGTGCCGGTTGATGGCGATACGAGCGGACTCGATCTGCCGGTTGGTGATGTAGGCATGGCCCAGGGCCTGGATGCCGTAGTCACCGAAGCTGACCGAGGTGCCGCCGCTGGCGATACCGCGCTGCTCCGGGTGGTGCTGCTTGCGGTGCTTGACCTTGCGGGGAATCAGCATGCTTAGCTCTCCGTTGCTTCCGACGGCGCATCGCCGGCGGGGGCCTCAACAGCGACGTCCACAGCGCGGCCGGCCTCGGTGCTGGTCGCCGTGGTGCCCGACGAACCGCTGCGACGCGGACGGGTACCGGACGGACGATCCCGACGGGGACGGTCGGCGGCGGGAGCGGCGGCGGCGAGCTCACGCTTGCCACCGACGATGTCGCCCTTGTAGATCCACACCTTCACGCCGATACGGCCGAATGTGGTCTTGGCCTCGTAAAGGCCGTAGTCGATGTCGGCGCGCAGCGTGTGAAGCGGCACGCGACCTTCGCGGTAGAACTCCGAGCGGCTCATCTCAGCACCGCCGAGGCGGCCCGAGCACTGCACCCGGATGCCCTTGACGTTCGGCTGACGCATGGCCGACTGGATGGCCTTGCGCATGGCACGACGGAACGCGACACGGTTGCTCAGCTGCTCGGCGACGCCCTGCGCCACCAGCTGGGCCACGCCCTCGGGGCTCTTGACCTCGAGGATGTTCAGCTGAACCTGCTTGCCGGTCAGCTTCTCCAGGTCGGCGCGGATGCGGTCGGCCTCGGTGCCACGGCGACCGATGACGATGCCCGGACGTGCGGTGTGGATGTCCACCCGGACGCGGTCACGCGTGCGCTCGATCTGCACGTCGGCGATGCCGGCGCGCTCCAGGCCGGTGGCCAGCAGCTTGCGGATGGCGACGTCTTCCTTGACGTAGTCCGCGTACTGCTTGTCGGCGTACCAACGGGACTTCCATTCGGTGGTGATACCGAGGCGGAAGCCGTGCGGGTTGATTTTCTGGCCCACTACTCCGAGCCTCCCTTCGTCTCGGTCTTGGCAGCGGCGGCCTTGCTGCCCTGGGCACGACGAGCGCGCGCGGCACCGGCCGAAGCAGCCTTCGAGCCCTTGTCCTTCGCGGGACGGCTCTCGACGACCACGGTGATGTGGCTGGTGCGCTTGCGGATCCGGTACGCACGCCCCTGGGCGCGCGGCCGGATGCGCTTGGCGGTCGGGCCCTCGTCGGCGAAGACCGTGGCGACCACGAGGGTCGTCGGGTCCAGGCCCTCGTTGTTCTGCGCGTTGGCGGCAGCGCTGGCGATCACCTTGGCGACCGGCTCGCTGGCAGCCTGCGGTGCCCACCGCAGGATGTCGAGCGCCTCTTCGACGCTCTTGCCACGGACCAGGTCGATGACCCGGCGGGCCTTGCTCGCCGACACACGCACGAAGCGCGCCTTGGCGCTCGCGGACGGGTATTCAGTAACGGTAGTCATTAGCGGCGCTTGCTCTTCCGGTCGTCCTTGATGTGACCCTTGAAGGTCCGCGTCGGGGCGAACTCGCCGAGCTTGTGCCCGACCATCGCCTCACTGACGAACACCGGCACGTGCTTGCGACCGTCGTGGACGGCGAAGGTGTGACCGATGAAGTCGGGGATGATGGTCGACCGACGGGACCAGGTCTTGATGACCTGCTTGGTGTTCTTCTCGTTCTGCGCGTCGACCTTCTTCAACAGATGGTCGTCGACGAACGGACCCTTCTTGAGGCTACGAGGCATCGTCTATTCCTTTCCGGCCTAGCGCTTCTTGCCGGTGCGCCGGCGGCGGACGATGAGCTTGTCGCTCGGCTTGTTGGGCTTGCGGGTGCGGCCCTCGGGCTTGCCCCACGGGCTCACCGGGTGACGACCACCGGAGGTCTTACCCTCACCACCACCGTGCGGGTGGTCAACCGGGTTCATCACGACACCACGGACGGTCGGGCGCTTGCCCTTCCACCGCATACGGCCGGCCTTACCCCAGTTGATGTTCGCCTGCTCGGCGTTGCCGACCTCGCCGACGGTGGCGCGGCAGCGCACGTCGACGCGACGGATTTCACCCGACGGCATACGCAGCGTGGCGTACGCGCCTTCCTTACCGAGCAGCTGGATGCTGACACCGGCCGAGCGGGCCAGCTTGGCACCGCCGCCCGGACGCAGCTCCACGGCGTGGATGACGGTACCGGCCGGGATGTTGCGCATCGGCAGGTTGTTGCCCGGCTTGATGTCGGCGTTGGGGCCCGACTCGACAACGTCGCCCTGCTTGAGGTCCTTGGGGGCGATGATGTAGCGCTTCTCGCCGTCCACGAAGTGGAGCAGCGCGATGTTGGCGGTACGGTTCGGGTCGTACTCGATGTGCGCGACCTTGGCGTTGACGCCGTCCTTGTCATGGCGACGGAAGTCGATGACGCGGTAGGCACGCTTGTGACCGCCACCCTTGTGACGAGTCGTGATGCGGCCGTGCGCGTTACGACCACCAGTGCCGTGCAGCGGACGGATCAGCGACTTCTCCGGAGTCGAACGAGTGATCTCGGCGAAGTCGGAGACGCTCGAACCGCGACGACCCGGGGTCGTCGGCTTGTACTTGCGAATTCCCATTATCAGTTAATCCCTTAACTCCCGGCCGATCAGGCCGGAGCTCCGAACAGTTCGATCGGCTTGCTGCCGGCGGACAGGGTCACGATCGCGCGCTTGGTGCTCTTGCGCTGGCCGTAACCGGTGCGGGTGCGCTTGCGCTTGCCCTTCCGGTTCGCGGTGTTCACCGAGTCGACCTTCACGTCGAAGATCTTCTCGATAGCGATCTTGATCTGCGTCTTGTTGGACTCCGGCGCCACGATGAACGTGTACGTGTTGTCCTCGATGAGTCCGTAGGACTTCTCCGAGATGACCGGGGCCAGGATGATGTCGCGAGGATCAGTCACGGTAGCCATCAGGCCGACACCTCCTCTTTCGTGTTGGCGGTGATGTAGGCGTTGAGCGCCTCCACCGAGAACACCAGGTCGTCGGCGTTGAGCACGTCGTAGGTGTTCAGCTGATCCGGCGAGATCACGTGCACGCCAGGCAGGTTGCGGACGCTCTTGGCGCCGACCACATCGCTGCGGCCGATCACGACGAGCACCTTCTTGTTGTCGGTCAGCGACGACAGGAACGACTTGGCGCTCTTGGTCGACGGGTTCTGACCAGCCACCAGTTCGGTGATCGCGTGGATGCGCTCGTTGCGAGCCCGGTCCGACAGCGCGCTGCGCAGGGCGGCAGCGATCATCTTCTTCGGGGTCCGCTGGCTGTAGTCACGCGGCTGCGGGCCGTGGACGACGCCACCACCGGTGAACTGCGGGGCGCGGGTCGAACCCTGACGGGCGCGGCCGGTGCCCTTCTGGCGGTACGGCTTCTTGCCACCACCGGACACCATGGCCCGGGTCTTGGTGGCGTGCGTGCCCTGGCGGGCGGCGGCCAGCTGGGCCGTCACCACCTGGTGCATCAGCGCGATGTTGGGCTCGACGTCGAACAGCGCGGCGGGCAGCTCGACAGAGCCGTCCTTCTTGCCGTCCGGGGTCTTGACGTCAATCTTGAGAGTCATTACTTCTCGCCTCGCTTAACTGCGGTGCGGACAACCACCAGTCCACCGTTGCGGCCCGGGATGGCGCCCTTGATGAGCAGCACACCGTTCTCGGCGTCGACCTTGTGAACCTTCAGGTTCTGGGTGGTGACGCGGTCGCTACCCATCCGGCCGGACATGCGGGTGCCCTTGAAGACACGGCCCGGGGTGGCGCAGCCACCGATCGAACCGGGACGACGGTGCACAGCCTGGGCACCGTGCGCGGCGCCCTGGCCCTTGAAGCCGTGACGCTTCATGGTGCCGGCGAAGCCCTTGCCCTTGCTGGTGCCGGTCACGTCGACGTATGCGCCGTCGGCGAAGATCTCGGCGGTCAGCTCCTGGCCGACCTCGTACTCAGCAGCGGCGGACTCGTCGTCGAGACGAAGCTCGGCCAGGTGCCGGCGCGGGTTGATGCCTGCAGCGGCGAACTGACCGGTGACCGGCTTGTTCACCTTGCGAGGGCTGATCTCGCCGTAGGCGAGCTGCACGGCGCTGTAGCCGTCGCGCTCGGTGGTACGGATGCGGGTCACCACGTTGGGGCCGGCCTTCACGACCGTGACCGGGACGACTTTGTTGTTCTCGTCGAACACCTGCGTCATGCCCAGCTTGGTGCCCAAAATGCCTTTGCGTGCCATTTTTCTGGGTCTCCTACTGGATGTTGACGTCGACGCTCGCCGGCAGATCGATGCGCATCAAGGCGTCAACGGTCTTCGGCGTGGGGTCGAGGATGTCGATAAGGCGCTTGTGGGTACGCATTTCGAAATGCTCCCGCGAGTCCTTGTACTTATGGGGAGACCGGATGACGCAGTACACGTTCTTCTCGGTCGGCAGCGGCACCGGGCCGACCACGCTTGCCCCCGTACGGGTGACCGTCTCAACGATCTTGCGCGCCGAGGCGTCAATCGCCTCGTGGTCGTAGGCCTTGAGCCTGATGCGGATCTTCTGTCCCGCCACGCTTCTCCTACCTAACTTTCACGGGCCCGTGCTCGGGCCTGGTCTTCAATACGCACGCATCGGGATACCCGATCGCGCGCGCTGGCTATGCCGCCGCTCTTTACGTTTCTGTGGTTCACCGACCCCCGCGCTCGGGCGTGTCGCCTTTGCGCACAGTCGTCCGCGTTGGAAATTCCATCGTGGGCGATGCTGGGACCGGATGCGCCCGAGATGGGCGCCGGTCGTATGCCCGCAGCGGGCGGACCCGGCGCAAGGCAACCCGAACAGTATGCCCCAGATCCGGGCTCGCTCCAAATCCACTGCGGAGCAGTTCGGCGCGCCCGGGTTCTACCGCCGGTCCTGCGGTGACCTCGGGTTCATTCTGCCTTGAATCTGCCTTGATTCTGCGGCGACGGCGCTGACGTTCGACTGGATCGCGCCCTGGTTGGAGAGTGGGCGCAGAGGTCCGGTTGATCCTGCAGTGGTGGCGCAAAAGTTCAAGTGGGGTGCGCCCCAACTACAGGGTCAACGCACGCCTGGGCGCTTCTCACGTTGACTCTGCACTCATGGCGTAGAAGTGCGAGTACGTAGCACCCGGGCCGCAGAGCCAACCGCGACGTCGGGTTGAGCCTGCGCGCACGGCGAGCAAGTGCGAGTACCCCGCGCCCAGGCCGCAGAATCAGCGTCGGCACTGAACTTACTGTTGAGTAAGGTAGAGACATGTCGACACTGAGCTCCACGTACCGCGCCTGGAAGCAGCTCTCCGGACGGCCCGGCGGCAGCCTGCTGTTCTCCGCGGCCGCGATGGTGCGGGTGCCGTACTTCGCGTCGGTCCTGCCCCGGGTGGTGACGATGGAGCCGGGCTACGCCGAGGTGGCGGTGCCGAAGTGGTTCTTCGTCTACAACCATCTGCACACCGTGCATGCCATCGCGTCGTGCAACGCCGCCGAGGCTGCCATGGGCATGGCGATGGAAGCGACCGTGCCGACGAGCCACCGCTGGATCCCGAAGGCCATGAACGTGCGGTACCTGGCCAAGGCCACCACCTCACTGCGGGCCCACGCGCGGGTCGACGTCCCCGACTTCGAGACGCTGACGAGAGGCACCGACGTCGTCGTATCGGTCTCGGTGGTCGACGCCCGGGGCGAGGAGGTCGTGCACGCCGACATCACGACGTGGGTGACGCCCGCCTAATCGAGATAGGTGCCGTGACCCTCGCGCACCAGGTCACCGTCGAAGATCAGCACCTCGTTGACCAACTGACCGCGGTGGTTGCGGTAATTGATGACGAGCGCCTGCGTCCCGATATAAGTGGCCACGATCTCGAAGTGCAGCTCCGGCACCGCGGCCAGCGCGGTGGTCCAGTACCGCCGCAGCGCGTCCTTGCCCCGCACCACTCCCCCGGATTCGGGCACCACGCGCGCCGCGACGGGTGAGGTGAAGACGACGTCGTCGTGAAAATGCGCCAGGACAGCCTCGACGTCGTGGGCGTTCCAGGCCGCACACCACTCACGGGCGAATCGGTCGGCATCGCGGATCGTCATGCCGCCCCATCGAAGTGGACGCAACCTCGGCGGGCAAGGCATTTTCCGCGCGTCGAGCGTGCGACCTGCCGAGACGCCACGCCGCTGACGTCACCAGAATCCCCCACGTTCGACGTAGCAGTCAGTGCTGCAGAGTCCCCCAGAACGCGCACTGGTGTACCTGGTCGTAGTCCGTGACCAACCGACTGCCATCGGGGCGCAGCGACATGCGGCTGTCATGCTCGTCGCCGGCCAGCTGCGGCCATTCCGGCGCACCGTCGGCACTCGGCCGGCCATCACGGACGAACGAGCTCCAGTAGTCGATCATCTGATCCGACAGGGCGACTTGCGGCGGCGTCGGCGGAGGTGCGCCACCCATGTTGAAGATGTAGCGCAGGTCCAGCGAGTGGCTGGCACCGACAGGGAAAGGCAAGTGGCGCAACGGATCCGGCGTCGGTGGCGCCGGGTCGGCGAACTCGTAGCCATATACCGGCGCATCGCCGACCAGCGCGTCGCCGATGCGGTCGGCCACGCACGCGAACGCGGCGTCGGTGACTGCCGTCGAATAGGCAACCGCGGCGCTGTCCCCGTAGCGGTCCAGCGGGTAGTGCTCGGCCACCGCACCGGCGTCGGCGCCGAACGTCGACTCCAGGAGGCGCGGGTAGGCGTCGGCATGGAACCGCTTGCCGGCACGGAGATACTGCAGCGCCACGAAGAGGGTGAACTCGTCGCGGGTGGTACCGATCATCACCGGCACCCGGGCCGCAGCGCCGTCGCTGATGGCCCGCATCGGATCGACCGGCAGCAGCGTTGTCCCGGAGACGGGCCCGCTGAGCATGTTCTCGCCGATCCCGTAGTACCACACCGGTTTTCGCAGTTTGTCGACCGGCAGACGGCGCAGACAGTCGGCGGCGTCCGCCACATCCCCGCACCCCGCCGCCTGCGCATAGGTCAGGCTCGCCCGCGTGGCCTCCGGTAGTGCGCCCTGCGCCTGGCACGGCCCGCTCGCGATGATGGCGCCGCGGAAGAGACCGCCCGAGTCGGGGGCGACGAGGTGGTCGCACACCGACATCCCGCCGGCGGATTCACCGGCGATGGTCACCTTGTCGGGATCGCCGCCGAACGCGGCGATGTTGTCGCGCACCCAGCGCAGCGCCGCCTGCTGATCGGCCAGCCCGTAGTTGCCGACGTCGGGGCCGCTACCCAGTGCGGGGTGGGCCAGGAAACCCAGCGCACCGAGGCGGTAGTTGACGGTCACCACCACGACGTCGCCGCGTGTGGTCAGCCGAGTCGAGTTGTAGATGCTGCTGGAGCCGTTGATGAACCCGCCGCCGTGCAGCCACACCAGCACCGGTCGACGTTCACCGGAGGCCCGCACCGGCGGCGTCCAGACATTGAGCGTCAGACAATCCTCGCTGGTGTTGCGGCCCATCTCGAGGTCGCCCTTGGGATCCTGGATGCAGCGCGCACCCGGCTTGCTGCCGTCGAGCGCCCCGTCCCACGCGAGCGCGGGCGCCGGCGGCCGGAAGCGCAATGGCCCCAATGGTGGTGCGGCATAAGGAATTCCACCGAAGAACCGTAGGTCCGGATTGACCGTCCCGCGGACGGTCCCCGATGCGGTGTGCACCAGCGCCGGATCGGCGGTCACCGCGTCGGGCGCGACGACCGTCGCACCTTCACTGTGCGAGTCCAGGCCACAGCCGGCCACCAGCAGCACCGCGGCAGCCACTGCCGCAGCGCGCTGCAGCAGTCTGGGCGAATGGGCGGACGACACGACCACCCAGCGTACTGAACGCCCACCGAATGCAGCCCAGAAATATTTCGCGCGACCCCCTCCCCAACGGACATCGAACGACCTACACTCCACTTGACAGCTGTCAAGTTTGCGTCTGCGTGAGGAGTTCAATGACTGCACCCACCACCGACGAGGCCGCGAAGGTCCTCGCCGCCCCCTCCGCCTACGCCGACGACGACCGGTTGCACACCGCCCTGACCCGCCTCCGCGCTACGAATCCCGTTGCCTGGGTTGACAATCCGCCGTACCGGCCGTTCTGGGCGATCACCAAGCACGCCGACATCATGGCCATCGAGCGCGACAACAACCTCTTCATCAGCGAGCCCCGCCCGCTGCTCATGAAAGCCGACGCCGAAGATCTGCTGAAGGCGCAGGCCGAGGCGGGGATGGGGCTGCGCACGCTCATCCACATGGACGACCCGCACCACCGGAAGATCCGCGCCATCGGCGCCGACTGGTTCCGGCCCAAGGCCATGCGCGACCTGAAGGTCCGGGTGGACGAGCTCGCGAAGCGGTACGTCGACCGGATGCGCGACATCGGCCCCGAGTGCGACTTCGTCGAGGAGATCGCGATCCAGTTCCCGCTCTACGTGATCATGTCGCTGCTCGGCCTCCCCGAGGAGGACTACGACCGCATGCACACCCTCACGCAGGAGATGTTCGGCGGCGACGACGAGGAGTACTCACGCGGCCAGACACCGGAAGAGCTGTTCGCCGTGCTGCTCGACTTCTTCCAGTACTTCGCCGCGCTGACCGCATCCCGGCGGGCCAACCCGACCGATGACCTGGCGTCGGCGATCGCGAACGGCCGCATCGACGGCGAACCGCTCAGCGACATGGACACCGCGTCCTACTACGTGATCGTGGCCAGCGCCGGCCACGACACCACCAAGGACGCCATCTCGGGTGGGCTGCATGCGCTCATCCAGAATCCCGGCGAGCTGGCCCGCCTGAAGGCGAATCCCGATCTGATGTCCACGGCCGTCGAGGAGATGATCCGGTGGAGCACACCGGTGAAGGAATTCATGCGCACCGCGACCGCCGACACGGTCGTGCGCGGGGTGCCGATCGCCGCGGGCGAATCCGTCTATCTCGCTTACGTTTCCGGTAACCGCGACGAAGAGGTGTTCACCGATCCGTTCCGGTTCGACGTCGGGCGCGAGCCGAACAAGCACCTGGCGTTCGGCTACGGCGTCCACTTCTGTCTGGGTGCCGCACTGGCGCGCATGGAGATGAACAGCCTGTTCTCCGAACTGCTGCCCCGACTGGACTCGATCGAATTGGCCGGTACCCCGGAGCTTTCCGCGACGACGTTCGTCGGCGGCTTCAAGCACCTGCCGATCCGGTACTCGCTGCGCTGATGCGATGAGTCGCGAGGAAGCCGTCGACGGCGGCGACGGCGATCTCGCGATAGTCGAAGTCGGGCAGGGTGCTGAGCTTGCCGAGCACGATCGGGCCGAGTAACAACGCCGCGGCGCGGACCCGGTCGACGTCACCCAACTCGGCGACAGCCTCGGGGCTGGACAGCACCGCCTCGAACGGGGCGGCGTACTGCTCGGCCACGCGTTCCCGCAAGTTACGGACCTCGATGCTCTCGGTCCCCGCCGTGCCCCACGGCAGGTGTTCGAGGTTGCCACCGAGCGTCAGCCACGACATGGCCGCCAGGCTGACCGGCGCCTCGGCGATCAGTTCCGCCTGCGCGCGCACGAGCGCGATCAACCGCTCGCGCAGGTTCCCCTCGGCGAGCGGCACGGGAGCCGGCGGGATGAGCGCGTGAAATGCCGCTGCCAGCAGGTCATTTCCGCTGGCATAGTGCCGGTAGAGCGTCGCCCTGGCCACATTGGACGCGCGGATCACCGCGTCGACGGTCACGGCACTGGGACCGCCGGTGCGCAGGAGGGCGGTCGCCGCCTCGAGGAGCCGCGCCCGTGACCGGGCCGGCCGGGGGTCGCCGTATTCGCTGGACAACGCAGTTCACCTTCCGGACGCCAAACAAGACTGTTAGTCTCGTTTGAAGATCAGCAGTCTTGAAACTACCGGAAGGTGGCCGCATGGCCGACAAGGCGAGCGTGGTGAGCCCCCGGGCCGGTACCACGCCGCCGACGGCCGCCGCACCCATCGCGCGGAACCGCACCTGGACCCTTCTGGTGGCGTGTTCCGGTGTGCTGGTGGTGATTTCGTCGATGGTCGCGCTCAACACCGCGCTCGGTGACATCGCCATGGCAACGTCGGCGAACCAGACCCAGCTGACCTGGATCATCGACAGTTACACACTGACGCTGGCCTGCCTGCTGCTGCCCGCCGGCGCCCTCGGCGACCGCTACGGCCGGCGCGGTGCCCTGCTGTTCGGTCTGGCCATCTTCGCGGCGGCCTCGATCGTCCCGGCGGTCAGCACCGATCCCTTGCACATCATCGGCGCCCGCGCGGTCGCCGGAGTGGGCGCCGCCTTCATCATGCCGGCGACGCTGTCCCTGATCACCGCCTCGTACCCGGCCGACCAGCGCACCAAGGCGGTGGGCATCTGGGCCGGGATGGCCGGCTGTGGTGGCGTGTTCGGCATGCTGGGATCCGGTGTGCTGCTGCACTTCTGGCCCTGGCAGTCGATCTTCTGGGCCTTCGCCGGCGCCGGACTGGTCCTGATGGTCATGAGCACGACCATCACGACGTCGCGCGATGCGGAGGCCCGCACCTTGGACGTCGCCGGCGCGATCGTCATCGCCGCCGCGGTCGCCGCGCTGGTGTACGGCATCCTCGCGGCACCCGATCGGGGCTGGACACATCCGGTGGTGCTGGGTGGTATCGCCGGCGGCCTGATCCTGGCCGGGGCGTTCGCGATCATCGAGCTCCGGGCCCGGTACCCCCTGCTGGATGTGCGGCTGTTTCTCGATCGCCAGTTCGGCACCGGAGCCGCGGCCATCACGGTGCTGTTCCTGGTGATGTTCGGCTTCTTCTACCTGGCGATGCAATTCATGCAACTGGTCATGGGCTACAGCCCGCTGGGAACGGCACTGGCCCTGTCCCCGCTGGCGGTGCCGATGCTCATCCTGTCCCCGCTGTCGTCGTGGTACCTGCCGAAGCTGGGATTGCGCCTCGTGGTGCTCATCGGCCTGGGGCTGCTGTCCGCCGGCCTGCTGTCCCTATGTCTGGTGCGCATCGACTCGTCGTACTGGGCCCTGGCGTGGCCGCTGCTGGTGGTGAGCACCGGAGTCGGAATATTCACCGCGCCAACGACTTCCGCCATCATGACATCGGTACCGGACGGCAAACAGGGGGTGGCGTCGGCGGTCAACGACACCACCCGGGAGGTGGGTGCCGCCCTCGGCATCGCGCTGACCGGCTCCCTCCTGGCAGCCGGATACACCGAACACATCGGGCCCGCCGCGGCCGGTTTTCCGGCCCCGGTACAAGACGCGGCACGCGGCTCGCTGGCCGGTGCGGTGGCCGCGGCGCCCCATCTGGGCCCGGTCGGTGGTCAGCTCCTGGCCGTGGCCCGCGTGGCGTTCCTGCACGGCATGCATACAACACTCGTGGTGCTGGCGTCGATCACCGCGGTCGCGGGCGTACTGATCGCATTCTGGGCGCCCGGCCGCGACCGCACACCGCCCAACGACTAGTCTGCACAGGCATTTTCGCGATTCGCGTGCGCCAGGTACCACTCAGCGGCTAGGGCGTGGGTCGGTAACACAATTGACTGTGCGTCCACGCAATTCGGTCTCGAGCTTTTCCTGCGCCAGTGCACAGTCAACGCCCACAAGGCATTTGCTTGTCAAGTGCCCAGCCCCTAGCGGCCGACTGTGCAACCAGATCGCCTCTGCCCACGAATTCGCGATCTGACCGCACGCTCGCGCTACACCCCACCCGAACCGTTACCGACCCGCGCTCCTAGGACGCGATGAACCCGGCGGCCCGGTGCGCCAGCATGACGATGGTCGCGTGCGGGCCCCGGCCGGTGATGCCGGGCAGCGCGGCGCCGTCGGCCACCCACAACCCGTCGACGCCGCGCACCCGGCACTGCGGATCGAGGACGGCACGCTCGTCGCCGTCGGCCCCCATCGGCGCCGTGGCCGCCAGATGCTGCGCCGTGGACCAGGCGGGCTCGCCACCGGCGACGGCGTCACCGAACAGGTCGCGGCACAGTTCGTGACCGGCGTGCAGCGCGGCGGCATCGGCCGGGTCGGCGTCATAGCGGTGTTCGATGATGGGACGGACGTCGGGATCGTCCGACACCAACAGGACCCGGCCCTGCGCGCGCGGCCGCATCAGCGAGATGCCGAGGTGCACCGGGTCCGCACCGGCGGCGACCCCGCCGGTCATGGCCGCGAAACCCCACGTGTACGGCCGGATCTCCAATTCCTCAGTGGTGAGCAGCAATTCGAGCGGCGGGCGGCCGGGCTCGGCGGGCCAGGTGGTCGGCACCACCCATTCCGGATGATCGGCGCACGCGGCCCCCACCGGCAGGTCCGCCACCACCGGCACGCCGACGCCCCGCAACTGCGCGGCCGGGCCGATCCCGGACAGCAGCAACAGATGCGCGGATTCAATTGCCCCGGCGCACAACACGATCCGGTCGGCATACCGGTCCGCCACTCCCTCGGGACCGAGACATCTGACCCCCACCGCGCGGTGGCCGTCGAACAGCACCCGCAGACCGCGGGTACCGGCGAGCACCGTCAGGTTGTCGCGGCCGCGCGCGGCCGTCAGGTAGACCTCGCCGGGACCGTGCCGGTGGCCGGTGTCATCGATGTTGAGTGGCACCGCACCGAGGCCGGGCCGGACCCCGGCCGCGGCGTTGAGATCGTCGATCCAGGGGTACCGGCCGCCCGCCGCATCACGGAAAGCCTGTGAGGACGCTGCGAATTCGCTGAGACGGCGAACCGGGACCGGGCCGGCCGCGCCGTGCTCGGCACCGTCGCCGAAGTCGTGGTCCGTCTCGATGGCGCGATAGTGCGGCAGGACGTCGGGCCAGGACCAGCCCGGCACCGCCCAGGCCGCGAAGTCCGCCGGCCAGGCCCGGCAGAAGTAGCCGCCATTGATCGCCCCGGACCCGCCGAGCACCCGCCCGCGCACGATGTCCGCGGACCGCACCGGGTTCTGCGTCAGCGTCGTGCGGTGCTGTCGCGCCACCGTGCTGTCGACGCCGATGGGCAGCACCCAGCCCGGTTCCGGGCGGATCGTGCCGCCGGTCTCCAGCAGCGTCACCTGACAGCCGGGGTCGGCCGAAAGACGCTCGGCCAGAACGCAGCCGGCGCTGCCGGCCCCGACGATCAGGACGTCATCGCGACGTGGGCTCAAGTCCGGATCTGCGGCTTGAGCGCACCCAGATGCCGCTCGCGCACCACGCCGCCCCACAGCCCGAGACCGTAGGCGATGTCGTCGAGGCGCTTCAGCAGCAGGTAGGCCAGCAGGCCCACGCGCTGGGTGTTGTCGTCGACCGTGTGGTGGCGGCGGGCCCAGTCGACGACGCCGTCCACGATCGCGGCGATCAGCACCACTTGACGCCAGCGCCGGAAACACACCGCCAGCACGAGAGCCACCGGCCAGTAGTGCCGGCACAGCGCCGCGGCGAGTTGCAGGGCCGCGGCCCACAGTCCCTGCGCGGCGACGGCAGCGACCTCACGCGGCTCGGTGTCGACCGACCGCAGCGAGTTGGCGATGCGCCGGCCGGTGATTGCGGCGGCGATGGTCGACGCCAGGTAGCCCACGCCGGACCCCATGGCCAGCAGCACCCAGACCACCAGCGTCCAGCCGGAAATGACCAGCGGCGCCGTCTTGCCCGGGTGCCGCACCGACAGCGGTGCGGCCGAGGAACCGTAAAAGGCCTTGCGGGTGAACCACTCTCGCAGTGCGGTGCGGTGATCGTGGCCGACGAGCGCGATCGGTTCGTACCGCAGCCGGGCCCCGGCCTCGATGAACCGCCAGCACAGGTCCACGTCCTCGCCCGACTGCAGCGACTCGTCGAAACCGCCCACCTGGTCCAGCGCCGCCCGCCGGCAGATGATGGCCGCGCTCGGCACATAGGCCACCATGCCGTACGGCACCACCGGGGCTTCCCGCATGCCGAGGTCGAGCGACGACCGCACCGCCTCGTAGCGCGCGATCAGATTGTCGGGCTCGTGCAAGCCGACGATGCGCGGCGCGACCAACGCGACGGCAGGGTCGCAAAAGTGCCCCAGCAGCGCTTCCAGCCACCCGCGACGGGGCACCACGTCCGAGTCCAGGAACGCGACGAAGTCGGTCTCGCAGGCGGCCAGCCCGGTGTTGCGGGCCGCGGCCGGTCCCCGGCTGACGTCGTGCCGGAGCACCCGCACGTCGCAGTGGCCGGCCAGGTCGCAGAAGTCCGCGGCCTGCAGTGGCACCACCGAGCCGTCGTCGACCACGACGACGCGCATGCCGCGCAGGGACCGCACCAGCCGGGCGACACCAACGGCGTTGTCACGTACCGGAATCACGACGGTCACGTCGAGGTGCGACGGCCCGGTCGCCGGCCGGGGGTGTGCCACCGTGGCGTCGAGCAGCGTGCGGGCCAGCTGCGCGCTCTGGGCGTCGTGCACCTCCAGGCGGCCACGGTCGAGCATGGTCTGCGCCGCCGGAGCCAGCTTCAGCAATCGCGTCGGTGAGCCACCGAGCAGCGCGGCGCCTTCCCCCAGCACCTTGACTCGGCGATCCACTTGGACGGCAAAGCCGTCAGGCAGCCGCGGCCCAGTCACTGTCCCACCCCCGTCACGCGAGCATCCCCCCAGAGCTCGGCTGCCATGCGCTGATCCGGCGCACGGAGCCGTCGACCATTTCTGCAAAGATACGGGACCCGTCGACGGCGGTGGCAGTCGTCGGATCGCCCAGCACCCCGACCGGGCTGACCGCAGCCACCCCGCCGCGACGCATTGCCGGCAGCAGCTCCGGCAACGGTGCGGTGTTGCCGACGACACTTTCGTCGACCCAGACGTCGGCCGGTGAAAGGTGCAGCAGTACAGACGTTTCGGTATGGCCCGCGTGGGCGTCCGCACCGGCGGCCGCACACGGGCACCAGGCCACATCGCGCCCCTCGGCCCGCAGCAGCGTGGTCGCCGCCGTCAGCGCCGCGACGTTGCCGCCGTGGCCGTTGACGAACACGATCCGGCGGGCCCAGTTGCAGGCCGACCGCCCGAACTCGACCAGCAAATGTTCCAGCGCCGCCAGGCCGATCGAGATGGTGCCGGGAAAGCTCTCGTGCTCACCGCTGGCCCCGTAGCTGATGGCCGGCGCGACCAACCACGCCGACCGAGCGACGCCGTCGGCCCGGTCTGGTTCCGCAGCCTCACACAACCGCGCGGCCACGGACCGCGACACCGCCTCAGCGATCCGGGTATCGGTATCCAGCGGCAGGTGCGGCCCATGCTGCTCGGTGGAACCAATCGGGACGATCAACGAAGGCCGCAGGGATTCCAACTGCCTCGACGTCGAGTTCCCGAGCTCGCTGGGAAAAGGCACCCGCCGATGGTAAGCCGAATTTGCCCGCTGTGCGCCAATTGTTGCCGTATACGCAACAATTCGTAGCGAATGGTCAAATCGCCGCGGTTGTCAAGACCCCGGCGACCATCACGTCAGCCACGTCAGCACCGCGCGTATCAGCCGACCCGTCGAATCCCGCCGGACCGCCCGGCGGCTCAGCCGCCCAGCCGCCGGGTGAAGCCTTCCGGCACCAGGATGTCGTCCGGCCCGAGGTCGTGAATCGAGCCCTTGCCCAGACCACGCAGTGCCGAGTCGATACCGCCGTGCATGATGTCCAGCACGTTCTCGACGCCGGCCTGTCCTTCGGCCGCCAGCCCCCACAGGTAGGCCCGGCCGAGCATGACCGCCCGGGCACCCAGCGCCAGCGCCTTGACCACGTCGCTGCCGCGACGGATACCGCCGTCCAGCAAAACCTCGACCTGGTCGCCGACGGCCTCGGCGATGGCGGGCAGCGCCCGGATCGACGCGGGGGTGCTGTCCAGGTTGTTGCCACCGTGGTTGGACACCGAGATGGCCGAAACACCGGCATCCACAGCACGTTTGGCGTCGTCGATGCGCATGACGCCCTTGAGCATGAACGGGCCGCCCCACAGCTCGCGCAGCCAGGCGATGTCCTCCCAGGTCGGCGCCGGCGTACCCATCCATTCGCCGTAGGCGTGGAAGAACGGCGGCGCGGGCTGACCGTTGATGGCCTGGTTCGGCACGCACAACTCCGGCGGACGCAGGGTCTTGCCCCAGGTCCACATGTAGCGCGGCTTGGTGATGACCTCAGGGCTCATCTTGATGATGGTCTTGATGTCCATCTTTTCCGGGATCTTGGGGCTGCCCCAGTCCCGGCCGTGGCTGAAGCTCCAGTCGGTGGTGACGATCAGGCCCTTCGCGCCGGCCGCGCGGGCCCGCTCCGCCCGGGCCGCGATGTCGTCGCGGCTGCCGAGCCAGTAGATCTGGAAGAACGTCTTGGGGTTGGCGGCGATGACCTCTTCCATCGGCTTGCTCGCGAACGACGACAGCCCCATGGCGGTGCCGCGGGCCGCGGCGGCGCGCGCGACGGCGACCTCACCGTCGGGGTGGATCGCCTGCACGCCGGTCGGAGAAATAATCACGGGCAGTGAAATCTCTTGACCCATAACCGTTGTGGACATCTCACGCTTGTCCAGCGCGCCGATGACGTGCGGCGCGAAGCCGAGCTCACCGAACGCCGCGACGTTGTCGGCGACCGTCAGGCCCTTCTCGCTCGCCGAGATCAGCGAGGAGTAGGCGGACTTGGGGAGCCGCTTCTTCGCGCGCTCCTGCGCGATCGCGACGGTTTCGAACCAGGTATCACGGGCCATGATCTAAACAGGACTTTCGTTACAGAATTTCTGGGGAGCCTTGGCCGGCATGGCCAACAGCTTGAGCGGAACCGGCCCCTTGCGGCCGCCGCTGCGGGAGTGGTCGAGATGCGACTTGGGCTTGTCGCGATCGAGCGCCAGGGCGGGCTCGCCGTAGCCCTGCACGCACTCGGGGTCCGGGCCGTCCATGGGCAGGCCGGTGAAGAACTTGGCCGCCATGCAGCCGCCGCGGCAGCTGTCGTAGTGGTCGCAGCTGCTGCAGGCGCCGGCCGACTGCGGTTCCCGAAGCTCGCGGAACAGCGGGGCGTTCTGCCAGACGTCCTGGAACCCGTTGTCGCTGAGGATGTTTCCCGCCAGGAAGCGCTCATGGATGGCGAACGGGCAGGCGTACACGTCACCAACGGGGTCGATGAGGCACACGACACGACCGGCGCCGCACAGGTTCAGGCCGGCCAGCGCGCCCGGCTCACCGAGACCCGACAGGTGGAAGAACGAGTCACCCGTGAGCACCCGCTCGCCCTTGGCGACCAGCCAGTTGTAGAGCTGCACCTGCTGCTCGGCGGTGGGGTGCAGGTCATCCCACACGTCGGCGCCGCGGCCCGACGGACGCAGCCGCGTGATGCGCAGGGTGGCGCCGTAGTTATCGGCCAGGGCCTTGAAATCGTCGAGCTGGTCGACGTTGTGCCGGGTGACGACGACCGAGATCTTGGCGTCCTTGAAACCGGCGTTCTTCAAGTTCTCCAGCGCCCGGACGGCCATGGCGAACGAGCCCGGGCCGCGCACCGCGTCGTTGATCTCCGCGGTGGCGCCGTCGAGCGAAATCTGAACGTCCACATAGTCACTCGCGGCCAGCTTGGCCGCGACCGCCTCGTCGATGCGCACCCCGTTGGTGGAGAACTTGACGCCGACGTGGTGCTCGGTGGCGTAGTCGACGAGCTCCCAGAAGTCAGACCGCACGGTCGGCTCGCCGCCGCCGATGTTCACGTAGAACACCTGCATGCGCTCGAGCTCGTCGATGATGTCCTTGCACTGCCGGGTGCTCAGCTCGCGCGGGTCGCGCTTGCCCGACGACGACAGGCAGTGCACGCAGGACAGGTTGCAGGCGTAGGTCAGTTCCCAGGTGAGGCAGATGGGCGCGTCGAGGCCGTGCTCGAACTGCTCGATCAGCCGGGGCACGGGTGCCGTTGCGGTCATGAAGCGGTGGATCCTTCGGGGCTGTTCTGGTCTGCCGGGATCAGCATCTTGGACTGGACCAGCACGCCGAACGCGTGCAGATACGGCCCCTGCTGGGCATCGTCGATGCCGGCGGCGCGGCAGGCGCTGCGCACGTCCGGATGGTCGCCGAGGGAGTTGACGATCTCGACGATGGTGCGATTCTTCAGGAACGAAAGTTTGCGCGTACCAAAGTGATACAGGAGGGCGCCGAACGGTTCCGGACGGACGGCGACCTGGTGGTGCAGCCGCCAGCCGCGGTCAGGATCGAAGGCCGCCTCGGGCCCGGTCCGGGCCGCGGCTGGTGCAGACACGGTCAGTAGACCCCGCACATACCGTCGATCGAGACCTCTTCGACCAGAGTTTCGGTGACCAGTTCGGTGCTGGATTCAGCCTGCTGATTCGAGTCCATGGATCGCCCCTTTCGCTACCGTGGCAGTTGTCGGGACTCGACAACTGTGATCCAAGTCGCAAGAATATGGCATCGAGTGCCGAAAAGGAAGGGCGGGTCTGATGAGGACCGAAACGGAGCGTCCCGTGCCCGAAGCCGGGACCGCCCCACAGCACGGCCGCGTCGGCCGTCGCCGCTCCACCACGCGCGACCACATCACCGATGTGGCCCTCGAGCTCTTCGCGACCCGCGGCTTCGACGACGTCAGCGTCGACGACGTCGCCCACGCCGCCGGCATCTCCCGGCGCACCCTGTTTCGGTACTTCTCGTCGAAGAATGCCATCCCGTGGGCCGACTTCGACGCGAGTCTGACCAATCTGCGGGACCTGTTGAATGCCGTCCCCCACGACGTCCCGCTGGACACCGCACTGCGCTCGGCATTGTTGGAATTCAACAGCTTTGACGAAGCCGAGACACCCCGGCACCGGCGCCGGATGCAGGTGATCCTGCAGACCGACGCGCTGCAGGCCTACTCGATGACGATGTACGCGGGCTGGCGCGGCGTGATCGCGGCATTCGTCGCGCGCCGGCTGGACACCAAGCCGACGGCGCTGCTGCCGCAGACGGTGGCGTGGACGGTGCTCGGGGTGGCGCTGACCGCCTACGAGCAGTGGCTCGCCGACGAGACCGTCTCACTCCCCGATGCCTTGGGCGAGGCCTTCGACATCGTCCGCGACGGCCTCCGCGCCGTGTGATTTGTGCACGGTTTTCCGCGGTCAGCGCGGAAAACCGTGCACAAATCACAAGAAGTTGCGGTTGGGGCGTCGGAAAATGAGCGCCCGGCGCGACGATAAGGGTGTGAGGGGCGAATCAGACGGTGATGCTCCGCAGACGCTGCTGGCGCTGTACGACACGGCGCTGCCCGTGGTCTACGGGTACTTCGTGCGGCGCTGCGGTGACCGGGGCACCGCGGAAGACCTGACGTCGGAGACGTTTCTGGCGGCGATGGACGCCGCCCGCCGGGATTCACCACCGGCGATCTCGGTGCCCTGGTTGATCGGCGTGGCCCGGCACAAGCTGGCCGACCACTACCGGCGCAGGCACGACCGCTTCACCGTCCCCGTACCCGAAACACCCGAGCCCGCAGAGCCTTTCGACGACTGGGACGCCGAGCTGGACCGGATCGTCGCCGAGGCCGCGCTGGCCCGGTTACCCGAACAGCACCGCATGGTGCTGACACTGCGATATCTGGATGACCGCCCGGTGCCCGAATGCGCCGAGTTGATCGGACGCACCGTGCACGCCACCGAGGCCCTGCTGGTACGGGCCAAGCGGGCATTCCGGAGCGAATACCAGGACACCGAATACCAGGACGGAGGTGCGTCATGACCATGCACAACAGTCACGACCCACTGACGGTCCTGGCCGGCGGCGAAAGCCCCGTACAGCCGGACCCGGCCTTCGCGGCCCGGTTGCGGGCGCGTCTGGAAGCCGCCGTCACCCTTCCGAAAGGAGTTGTCATGAGTGGAACCGACACCGCCATCGCCGATCTGAACGCACCTGCCGCCGCCCCGGTCGCGGTGCCCCGGCCCGCGGCCCTGCCCTATCTCGCGGTGGCCGACGCCCGGGCCGCGCTGACCTGGTACGTCGATGCGCTGGGTGCCGTCGTCGTCGGGGACCCGATCGTCATGGACGACGGCCGGATCGGGCACGCCGAGCTGACGCTCTCCGGTGGCGTGCTGTACCTGGCCGACGAGTTCCCCGAGCTCGGCCTGAAAGCACCTGCGGCCCAGTCTGTTTCGGTGAGCCTGATGCTCAACGTGCGCGATACCGACGCCGCGCTCGCGCAGGCCCGGGAGCACGGCGCGCAGGTGCAGCGGGAACCGTACGACGCCCACGGCTCACGGACCGCGGTCGTGATCGACCCGTTCGGGCACCGCTGGATGCTCACCGGACCGGTCCCGGTCACTGTCCCGATCGAGCACGGCGACATCGGCTACATCTCGGTGCAGACACCGGACGCGCAGCGGGCCGCCGCGTTCTACCGGCACGTCCTCGGCTGGGACTACGACCCCGACACCCGCAAGGTGACGGGCAACCGCATGCACACCGGCATCTTCGAGACCACCGGCCCGCAGACGGTGTTCTGCTGCTACGCGGTGCGTGATCTCGACGCCGCCCGGCAGGCGATCCTGGACGCGGGCGGCCGGGTGGGCACGCCCGAGGAGCACGCGTGGGGCCCGACGCTCGACGCCACGGATGCGCTCGGCACCGACTTCGCGGTGTTCCAGCCGGCGCCGGGAATTGCCCGGCCCGAGCTGAACGGCGCAGGGCCAGGCGAACTTTCGTATATGACGTACTACGTCACCGACTCGGCCGCGTTCAAGGATTTCTACGGCGCGGTGCTGGGGTGGACGTTCGAGCCGGGGCGCATCGAGGACGGCTGGGCAGTGCAGGGTTGCCACCCGATGTCCGGCGCGGCCGGCGGCGCCGCACAGTCCGTCGCCGTCCCGATGTGGACCGTGACCGACATCGACGCCGCGGTGGCGCGGGTCCGCGAGGCCGGGGGCACCGTCATCGACGAACCGTCCCGGCAGCCGTACGGCATGTCAGCGGAGTGCACGGACGACCAGGGCGCCCGGTTCTACCTCGGCGCTTTCTGAGGGATTTGTGCACGATTTTCCGCGCCCCGCGCGGAAAATCGTGCACAAATCCCTAAAGGACGTCGGCGATCGGGACGGCGGCCGCGACCTTGGCGCGGTTCTTCATCACCTTGCCCGGCATGCCACCGCCGACGACGCCGCTGACGGCGCCGTCGCGCTCGTAGAACGCCAGGAACTTGCGGCCGTCGTCCTCGACGATGTGCACGCTGTCACCGGCCTTGGGCTCGCCCAGGCACTGGATTTTGACGTCGTACTGGTCACTCCAGAAGTAGGGCACCACCACGGCGGCGGTGGCATCCTGGCCCAGCATCGCCGGCACGATCACCCGCGCCTGCTCGGCCACGTTGCTCCAATGTTCCACGCGCACTTGGTGTCCCGCGGCGTCGCGCCAGGAGGCGACGTCACCGATGGCCCACACGTTCGGGGCACTGGTGCGGCCGGCGGCGTCGCACACGACGCCGTTGTCGACGGCGATGCCGCTACCTTCGAGCCAGTCGGTCGACGGGCGCGACCCGATACCGACGACGACGACGTCGGCGTCGAGTTCGGTGCCGTCCGCCAGTTGCACCTTCTCGACGTGGCCGGTGCCCGTCACGCCGGTGACCCCGACGCCGCACCGCACGTCGACACCCTCGGCGCGGTGCAGCCGGGCCACCAGTTCACCGATCTCGGTACCGAGCACCGACGCCAGCGGCGTGGGCTGCGGCTCCACGATGGTCACCTCGACACCCATCTTGCGCAGGCTGGCCGCCACCTCGCAGCCGATGAACCCGGCGCCGATCACCACGGCACGCTTGGCCGAACCAGCGTGCTCACGCAGCGCCAGCGACTCGTCGTAGGTGCGCAACACCCGGATGCCGTCGAGGGCGGGCAGCGACGGGATGGTGCGCGGCACCAGGCCGGTGGCGATGACCAGCTCGTCGTACGCGACGACCTCGCCGTTGGCGCGCGTCACCGTCTGGGCCTCGGTGTCCAGCTTGACCGCGCCCGAGCCGAGCAGCAGCGTGATGTCGTTGTCGGCGTAGAACTCGGCGGGCTTGAGCGTCGTGTCGTCGACCTCGGCGCGCAGCACGTCCTTGGACAGTGGCGGCCGGTCGTACGGCAGATGGACCTCGTCACTGATCAGCGTGATCGGCCCGGCGTACTCCGCTTTGCGCAGTTGCTCAGCGGTGCGTGCAGCGGCCAGACCGCCACCGACGATGACGATGCCTCCGTTTGTAGTCACGTCGGCTTTCTTACACGATGCGGCCGGTGCGAGGTAGGCCACCCTGTGCTTACCTGCTCAGCATTCCGGCAGGGGTTCAGGCGTGGCCCCGGCCACCGACCCGGCGCTCGACGATGTTCGACAGCACCACGATGCTCTCGCTGCGTTCGATCGCCGCACTGCCCCGGATCCGCTCCAGCACCGCCTCCAGGTGCCGCATGTCCCGGGTCATGAGATGCAGGATCGCGTCGGACGTGCCGGTCACCGTGGCGGCCGAGACCACCTCGGGGATGCCCTCCCAGGCCTCCCGCAGCTGCGCCGGCGTGATGGTGCCGTGGCAGTACACCTGAACGTATGCCTCTGTCCCCCAACCGATCACGTTCCGGTCGACGACCGTCGTGAAGCCCCGGATGACGCCGGTGGCCAGCAGCCGGTCGACGCGGCGTTTGACGGCGGGCGCCGACAGGCCCACCCGTTCGCCGATCTCGGCGAACGTGGCGCGCGCGTTGTCCGCCAACTCGGCCAGGATGCGCTCGTCGGTCTCGTCGACGCTTTCCACCGGCCGCACACCTCCCTCACGCAATAGATTGTCGAATCGCGAGTGATCAAACAATAGATCTGTTACATATGCGCAACAAGCATCGATTGCTTGCGCGCAATAGTGCTCCTACCATCGAATTATGACGATTACTGATGTCGTCAAGATGGCGACACCGAATTCAGGCTGGCGACCGGACCGGGTGGCCCGCCCCCGGCACTATGTGATGACCCGGCCCACGCATTTCGCCGTCGAATATGCGATCAACCCGTGGATGGACACCTCCACCCCCGTCGATACGGCGCTGGCGGTGCGGCAGTGGGAGCATCTGGTCCGGACGTACCGCAGCCTCGGGCACACCGTCGAACTGGTCGAGCCGATTCCCGGACTGCCCGACATGGTCTACGCCGCCAACGGCGGGCTGGTGCTCGACGACGGGTTCGAGAAGGTGGCCATCATCGCCCGCTTCACCTACCCGCAGCGGACCGGAGAATCGGTGGCCTACGCCGGATGGCTGATGGACCACGGTTACTGCCCGCTGTATACCGAGCACACCAATGAGGGCCAGGGCGACCTGCTGATCATCGGGTCAAAGATCCTGGCCGGCTACGGATTCCGCACCGACCGGCAGTCGCACGACGAGGTCGCCAAGCTGTCCGGGCTGCCGTTGGTCAGCCTGCAGTTGGTCAACCCCCGCTTCTACCACCTCGATACCGCGCTGGCCGTGCTGGACGACGAGACCATCGCGTTCTATCCCCCGGCCTTCGGTGCCACGTCGGTCGCGTTGCTGCGCAAGATGTTTCCCGGCGCCATCGAGGTGTCCGATGCCGACGCCCACGTGCTCGGCCTGAACGCGGTGTCCGACGGGCTGAACGTCGTGCACCCGGCCGCGGCCACCGGGTTCGCCGCGCAGCTCGCCGACGCCGGTTTCCGGCCGGTCGGTGTCGACCTGTCCGAGTTGCTCAAGGGCGGCGGATCGGTGAAGTGCTGCACCTTGGAGGTGTACCCGGCGTCATGCTGAAAGCCGTTGCGGGGACACCGGAAAGCACGGCCGAGCTGATCGCCCTCGACGACCGCTACGCCGCGCACAACTACGCCCCGCTGCCGGTCGTCGCGGCGTCCGCCGACGGCGTGTGGATCACCGACCCGGAAGGGCGCAGCTACCTGGACTGTCTCGCGGCGTATTCAGCGGTGAACTTCGGCCACCGCAATCCCGAGATCCTGGCGACCGCGCATGCCCAGCTGGACACCGTGACGCTCGTCAGCCGTGCCTTCCACTCCGACCGCCTCGGCCCGTTCTGCGCCGCTCTCGCCCAACTGTGCGGCAAGGAGCTGGTGCTGCCCATGAACAGCGGCGCCGAGGCGGTGGAGAGCGCGATCAAGGTCGCGCGCAAGTGGAGTCGCGACGTCAAGGGCAGCACCGACCCGAACATCGTCGTGGCACGGGGCAACTTCCACGGCCGCACGACGACGATCATCAGCTTCTCCGACGACGACACGGCGCGGTGCGGTTTCGGCCCGTACACACCGGGCTTCCGGTTGGTGCCGTTCGGGGACGCCGACGCGCTCGCAGCGGCCGTCGACGACGACACTGCCGCGGTGCTGATCGAGCCGATCCAGGGCGAGGCCGGAATCATCGTGCCGCCCGACGACTACCTGCCCCGGGTGCGCGCGCTGTGCACCGAGCGCCACGTACTGATGATCGCCGACGAAATCCAGTCCGGCCTGGCCCGCACCGGCCGCACCTTCGCGTGCGACCACTGGGGCGTCGTGCCCGACGTCTACGTGCTGGGCAAGGCACTGGGCGGCGGCGTCGTGCCGCTGTCCGCAGTGGTGGCCGACCGGGACGTGCTCGGCGTGCTGCACCCCGGCGAGCACGGATCGACGTTCGGCGGCAATCCGCTGGCCGCGGCCATCGGCACCACGGTGGTCGGCATGCTGCAGCGTGGCGAATTCCAAGCCCGGGCAACCGAACTCGGCCGGCACCTGCACGCCCGCCTGACGGCGATGATCGGGCACGGCGTGACGGCCGTGCGCGGACTGGGCCTGTGGGCCGGCGTCGACCTCGATCCGGCCGTCGGCACCGGCCGGGAGGTCAGCCTGCGGCTGGCCCAGCGCGGTGTGCTGACCAAGGACACCCACGGCCCGACCCTGCGGTTCGCCCCGCCCCTGGTCATCACCCGCGCCGAAATCGATTGGGCGATGGACCGATTCGCCGAGGTGCTGGCCGGACCGACGGACGTGCGGTGGTAGACCGATAGGATGCGTTTCAATCCGCCACCCAACTGGCCGCCGTTTCCACCTGACTGGCAGCCAGGCCCGGACTGGCAGCCCGATCCTTCCTTGCCGCCACCACCGCCGGGCTGGCCGATGTGGGTGGACGACCAATACCGTTACGCCCCAACAGAGCCGGCGCAGCGGTCCGGAAAACGGAAATGGTGGATCATCGGCGGTGCGGTGCTCGCCGTCGTCGCCCTGGTGGCCGGCGGCACCGTCGTCGCCACCAAACTCTCGCGCGACAACGCCGCGGCACCGAGCGCGACGCCGACGCCGTTCAACGGCCTGACCATCGTGCCGACGCACCCACCGGAGCCGACGGACTTCGACACCTGGACCCGCGTCGGCGACGTCGAGGCCACGTTCACCAACGACGGCCGGGCGGTACGCCTCGAGTCGAACGCCAACCCGACGGCCGCCTGGGCGGGTCTGCTCCAGCCCGGCGACCCGGCGTGCTCACTGCGGTTCACCGGGCGCGTCCGCACCGCGTCGGGCGGTTACACCCTCGGGCTCACCACGGAGGCCGGTCCCGCCGAAACCGATTCCGGCCCGATCCCCACACCGCCCGGCAACGACTGGCACGCAATCGATGTGACGATCACGAGGGCCGGCGAGGTCGCGGTGGATCTCGACGGCAAGTCCGCGCTGCGCCGCACGACAACGCCCGGCTGCGGCCGTCCCGCGATCAGAATCTCGGCGGGCGCAACGGAATTCGCGGACGTGCTGGTCGGTCGGGTGTCCGCGTAGGTCAGTACTTCATGACGCCGCGGTCGACAGCGATCTGGGAACCGGAGATGGTCCCCGAGCCCGGGCCGGCCAGCCAGGTCACCACGTCGGTGACCTCTTCCGGCGTCATAAACTCCTGCAGACCCGCCTTGCCGTCGTGAGAGACGGGCTTGTACGGCATCGGCGCGAAGCTGTGCAGGTAGGTCGGGTACTTGGCGAAGATCGCACCCATGGCCTCGGGCTCGATCATCGGCGTCATGATCGAGTACGGATGGATCGAGTTGACCCGGATGCCGAACTCGCCCACCTCGAGGGCCAGGGCGTTGGTCAGACCCACGAGGCCGAACTTCGAGGCCGCGTAGTGGCCGTTGCCCGGCGTCGCCTTGAGGCCTGCCGAGGAGCTGACGATGATGATCGACCCGCCGTTGCCCGCCTCGATCATCGCCGGGACGACGGCCCGGATGGTGCGCCACGTGCCCGAGAGGTTGACGTTGACGACGCTGTCCCACTGGTCTTCGTCCATCTCGAACAGCCGCCCCCAGCTCAGGACACCCGCGTTCGCAACCAGGATGTCGAGGCGGCCGAACTGCTCGACGGCGTCGGCGACGACCTGCTTCTGCGCGGCCAGGTCGCGGATGTCGACCTCGCGGGCGAGGACCTTGCGGCCTTCGGCCTCGACCAGTCGCGCGGTCTCGGCGAGATCCTCCGACGTCGGCATCGGGTAGGTGATGGTGTCCGAGACGGGACCACAGATGTCGATGGCCACGACGTCGGCGCCTTCGCGCGCGAACCGGACTGCATGCGCGCGCCCCTGGCCCCGGGCAGCCCCGGTAACAAACGCCACTTTGCCTTCGAGTGCTCCGCCTGCCGCCATCGCCAGTCCTTCCATCACAGTTCGCGCGAGTTCTTAGCCAGGCTAGCAGCAAAACTGGAACGTGTTCTAACAATGCCCGGCCACCGGGATGGCTACAACTCGGCGATGATCTGGGCGCGCTTCGCGGTGTACTCGGCCTCGCTGATGGTGCCCATGGCGCGCAGCGTCTCGATCTCCTGCAGCCGCTGCGCTGTCGACGGCGCCGGTGGCGGCGGCACGACAGGCGGCGCCGCGGCGGCCGGCGCCGCCGCCGGCTCGCGCTCAGCGGCCGTGGCCCGCCGGACCACGTCCATCACCTGTTGCCGCACCGCCGGATTCGAGCGCAGGTCGGCGATCCCGCTGAGCGCCACCCCGTTTGCCTTGAGGATCTGCAGGATCGCCATGATCGGACCCGAGCGCCCCGTCAGGTCATACGTCCGGCCGTCCTGCTCCGACGTCAGCCGGACCGGCATCATGCCCGACACCAAAGCGCTTCGCTGCCAGTCGATGTGGAACTTGTTGGTCGCCGGATCGACCAGTACGACGAGCTTGCGGGCCGTGATCATCGGCAGCCGGCTCACCGAGGCCAGCACCTTGTCCTGCGCTTGGAAGGGCGCCAGGCCCGGCCCCGAGATCTGCAGATTGAGTTTCACCAGTGGCTGGTCGTTGACCCGGGTACCGGTCTCACCGATCCCGGTCACCTCCGCCAGCCCCAGTACCCCGCCGGCCTCGAGTTGCTCGAGCTCCGCCGACCGCATCTGACCGAAGCCCGCCAGCCCCAAGGCGACCAGCACATCGATGGCCGTCACCAGCAGGCCCGCCCAGAACATCCACTTCAGCAACTCGTCCTGGCCCGAGAAGAAGTACACCGCCAGGAAGATCGGGCCCACCAACCCGCCGCACAGCAGCACCATGGCCTGAGCCTTGAGATAACGCACCAACATGTCAGCCACGCTCCTTGATCAGCTGAACCGCTGCGAGAGACTCTAGTGCGGCTCAGTCGCCGAGGACGTCCAACAGGACGAACGAGAAATTGTCGGCGGCGCCGTTGGCCCGGGCGGTCCCGATGATGATGGCCGAACCGTCGCCACGGTCGTTGCAGGCGGTGGCCGCCTGCAGATCGTGGTGCTCCATCTGGCCGTGCACACCGTCCGAGCACATCAGGTAGCTGCCCGGCTGCAACGGTGTCGCGGTCAGGTGCGGCACGATGGGCACACCCTGGCCCAGCGACTGCGTGATGATGTTGGTGGGCCGGCCCGCGGCGTCGAGGACGGCGTCGTCGACCGACACCTGGGTCAGCGTCTCCCCCGCGACCGAGTACACCCGGCTGTCCCCGACGTTGAAGACGATGACCTCGTCGGCCGTCAGGCAGACCCCGGCGATGGTCGTACCCATCCCGGCCAGTTCGGTGTCGCGGCCCATGTCGTACAGCCAGTCGCTGACGTACGACAGCGACGACGTGATGTCGTCGCCACCGGTCCAGCCCGGCGACATCGTCGCAATCATGCTCAGCGCCGTCCGGCTCGCGACGTCGCCGCCGACGTGGCCGCCCATGCCGTCGCACACCGCGCAGACGAACGGGGAGCCCGGTTGCATCCGCATCTCCACCAGGACACCGTTGTGCGTCTGGCTGACCCAGCCGCCGACCATCACGGCATCTTCGTTGCGCTTGCGCCGTAATCCGGTGTCGGTGAATGCCCGCACGTTCACCCGCACGACAGGCCACCCCTCATCGCGTTCCCCTCCATCGCGAACGATCCTGCCATCTTGCCTGCAAGTACCACGCGTCGACACCTCTTTCTCATCGCAAAACAAAGCGCCGCCCACCCGAAGGTGAGCGGCGCTCCGTTTGGTGAAGCTAGATCACTTGATGATCTTGGTAACGCGACCCGCGCCGACGGTACGACCGCCCTCACGGATGGCGAAACGCAGACCCTCGTCCATGGCGACCGGCTGGATCAGCACGACGGAGATGTCGGTGTTGTCACCGGGCATGACCATCTCGGTGCCCTCGGGCAGGGTAACCACGCCGGTCACGTCCGTGGTACGGAAGTAGAACTGCGGGCGGTAGTTGTTGAAGAACGGCGTGTGGCGGCCGCCCTCGTCCTTGGACAGGATGTAGACGCTGCCCTCGAACTCGGTGTGCGGGGTGGTGGTGCCGGGCTTCACGACGACCTGGCCACGCTCGACCTCTTCGCGCTTGATACCACGAACCAGCAGACCGACGTTGTCGCCGGCCTGGCCCTGGTCGAGCAGCTTGCGGAACATCTCGACACCGGTGACGGTGGTCTTGGTCGTGGTCGGGCGGATGCCGACGATCTCGACCTCTTCGTTGACGTTGATCACGCCACGCTCGACACGACCGGTCACCACGGTGCCACGACCGGTGATGGTGAAGACGTCCTCAACGGGCATCAGGAACGGCTTGTCGGTCTCGCGAACCGGGTCCGGGATGGACTCGTCGACGGCCTCCATGAGCTCCTCGACCGACTTCACCCAGGTGGCGTCGCCCTCGAGCGCCTTCAGCGCCGAGACGCGGACCACGGGGGCGTCCTCGTCGAAGTCCTGAGCGGCCAGCAGTTCGCGGACCTCCATCTCGACGAGCTCCAGGAGCTCCTCGTCCTCAACCATGTCGGACTTGTTCAGCGCGACGAGGATGTAGGGCACGCCGACCTGGCGGGCGAGCAGCACGTGCTCACGGGTCTGCGGCATCGGGCCGTCGGTGGCGGCGACCACGAGGATTGCGCCGTCCATCTGGGCGGCACCGGTGATCATGTTCTTGATGTAGTCAGCGTGACCGGGGGCGTCCACGTGGGCGTAGTGGCGCTTGTCGGTCTGGTACTCAACATGCGAGATGTTGATGGTGATACCGCGCTGACGCTCCTCGGGCGCGTTGTCGATCTGGTCGAATGCGCGCGATTCGTTCAAATCGGGGTACTTGTCGTGCAGAACCTTGGTGATTGCTGCAGTCAGCGTGGTCTTGCCGTGGTCAACGTGACCGATGGTCCCGATGTTGACGTGCGGCTTCGTCCGCTCGAACTTCGCCTTCGCCACTTCTGTGTCCTCCTGGACTTGTTGGTGCTTTGGTTAAGCAGTTTTGATGTGTTCAGTTATGTGGTCTGCCGCAGCAGAACGGGACAGAGACTACTGGCCCGTCGCCTTGGCGATGATCTCCTTCGACACGTTCGCCGGAACTTCGGCGTACGAGTCGAACACCATGGAGTAGTTCGCCCGGCCCTGGGTCTTCGACCGGAGGTCGCCGACGTAGCCGAACATTTCGGACAGCGGAACCTGTGCCTTGACGACACGAGCACCACTGCGCTCCTCCATGGCCTGGATCTGGCCACGGCGGGAGTTCAGGTCGCCGATCACGTCGCCCATGTAATCCTCGGGCGTGGTGACCTCGACGGCCATGATCGGTTCCAGGATGACCGGCTGCGCCGCAGACGCAGCCTTCTTCAGTGCCTGCGAACCGGCGACCTTGAAGGCCATTTCCGACGAGTCGACGTCGTGGTAGGCGCCGTCGAGCAGCGTCACCTTCAGGTTGACCAGCGGGTAGCCGGCCAGGATGCCGTACTGCATCGCGTCCTGCGCACCGGCATCCACCGACGGGATGTACTCACGCGGGATACGGCCACCGGTGACCTTGTTCTCGAATTCGTAGGTCGCACCGTCTTCGCCGATGAAGGGCTCGACGTTGATGATGACCTTCGCGAACTGGCCCGAACCACCGGTCTGCTTCTTGTGGGTGTACTCCACGTTCTGCACGGCCTTGCGGATGGTCTCGCGGTACGCGACCTGCGGCTTACCGACGTTGGCCTCGACCTTGAACTCGCGACGCATGCGGTCCACCAGGATGTCCAGGTGGAGCTCGCCCATACCGCCGATGACGGTCTGGCCGGTCTCCTGGTCCAGGTGCACCTTGAAGGTCGGGTCCTCTTCGGCCAGCTTCTGGATCGCGGTGCCCAGCTTCTCCTGGTCGCTCTTGGTCTTGGGCTCGATGGCCACCTCGATAACCGGGTCCGGGAAGGTCATGGACTCCAGGACGATCTGGTTGCTCGGGTCGCACAGGGTGTCACCGGTGGTGGTGTCCTTGAGGCCGATGACCGCGTAGATGTGACCGGCGGCAGCCGACTCGACCGGGTTCTCCTTGTTGGAGTGCATCTGGAACAGCTTGCCCAGACGCTCCTTTTTGCCCTTGGTCGAGTTGATGACCTGGGCACCGGAGTCGACCTTGCCCGAGTAGACGCGGACGTAGGTCAGCTTGCCGAAGAACGGGTGCGTGGCGACCTTGAACGCCAGGCCCGAGAACGGCTCGTCGGCCGACGGCTTGCGCGAGATGATCTCGTCTTCCTTGCCCGGGACGTGGCCTTCGGCGGCCGGCACGTCCAGCGGGGTCGGGAGGTAGTCGATGACCGCGTCGAGCATGGGCTGCACACCCTTGTTCTTGAACGCGGAACCACACAGCACCGGGTAGGCGGCGCTGGTGACGGTCAGCTTGCGCAGACCGCCCTTGATCTCATCGATGGTCAGCTCTTCGCCGCCCAGGTACTTCTCCAGCAGCGCCTCGTCGGTCTCGGCGACCGCCTCGATCATCGCGGTGCGGTACTCCTCGGCCTTCTCCTGCAGGTCGGCCGGGATGTCGATGGTCTCGTACTTCTCACCGAGCTTGGTCTCGCCGCGCCAGACCTTGGCCTTCATCTCGACCAGGTCGACGATGCCCTCGAAGTCACCCTCGGAGCCGATGGGCAGCTGAATCGGGATGACGTTCGCGCCCAGTCGGTCCTTCATGGTCTGGACCGAGAAGTAGAAGTCGGCGCCCAGCTTGTCCATCTTGTTGACGAAGCAGATACGCGGCACGTCGTACTTGTCGGCCTGGCGCCACACCTGCTCGGACTGCGGCTCCACGCCTTCCTTGCCGTCGAACACGGCGACGGCACCGTCGAGCACGCGCAGCGAACGCTCCACCTCGACGGTGAAGTCGACGTGGCCCGGGGTGTCGATGATGTTGATCTGGTTGTCGTTCCAGAAACAGGTGGTGGCAGCGGAGGTGATGGTGATACCACGCTCCTGCTCCTGCTCCATCCAGTCCATGGTGGCCGCGCCGTCATGGACCTCACCGATCTTGTACGAGATACCGGTGTAGAAGAGGATGCGCTCGGTCGTCGTCGTCTTGCCGGCGTCGATGTGCGCCATGATGCCGATGTTGCGGACCTTGTTCAGGTCGGTCAGCACGTCCTGTGCCACGGCTAGATTCCCACTCTTTCAGTTGCTTTAAGTAAATCCGCGTCGCCCGGGAGGGCGGTCAGTTGTGAATCAGATGCGCCGGCCGCCGACATTGGCGGCCGGCGATTGAGTCACCAGCGGTAGTGCGCGAAGGCCCGGTTCGCCTCGGCCATCTTGTGGGTGTCCTCGCGTCGCTTGACGGCGGCACCCAGGCCGTTGCTGGCGTCCAGGATTTCGTTGGCCAGGCGCTCGACCATGGTCTTCTCGCGGCGAGCCTTCGAGAAGCTGACCAGCCAGCGCAGCGCCAGGGTGGTCGACCGGTCCGGACGAACCTCGACCGGCACCTGGTAGGTCGCGCCACCGACACGGCGGCTGCGGACCTCGAGGGACGGCTTGACGTTGTCCATGGCACGCTTCAGCGTCACGACGGGGTCGGTGCCGGTCTTCTCACGAGCCTGCTCAAGGGCGCCGTAGACGATGCGCTCGGCCAGCGACTTCTTGCCGTCCAGCAGCACCTTGTTGACGAGCTGGGTGACCAGCTGCGAACCGTAGACCGGGTCGTTGACCAGCGGCCGCTTCGGCGCGGGGCCCTTGCGTGGCATTAGCTCTTCTCCTTCTTGGCGCCGTAACGGCTGCGTGCCTGCTTGCGGTTCTTGACACCCTGGGTGTCCAGCGAGCCGCGGATGATCTTGTAACGCACACCGGGGAGGTCCTTCACACGACCGCCGCGCACGAGCACCATCGAGTGCTCCTGCAGGTTGTGGCCTTCACCCGGGATGTAGGCCGTGACCTCAACCTGGCTCGTCAGCTTCACACGGGCGACCTTGCGCAGCGCCGAGTTCGGCTTCTTGGGGGTGGTGGTGTACACGCGGGTGCACACACCACGACGCTGCGGGCTGCCCTTGAGCGCCGCGGTCTTGACCTTGGCGGTCTTGTCGTGGCGACCCTTGCGGACCAGCTGGTTGATGGTTGGCATCTATCGGCTTTCTGTGTTGCGTTCGTACTGCGGTTTTAAGTCTCTGTACTGCGGTTTTCGTCCGATCGCATACCCCGCGTCCGGGCGTGTCGCACGAGGCTGGGCACAGAACCTTTCAGTGCACCACGGACATGCGAATTGGCCCGGCGTGCAGGCATGCCTACAAACACAATGAATGCAAGCGCCCAGTCGGCCAGGCACGAACCACCACGATACCAGTACGGACCGCCACGATCCAAACCCGCACAGAGGACTCAAACCGCAGGTCAGAGCGGTGCGGCCAGCACCGTGATCAACACCTTATCGGTGGCGTGGTCCCCATCGGGTCATCAGAACCACTCCGAGGATGACCGCGAAGACCACCACTACACCGCCGCCGAGAACCGCGATGCGAGGGACGGTCCACAACGGCGCGGGAATCTCACTGATCTGTACCGAACCCACAGATACCGGCAGCGGAAGCGGCCCGCCGGCCGCGACCGCGGCGAACGCCCGCGCCGTATCGCCGGTGAAATCGGCGTGTATCTGGGTGCGGCCCGTCGTCATCGCCTCCCGCAGCTCGGGTGCGCTGACCACCTGGGTGTCGATGGTGAAAGCGGTTCGTGCGCCGATGTTGGCCGCGGTGAAGGTCGACCAGGTACCGGCGGCCTTGTCATCGAAGGTGATGAAGACGACGAAGCCGCCCGCCTTGTCGGACCAGCGGGCAGACGCGTCCTTGACCTCGTCGCCGCCGATGATCGACTTGTCCAGTAGGTACACCGACTTGCCGTCTGCCGAGCAGGTCACCAGCGGCAGGTTCGGGTCGTCGTTGTCGGCGAGCACGTCCCCCTGGCCGCAGCGGGTGGCCTGGAATTGCAGCGCCAGCAGCTGGATCTGGGGCTGCGCGCTCTGTCGCAGTGCCTTTTCGTCGGCGATGCGCTGCGCATCGGGCGCCCGCGTGGGGGCCTGAGTGCTGGGCGTCCCTTTGAACTGCGACGCAATGGCGTGAATGACCGGCCGGATCTGGAGTTGCCCGATGACGGTGACGCTGCGCAGCTGAGCTTCGGTCACATTGGTGGCGCTGACCTTCAGCACGTTCCCGTCGAGCCCGACGGTGACCTTGTGGCCGCCGATGTGGCGGAGCCGCTCCGCCAGGGCCTTGCGTGTCCGGTCAAGGGCGTCGGGGGTCGCCGTCGTGCCCGGCGGCTGCTCGACCGACAGCGAGGCCTGGACGGCGTGGCCCGGCTTACCTTTCTGCCAGATGTCTTTGGTGGCCAGGACGATCGCGCCGTAGCTCAGGATCAGCACCGCCAGCACCAGCGCGACCAGCCACCGGGGCACGCCGGACGGCGCGGTCACGGGCGGCGGCAGCCACACGGGTGGCGTACCCGGTGGCAGTCCCGGCGGAAGGAAACCCGGCGGTGACTGGGGCAGCTGCGGGGACTGGGGCGGCTGCCAGCCGCTGTGGTCGTCAGACATCACACTCCCCCGCTCACGCCGAGTCGCGCTCGTTCATCCCTCGCGCCAGCCGTACCACCATGTCGGTGAACACCGCGTCGGTGTCGACGCCGTCCATCACGCCCGTCATCTCGAGCAACACGAAACCGTGCAGCGCCGACCAGAACTCCAGTGCCGCGTAGAAGGCGTTCTCACCGTCGAGGCCATACGACGCCAGGACCGCGATCACCGGCCCGGCCGCCGCGTGCGTCGCCGCGGTGTACTCGGGGTCGTCGCCGCCCAACGGCATCCGGGTGAACGCCGAGTACCGGCCCGGATGGTGATGGGCGTAGCTGCGATAGGCACTGGCCATGGCCATCACGGCGTCGTCGCGGCTGCGGCCTTCGCCGACGGTGTTGAGCATGCCGATGATGTCGTCGATGACGCGCATCCGGACCGTGCGACGCAGGTCATCGAGGCTCTGCACGTGGTTGTACAGCGACGGGCCCTTGGTACCGAGCTGGTTGGCCAGCGCATTGATGGTCAGCGCGTCCCAGCCCTCGCGGTCGAGGAAGGTCAGTGCGGCGCTGACGATAGAGTCCCGGCTGAGCTTGGTGGCGCGTGCCGTCGCCCGCGACCGGACCGGCGCAGCCGGTCGGGCATCCCCAACGGCTTGCGACTCTGGCCGAGGTGCCATCTGCCCGATCCTCCGGTGTTCTATCTTTGGGTTTCAACCGGCCGCGGCGCAGCCAGTTAACTAATGACTCTAACCTCTGGACGCTGCAGATACGTGGCCATTTGGGCGAATCCTGTAACCGCGTCTCATGACAAGTCCCACAGAACGGACAAACCTCCTCCGCAGCACCTATCTCGCAACGTAGGCTCCCAGATACCGCACCCCGGTGCACGTCATGCCAGACCCACAACGAAGGGGACCATCGTGATTCGCAAAGCATGGGCAACCGCATCGGTTGCCGGCCTGCTGATGGTCCCGCTCGCCGTCGGCGCACCGCAGGCCGCCGCGGTCAACGACGACACCCACATCGTCGGCACGGGCGTCACGCAGACCATCGACTGCCACGGCGGCACCCTGTTCGTCAACGGCAGCGGCAACACCGTCACCGCGTTCGGCACCTGCTGGGCCGTCACCGTGCAGGGCTCGTCCAACACCGTCATCGCCGACACGATCGTCAATGACGTCACCGCCTACGGCTTCAACCAGACCGTCATATTCCACAATGGGGATCCGGCACTCATCGACGTCGGTCACCAACTGGGATTGGGCAACCGGCTCAACAAGATCCCCTGACCGGGTCCGCAGCGGGTGCCGGTAACGCCGACAGGGAGGGACACCGTATGAACCCCAACCGAATCGCGATGGCGGCGGGCGTCGTCGCCGCTGCCGCTCTGGTGCTGACCGGCTGCGGTTCGCAGGACAGCACGTCGGGCGGCAGCTCGACTGCGGCAGGCACCACCGGGACTTCCGCGGTGCCGACGACCGCGCAGGTCGAGGTGGGCAACACCATCAACTACAGCGCCGTCGGCACCACCCGGGAAATCGATTGCGGCACCGGCAAATCGCTGACCGTCGGCGGTGCCAACAACACGCTGACCGTCAAGGGCACCTGCTCCAAGGCGAACATCGGCGGCACCGACAACAAGGTGACATTCGACAAGGTCGACCAGGAGCTCGACGTCGTCGGCATGCACGCCACCGTCACCTACAAGGACGGGTCGCCGAAGGTCAACAACACCGGCACCGGCAATACCGTCACCAAGGGTTAGCCCTCACGCCTTCGCGCCGTGCCGGCCCGCTCCCCCGGCGAACCGCTGCGCCCCCGCGAGCGACTCCTCGGCCACCTGCGCCAGGCTGGCGAACTCGAATTCCATTGCGGATTCCTCCGATTCGCCCCACTGCCGCAGCGCCGACATCCGGTCGGCGCGCAGACACAACTGCGGCAACGCCGCGAGTTCGTGGGCCAGCTCTTCGGCCTTCTCACGGGCCTGCCCGTGCGGGACGACCCGGTTGGCCAGACCGATCTGCAGCGCCTCCGCGGCGTCGACGGCGCGGCCCGTCAGGATCAGGTCCATGGCCCGGCTGTGTCCGATCAGCCGCGGCAACCGGACCGTGCCACCGTCGATGAGGGGGACGCCCCAGCGCCGGCAGAACACGCCGAGCGTCGCGTCCTCCTCGACGACACGCAGGTCGCACCACACCGCCAGCTCCAGTCCGCCCGCGACGGCGTAGCCGCTGACCGCGGCGATCACCGGCTTGGAGAGCATCATCCGGCTCGGGCCCATCGGCCCCGGTCCCGTCCGGTGCGTCTGGTTCATCTCCGGGGTGCCGAACGCCTTGAGATCCGCTCCGGCACAGAACGTTCCGTGGTCGCCCCACAACACCGCCACGGCGGCGGAGTCGTCGCGGTCGAACTCGTCGAACGCCTGGTGGAGCGCGGCTGCCGTCGGCCCGTTGACGGCGTTGCGGGCACCGGGCCGGTCGATGATGACCGTCGTCACCGGCCCGTTCTTCTCGACGCGCACAGGTTCGGTCATGGTGCCTCCATCTCGTCGCGCCGGCCGATCAATTCGGCGGCGAAGTCTGCGTAGGCCTGCCGGAGCTGCTCGCCGGGCCAGTCACCGGGGAGCAGTTCGGCAGGGAGTACGGGGTCGGACAACAGGTGCCGGACGATGGCGGCCGCCGCCACGAACCGGCCGGGCACGTCACCGGCCGAGGCGATCTCATCGAGCAGTTGCCGCGCGGTACCGCTCCAGTCAGGCAGGTCCCACAGCACGCCGGCCAGGCCCGCCGGATCGTCGTCCCGGCTGGTCAGTATCCGGGCGTTGGCCGTGACCTCCGCCGGGAGCTCGCCGGCCAGATTGGCCGGCCGCAGCCACAGGCCCTCACGGAGCTCACCGAACCTGTTCTGCAGCAGGTCGTTTCGCAGGTCCGCCCGGGTGCGGGCATCGGCGCCGACGGTGGTGATGACAACCGTCGTCCACTCGCCGTGCCAGGGCCGGGTCTTCGGGTCGATGGCGGCGTCCTGCCGTCGTTGCCGCGCCAGCAGCCGGTCGGCGAGCCGATAGCCGTCGGCCGATCGCACCAAGTCGCCGGCGCTGACCATGCGCGTCAGCGCCACCCGCAGCGTCTGCTCCTTGATGTCGAAATCCGACGTGAGCCGGACCAACTCGGCCGCGGACGCCCACGCCGGGTGGGCACCCAGCAGCACGCTGAGCACCACCGACCGGGCGGTCATCCGCTTCAGCTCAGGCATGGCCGTCAGACCCCGGAGGCCACCCGGCCCGCATCACCGAAGGGCTCGTCGCGGTGCCGCACCGCCTGCCGGAACCCGTGCTCGACGGCGTCGGCGACGAAGGCATGTCCCTCGGGCGTGTGCCGGGCGATGCCGTCGAACACCGTGCTGACCATCCGGCTGGTCGCGACGCCCTGCTGCAGCAGCGAGGTATTGCACGCCAGCTTCGCCATGATCAGCTGGTTCACCGGCATCGCCGCAATGCGCGCGACGAGCCGCTCGGTGCGCTCGTCGAGGTCCTCGGGCTCCGGGGCCTCGACCGCCAGACCCCATTCGGCGGCCTGCGCCCCGGTGATGCAATCCCCCGTGAACAGCAGACGTTTCGCGCGCTGGTCACCCAGGCGATGCGCCCACAACCCGCCCGCCGGCACGCCCCACACCCGCATCGGGGGGTAGCCGATCTTGGCGTCGGAGGCCGCGATCACCTGGTCGGCGTGCAGCGCGATGTCGGTACCGCCGGCCACGCAGTAACCGTGGATTTTCACGACGGTCGGTTTGTCGCAGTGCATCAGGCTGGAGAAGCCACGGACGAACCGGCTCATCATCTGGTAGTCGATCATCGGATCCCAGGGCTGGTTCGGCAGATGGTTGACGGCCTGCGTGTGGCCGTCGAGCACGGTGCCCTGGTGCTCGGAGCCGCCGGCGGCCCCGGTGCCGTCGGCGTAGGCGCTCAGATCGAAACCCGCACAGAAGCCTTCGCCGCGGCCGGACACCAGGATCACGTGCACGTTCGGGTCGAGATCAGCGCGTTCGACGCACGCGGCGAGTTCCAGCGGTGTGTCCGCGACGATCGAGTTGCCCTTCTCCGGACGGTTGAAGGTGATCCGCGCGACGCGATCGGTGACCTCGTAGGTCATGGTCTTCAGGTTGTCGAAATCCACCAGCTCAGCCTTCCCGCGAGCAGTCTTACGTCTGCTCGGCAGTAGAAAATCAGCCCTTGACGAGGGCGCGTTCGATGATGGGCGCAAGGTCGAGGCCCGTCGGCAGGGTGCCGAACGCGCCGCCCCACTGGCGGTCGAGACGGCTGACGAGGAACGCCTCGGCCACCGCGGGGTGCCCGTGACGCACCAGCAGCGCGCCCTGCAGCGCCAGCGAGATGTCCTCGGCCACCTTGCGGCCGCGGTATTCGAGGGTCGCCGGATCGGTGAGCTGCGCCTTGAGCGCGTTGACGTGGGTGTCCAGGCGCGGGTCCCGCGCCTGCGCCAACTCGTCGAACAGCACCTCGATGCACTCGGGCTTGGTCGCCATGGCGCGCAGCGTGTCGAGCGCGCTGACGTTGCCCGAGCCTTCCCAGATGCCCATCAGCGGGGCCTCGCGGTAGAGCCGCGGCATACCCGATTCCTCGGCGTAACCGTTGCCGCCGAAGCACTCCATGGCCTCCGCGGCGTGCGGCGTCGCCCGCTTGCACACCCAGTACTTGGCCGCGGCCAGACCGATGCGGCGGAACAGGCTTTCGCGTTCGTCACCGCGGACGGCGCGGTCGGTGGCGCCGGCCATGCGCATCGCCAGCATGGTGGCGGCCTCGGCTTCGACGGCCATGTCGGCCAGCACGTTGCGCATCAGCGGCTGGTCGATCAGGTAGGCGCCGAACGCCTTGCGGTGCTGGGCGTGGTGCACGGCCTGGGTCAGGCCGGTGCGCATGCTGGTGGCGCTGCCGAGCGTGCAGTCCAGGCGGGTCAGGTTGACCATCTCGATGATGGTCGGCACGCCGCGGCCCTCCTCGCCGACGAGCCAGACGGTCGCGCCGTCGTACTCGATCTCGCTGGAGGCGTTGGCGTGGTTTCCGAGCTTGTCCTTGAGCCGCTGGATGAACATGCGGTTGCGGGTGCCGTCGGGCAGGACGCGGGGCAGGAAGAAGCACGACAGTCCGCCCGGTGCCTGCGCGAGGACGAGGAACATGTCGCCCATCGGCGCCGAGGTGAACCACTTGTGGCCGCGCAGCGAGTAGCTGCCGTCACCGTTGGGCGTGGCCTGCGTGGTGCCGGCGCGCACGTCGGAGCCGCCCTGCTTCTCGGTCATCGACATGCCGGCGGTGATACCGGCTTTGGTGGCAGGCACTTTCAGCTCGGGGTCGTAGACCCGGCTGGTCAGCAGCGGTTCGTAGACCTTGGCCAGTTCGGGGTTGAACCGCAGTGCCGGGACGACGGCGTACGTCATCGAGATCGGGCAGACGTGGCCCGGCTCCGGGGTCCAGGCCGACATCTTCGCCGCGCGGACGACGTGCGCACCGGGACGGTCGTCGGCCCACGGGGCGCCGTGCAGGCCGTGCGTCACCGCGGCGTTCATCAGCTGGTGGTAGGCGGGGTCGTATTCGACCTCGTCGACGCGGTGCCCGTAGCGGTCGTGCGTGTGCAGGATCGGGACGTTGCGGTCCGCGAGCTCACCCCAGCGCTGCGCGACCCGGCTGCCGCCGAGCGCACCGACCTCGTGGACCTCGTCGACACCCCACTCCCCGCCTTCGCCGATGAGGGCCTCGGCGAGCGCCGGGAAGGTGGCGGGGTTGTAGTTCTCCAGCGGCGGGACCTGATTGGTCACGACATGGGTATCGGCCATGTCCCCACTATTACATTTTTACGACAGTCGCACAAGAACTGTATATATGAATGGCGGAATGCGGTCCGGCGATCAAGTGGAGAAATCTCAATACACTCGCGGCGGAGCTGAACGATGAATGTCAGCAGACACGCAACTCCCAGGAGTCCCACCATGCCTCTGGCCCGACAGGATTGCGCTGCGCTGGTCGTCGGCGGCCCGACCACCGTGCTCGATCTCGGCGGCCTACGCATCGTCAGCGACCCGACCTTCGACGCCCCCGGCCCGCAGGGGTACTTGACGAAAACCCGCGGCCCGACCGTCACCGAGGAGCAGATCGGCGCCGTCGACGTCGTCCTCGTCAGCCACGACAACCACGTTGACAACTTCGACGAGCGCGGCCGCGCCTTCGCCGAGAACGCACCGGTCCTGCTCACCACGATCGGCGCAGCCAGGCGACTGGGCACGCCGGCTGTCGGGTTGCGACCGTGGAGCACCTACACCCTCACCCGGCCCGACACCGGCGAGCTCAACGTCACCGCCGTCCCTGCCGTCCACGGTCCCGAAGACGGCGACCGCGACCCCGACGGGTACGTCAACTGCGAAGTCATCGGGTTCGTGCTTTCCGGTACCGCACTGCCCACGGTCTACATCAGCGGCGACAACGCCTCTCTCCGGACTGTCGGCGAGATCGCCCGTCGCATCGGCACCATCGACGCAGCCATCCTGCACGCCGGTGCCGCTCGCGTGCCCGGCAAGTTCCGGCATCGGGCGGTCAGTCTCGACAGCATCCGAACCGCGGCCGCCGCCGCGGTCCTGGGCGCCCCGGTCAACATCCCTGTCCACTACGACGGTTGGGCACACTTCACCGAAGGCCGCGACGACATCGCCCGTGCCTTCGACGACGCCGGCATCACCGCGGCCCTGCGCGTCGCCGACCACGGCACCTGGCTGTCGTTGCAGCCGTGAACGGTGCCGACCCGCGTCGTGGAGCCGCGATTCGCTAGTGCCGCGCCACGACCTCGGTCGCGCGGTCGCCACGGTGCACGAAGTAACCCAGCGTCACGATGACGAACCAGATGGCACCCACCAGGATCGCGGTCCGTCCGTCGTCGGTGAAGAACAGCAGCACGACGACGAGTGCCAGGAACCCGAGCGCCAGGAACGTCGTGTACGGCGCGCCCGGCAGGCGGTAGTCCGACGCCGGCAACACACCGGCGGCCACCCGCTGGCGATAGATGAAGTGCGACACCGGGATCGAGCCCCACACGAAGATGATGCCGATGGTCGACACCGAGGTGATGTAGGCGAACGCCTTGTCCGGCGACAGGTAGTTCACCAGGACACCGACGCCCATGGTCAGGGCCGAGAAGCAGATGGCGAGCATCGGCACGTGCCGGCTGCTCAGCGCCTGCAGACCGGCGGGCGCGTCACCGCGCTGCGCGAGGCTGCGCACCATGCGGCCCGTCGAATAGATGCCCGAGTTGCACGACGACAGCGCCGCGGTGAGCAGGATGAAGTTCACGATGCCCGCGGCGGCCGGGATGTTGAGGTACTGGAAAACCGCGACGAACGGGCTGTGGCCGGCGTGGTAGTTCCGCCAGCCCTGCACCGACAGGATCACGATCAACGCGCCGACGTAGAACAGGCCGATGCGGAAGGGCAGCGTGTTGATGGCCTTGCGCAGCGTCACCTTCGGGTTCTCGGCCTCGCCCGCGGTGACACCCACGAGCTCGACACCGACGTAGGCGAACACCACGATCTGCAGGCTCAGCAACGCCGAGCTGAAGCCCGTCGGGAAGAAGCCGCCGTCGTTCCAGAGGTTGGTCACGCTCGGTCCGGTGGCCGGGCCGAAACCGGCGATCGGCAGCAGCACACCGATGCCGATGATGATCATGCCGATGATCGCGGTCACCTTGATCATCGAGAACCAGAACTCGGCCTCACCGAAAATCTTCACCGAGATCAGGTTGGCCGCGAACAGCACCAGCAGCACGACCAGCGCCGTCACCCACTGCGGGATGTCGTGCCCCCACGGCCAGTACTGCACATACTTGCCGGCCACCGTGATCTCGGCCATGCACGTCGTGGCCCACACCGCCCAGTACGTCCAGCCGTTCGCGAAACCGGCGAACCGGCCCATGAACTCCTCGGCGTATTCCGAGATGCTGCCCGACACCGGGCGGTACACCAGCAGCTCACCGAGCGCCCGCATGATGACGAACACGGCCAGGCCGGCCGCCAGGTACGCCAGGATCAGCGCGGGACCGGCCTTCTCGATGGCGCCGCCGGCGCCGTAGAAGAGGCCGGTGCCGATGGCCCCGCCGATCGCGATCATCTGCACGGTTCTGGCGGACAGACCGCGCTCGTAACCGGCGTCGGGTGTCTCTGTTACCTCAGTGTTGGCGTCTTGCACCCGACGGGTTTATCACAATTGTCGGTGCCGACTAAACGTTCTCGCGCAGGAACGCGATGTCGTCCTTCCGGCCGTCCTCGGACGTCTCGCAGATGACGGGAGCGTCGGCGGCGCGCACCACCGCTGCCAGCAACTGCGGGTCGATCTGGCCCGAACCGAAATTCGCGTGCCGGTCGGCGCCGGAACCGGCGGCGTCCCGGGAGTCGTTGCAGTGCACCAGATCGATCCGGCCGGTGATGGACTTGATGCGCTCGACCGCGTCGACCAGCGCCTCCCCCGCCGCCCAGGCATGGCAGGTGTCCAGGCAGAAACCGATGCCCTTGTCGCCGATGCGGTCCCACAGCCGGGCGATGGTGTCGAAGTGCCGCGCCATGGCGTGATCGCCGCCGGCGGTGTTCTCCAGGTACACGGGCATGTCGGTCTTGAGGGCGTCGAGCGCCTTCACCCACCGCTCGAAGCCGGCCTCCATGTCGTTGTCGTCGGCATGACCGCCGTGCACGATCACGGCCGTCGCGCCGATCTCGGACGCGGCATCGCACGTGTCCTGCAGGATCTTGCGCGACGGGATGCGCACCTTGTTGTTGGCCGACGCGACGTTGATCAGGTACGGCGCGTGGACGTACAGCGGCACCGTCGACGCCCGCAGGATCTCGGCGTCCTCGCGGGGCGCGGGCTTCTTCCAGCTCTGCGGGTTGCCCAGGAAGAACTGCACCACATCGGCGCCGTCGGCAGCGGCCGCGGCCAGAGGATCGGTGTTGTCGACGTGCGAACCAATCAGCATGTGGCCCAGCCTAGTTGCGCGGCGCGCATGAACCCATGCCGCGGGCCACGTCGACGCGTTGACCGGCGAGGGGCCTCGGGTCGGCGTTCAGAATCGCTCGGTCGGAGGTCAGGACACCCGGAAATGAAAAAGGCCCCCGCGCAGAGCGGGGGCCTTTTCCTCGACTGATTAGCGGTAGTCGCTGTAGCCGTAGTCATCCAGCGGCACGGCAGCACCAGTGGCCTGACCGAAGTCCGGGCTGTAGTACTGATCCTCGTAGGACGGGATCGTGTACGCCGCAGCGCGGGCTTCCTCGGTCGGCTGGACCTGGATGTTGCGGTACCGGTTGATGCCCGTACCAGCCGGGATCAACTTACCGATGATCACGTTCTCCTTCAGACCCTGCAGCTTGTCGCTACGGCAGTTGATCGCCGCATCGGTCAGCACGCGAGTGGTCTCCTGGAACGACGCCGCCGACAGCCACGAGTCCGTGGCCAGCGATGCCTTCGTGATACCCATCAGCACCGGACGTCCGGCCGCGGGCTCGCCACCCTCGGCCACGACGCGACGGTTCTCGGTCTCGAACTCGCTGCGCTCGGTCAGCGAACCGGGCAGGAACTCCGTCGAGCCCGAGTCGATGATCGTCACGCGACGCAGCATCTGGCGAACGATGACCTCGATGTGCTTGTCGTGGATCGACACACCCTGTGCGCGGTAGACCTCCTGGACCTCCTTGACGAGGTGAATCTGCACCTCGCGGGGGCCCTGGACGCGGAGCACCTCGTGGGGGTTCGCCGAACCCTCCATGAGCTGCTGGCCGACCTCGACGTGGTCACCATCGGCCAACAGGCGCTCGGTGCCGTCGTCGTGCTTGAAGACGCGCAGGCGGCGGTTACGACGCGGCAGCTTGTCGTAGACGACTTCCTCGCCACCATCGTCGGGAACGATGGTGATCTTGTAGAACTTGTCGTCCTCTTCCAGCTGCACCCGGCCGGCCACGTCGGCGATCGGAGCGACGTTGCGGGGCACGCGGGCCTCGAACAGCTCCTGGACGCGCGGCAGACCACCGACGATGTCGGCGCCACCGGTAACACCACCCTGGTGGAAGGTACGCATCGTCAGCTGGGTACCGGGCTCACCGATGGACTGGGCGGCGACGATACCGACGGCCTCGCCGATGTCGACCAGCTTGCCGGTGGCCATCGAGCGGCCGTAGCACTTGGCACACACACCGGTGCCGGTGGCACAGGTCAGCACCGAACGCACCTTGACCGTCGAGATACCCGCAGCCAGCAGGGCCTCGATCGCCGGGTCACCGAGATCGTGGCCGCGCTCGACGATGACGTTGCCGTTCGCGTCGACCGCATCGGTGGCCAGGGTCCGCGCGTAGGCGGACGTCTCGACGTGCGCATCGCGCACCAGCGAACCGTCGGCCTGGACCTCGGCCAGCGTGACGATGACGCCGCGCTCGGTCTCACAGTCGGTCTCGCGGACGATGACGTCCTGCGACACGTCGACCAGACGACGGGTCAGGTAGCCCGAGTCGGCGGTACGCAGAGCGGTATCGGCCAGACCCTTACGAGCACCGTGGGTGTTGATGAAGTACTCCAACACCGTCAGGCCCTCGCGGAAGGACGACTTGATGGGCCGCGGGATGAACTCACCCTTCGGGTTCGTCACCAGACCCTTCATGCCGGCCAGGGTGCGGGTCTGGGTGAGGTTACCCGTGGCGCCCGACTTCACGATCGTGATGATCGGGTTGTCCGCCGGGTAGTAGTCCTCCAGAGCCTTACCGACCTCTTCCGTGGCCTGCTGCCAGATCTTGACCAGCGACTCGTTGCGCTCCTCATGGTTCAGACCACCGCGCTGGTACTTCTTCTCGATCGCGTCGGCCTGGCCCTCGTAGCGCTCCAGGATTTCCTGCTTCTGCGGCGGCACCAGAACGTCGGCCATCGAGACCGTCACGCCCGAGCGGGTCGCCCAGTGGAAACCGGCGTCCTTCAGCTTGTCGACGGTCTGCGCCACGACGATCATCGGGTAGCGCTCGGCGAGATCGTTGATGATCGCCGCCTGGACCTTCTTGTGCATCTGCTTGTCGACGAACGGGTAGCCCTTCGGCAGCAGCTCGTTGAAGAGCACGCGACCCAGGGTGGTCTCCGCGGTCCACGCGTCGCCCGGCTTCCAGCCGTTCTCGAACAGCTGCTGCTCGATCTCGGCCGGCGGACGCAGGTGCGTCAGGCGGACCTTGATCTTCGCGCGCACCGACAGCGCACCGCGGTCCATGGCCATGATGGCCTCGGCCGGGCTGCTGTAGACGCCGGTCTCCGGCTGATCGTTGGTGGCCGGCGTGAACTCGCCGAGGTCACCGTCGATCTGCGTGGTCAGGAAGAACAGACCGGTCACCATGTCCAGACGCGGCATGGCGAGCGGGCGGCCCGACGCCGGCGACAGGATGTTGTTCGACGACAGCATCAGGATGCGCGCCTCGGCCTGCGCCTCCGCCGACAGCGGGAGGTGCACGGCCATCTGGTCACCGTCGAAGTCGGCGTTGAACGCCTCACACACCAGCGGGTGCAGCTGGATGGCCTTGCCTTCCACCAGCTGCGGCTCGAAGGCCTGGATACCCAGGCGGTGCAGCGTAGGTGCACGGTTCAGCAGCACCGGGTGCTCGGCGATGACCTCTTCGAGGACATCCCACACCTGGGGACGCTGACGCTCGACCATGCGCTTGGCGCTCTTGATGTTCTGCGCGTGATTCAGGTCGACCAGACGCTTCATCACGAACGGCTTGAACAGCTCGAGGGCCATGAGCTTCGGCAGACCACACTGGTGCAGCTTGAGCTGCGGGCCGACGACGATGACCGAACGGCCCGAGTAGTCGACGCGCTTACCCAGCAGGTTCTGACGGAAGCGGCCCTGCTTGCCCTTGAGCAGGTCGGACAGCGACTTGAGCGGACGGTTGCCCGGACCGGTGACCGGCCGGCCACGACGGCCGTTGTCGAACAGCGCGTCCACAGACTCCTGCAGCATGCGCTTTTCGTTGTTGACGATGATCTCGGGCGCACCGAGGTCGATCAGTCGCTTCAACCGGTTGTTGCGGTTGATGACGCGGCGGTAGAGGTCGTTCAGGTCGGAGGTCGCGAAGCGGCCACCGTCCAGCTGAACCATCGGGCGCAGCTCCGGCGGGATCACCGGAACGGCGTCGAGCACCATGCCCATGGGCGAGTTGCCGGACTGCTGGAACGCGGCGACGACCTTCAGACGCTTGAGGGCGCGCAGCTTCTTCTGGCCCTTGCCGTTCTTGATGGTGTCGCGCAGCGACTCGGCCTCGGCGTCGATGTCGAAGGTCTCGATGAGCTTCTTGATCGACTCGGCACCCATGGCACCGGTGAAGTACTCGCCGTAGCGGTCCTGCAGCTCGCGGTACAGCACCTCGTCCACGATGAGCTGCTTCGGGGCCAGCTTGGTGAAGGTGGTCCAGATTTCGTCGAGCCGGTCCAGCTCACGCTGGGCCCGGTCGCGGAGCTGACGCATCTCGCGCTCGCCACCGTCGCGCACCTTGCGGCGGACGTCGGACTTGGCGCCTTCCTTCTCCAGCTCGGCCAGGTCCTGCTCGAGCTTCTGCGCGCGCTCGGCGAGATCGAGGTCCCGTTGATCTTCAACGGCCTTCTTCTCGACGACCATCTCGGCCTCGAGCGTCGACAGCTCGTTGTGCCGCATCTCGGTGTCGACCGAGGTGATGACGTAGGCCGCGAAGTAGATGATCTTTTCCAGATCCTTCGGGGCCAGGTCCAGCAGGTAGCCCAAGCGCGACGGAACGCCCTTGAAGTACCAGATGTGGGTGACCGGCGCGGCCAGCTCGATGTGGCCCATGCGCTCACGACGCACCTTGGCACGAGTCACCTCGACGCCACAGCGCTCGCAGACGATGCCCTTGAAGCGGACGCGCTTGTACTTACCGCAGTAGCACTCCCAGTCGCGAGTAGGTCCGAAGATCTTCTCGCAGAACAGGCCGTCCTTTTCCGGCTTGAGCGTGCGGTAGTTGATGGTCTCCGGCTTCTTGACCTCGCCGTACGACCAATTACGGATGTCTTCCGCGGTGGCCAGGCCGATGCGGAGTTCATCGAAGAAGTTGACGTCTAGCACGTAACTCCCTTTCCCCTTGCGGGTGTATGAATCAGAAAAAGCTGACTACGGGCGGACGGTTTAGGCGAGGTCCTCGACGGACGCGGACTCGTTGCGCGACAGGTTGATACCCAGGTTCGCGGCGGTGCGCTCCAGGTCCTCGTCGTCGCTGTCGCGCATCTCGATCGCGGCACCGTCCGAAGACAGCACCTCGACGTTGAGGCACAGCGACTGGAGTTCCTTGAGCAGAACCTTGAACGACTCCGGGATACCCGGCTCGGGGATGTTCTCGCCCTTGACGATCGCCTCGTAGACCTTCACGCGACCGACGGTGTCGTCGGACTTGATGGTCAGCAGCTCCTGCAGCGTGTACGCCGCACCGTAGGCCTGCATGGCCCAGCACTCCATCTCACCGAACCGCTGGCCACCGAACTGCGCCTTACCACCGAGCGGCTGCTGGGTGATCATCGAGTACGGACCGGTCGAACGCGCGTGAATCTTGTCGTCCACCAGGTGGTGCAGCTTCAGGATGTACATGTAGCCGACCGTGACCGGGTACGGGAACGGCTCGCCGGAACGACCGTCGAACAGCGTGGCCTTGCCGTCGGCGTTGACCATGACGTCGCCGTCGCGGTTCGGCAGCGTCGAGCCCAGCAGGCCCTGCAGCTCGTTCTCGCGGGCACCGTCGAACACCGGGGTGGCGACGATGCTGTCGCGCGGCGCGCTGTGCATGCCCTCGGGCAGGTTCGCCGCCCACTCGGGCTCGCCCTCGATGTTCCAGCCGGCCTTGGCGACCCACCCGAGGTGGGTTTCCAGGATCTGGCCGATGTTCATACGACGCGGCACACCGTGCGTGTTCAGGATGATGTCCACCGGGGTGCCGTCAGGCATGAACGGCATGTCCTCGATCGGCAGGATCTTGCCGATGACGCCCTTGTTGCCGTGGCGGCCGGCGAGCTTGTCACCGTCGGAGATCTTGCGCTTCTGGGCCACGTAGACGCGGACCAGCTCGTTGACACCGGCGGGCAGATCGTCGTCGTCCTCGCGCGAGAACACGCGGACGCCGATGACCTTGCCGGACTCACCGTGCGGCACCTTCAGCGAGGTGTCGCGGACCTCACGGGCCTTCTCACCGAAGATGGCACGCAGCAGGCGCTCTTCCGGCGTCAGCTCGGTCTCACCCTTCGGGGTGACCTTGCCGACCAGGATGTCGCCGTCGCGGACCTCGGCGCCGATGCGGACGATGCCGCGCTCGTCGAGGTCAGCCAGCACCTCATCGGAGACGTTCGGGATGTCCCGGGTGATCTCCTCGGCGCCCAGCTTGGTGTCGCGGGCATCGATCTCGTGCTCCTCGATGTGGATCGAGGTGAGCACGTCCTGCTCCACGAGCCGCTGGCTCAGGATGATGGCGTCCTCGTAGTTGTGGCCTTCCCACGGCATGACTGCCACGAGCAGGTTCTTACCGAGGGCCATTTCACCGTTCTCGGTGCAGGGGCCGTCGGCGATGACCTGGCCGGCCTCGACACGCTGACCCGAGTCCACGATCGGGCGCTGGTTGGCGCACGTGCCGTGGTTAGAGCGGTTGAACTTGCGCATCCGGTAGGTGTGCCGCGAGCCGTCGTCAGCCATGACGGTGACGTAGTCGGCGGACACCTCTTCGATGACACCCGACTTGTCGGCGACGACGACGTCACCGGCGTCGATGGCGGCACGCAGCTCCATGCCGGTACCGACCAGCGGGGCCTCGCTGCGCACCAGCGGAACCGCCTGACGCTGCATGTTCGCACCCATCAGGGCGCGGTTGGCGTCGTCGTGCTCCAGGAACGGGATCATCGCGGTCGCGACCGACACCATCTGGCGCGGCGAGACGTCCATGTAGTCGACGTCGTTCGCCGAGACGAACTCGACCTCGCCGCCCTTACGACGGACGAGGATCTTCTCCTCGGTGAAGTGACCGTTCGCGTCCAGCGGCGAGTTGGCCTGCGCCACGACGTGGCGGTCCTCCTCGTCGGCGGTCAGGTAGTCGATCTGATCGGTGACGATGCCGTCGACGACCTTGCGGTACGGGGTCTCGATGAAGCCGAACGGGTTCACCCGCGCGTACACCGACAGCGAGCCGATCAGACCGATGTTCGGGCCTTCAGGGGTCTCGATCGGGCACATGCGGCCGTAGTGCGACGAGTGGACGTCGCGGACCTCGAGGCCGGCGCGCTCACGGGACAGACCACCGGGGCCCAGCGCCGACAGACGACGCTTGTGGGTCAGACCCGACAGCGGGTTGTTCTGGTCCATGAACTGCGACAGCTGCGACGTGCCGAAGAACTCCTTGATCGCCGCCACGACGGGACGGATGTTGATCAGGGTCTGCGGGGTGATCGCCTCGACGTCCTGCGTGGTCATGCGCTCGCGGACGACGCGCTCCATACGCGACAGGCCGACCCGGATCTGGTTCTGGATCAGCTCGCCCACGGTGCGCAGACGACGGTTGCCGAAGTGGTCGATGTCGTCGACCTCGACGGGGACCTCGACGCCGCCGGGGGCGGTCATGGTCTTGTCACCGTCGTGCAGGCGCACCAGGTACTCGATGGTGGCGACGATGTCCTCTTCGGTCAGCGTCGTCGCGGTCACCTGGGCCGGGTTGCCGTCGTGCAGGCCCAGCTTCTTGTTGACCTTGTACCGGCCCACGCGGGCCAGGTCGTAACGCTTCTCCTTGAAGAACAGGTTCTCCAGCAGGGTCTGCGCCGACTCCTTGGTCGGCGGCTCGCCCGGGCGCAGCTTCCGGTAGATGTCCAGCAGCGCCTCGTCGGGACCGGCGGTCGGGTCCTTCTCGAGGGTGCCCATCATGATCTCGGAGAAGCCGAAGCGCTCACGGATCTGCTCGTTGGTCCAGCCGAGTGCCTTCAGCAGCACGGTGACGGGCTGGCGGCGCTTGCGGTCGATGCGGACACCGACGGTGTCGCGCTTGTCGACGTCGAACTCCAGCCAGGCGCCACGGCCCGGGATGATCTTGACGCTGTGCAGGGTCTTCTCGGTGGCCTTGTCGATGGACTCGTCGAAGTACACACCGGGCGAACGGACGAGCTGCGACACGACGACGCGCTCGGTGCCGTTGATGATGAAGGTGCCCTTTTCGGTCATCATCGGGAAGTCACCCATGAAGACCGTCTGGCTCTTGATCTCGCCGGTGGTGTTGTTGATGAACTCAGCCGTGACGAACAGCGGGGCCGCGTACGTCTGGTCCTTTTCCTTGCACTCGTCGACCGGAGCCTTGACCTCGTCGAAGCGCGGGTCGGAGAAGCTCAGCGACAGGGTGCCGGCGAAGTCCTCGATCGGCGACAGCTCGGCGAGGACCTCTTCGAGGCCACCGACCGGATTGATGTCACCGCGGTCGACTGCCTTCGAGCGCCAGCGGTCCGAGCCGATCAGCCACTCGAAGGAATCCGTCTGCACATCGAGCAGGCCCGGAACCTCAAGTGGTTCGCGCAGCTTGGCGAACGAGACTCGGTTCGGCGCTCCTGGGACGGAGTTGTTGGAATCTACTGACTTGCTCTCGCGAGAGACTGCCAAGATGCGTCCTTCCAGCACCTGATGCGACCATTCCGGTGCCGGTCGAAACCGGTCCGAATTGCCGCTCTATCTGCGTCGGTCCGGCTGGCGTTCTCACAGTCCGGGCCTTACAGGACACAGGGCACGCGTCTAGATCACTGAGCAAGACTCAGGCTAGAAGGTGTCAGGTGCGGGTGAGGTGGGCAGGATGCAGCCAGCGCAACGTCCAACATTAGCGTAGGACGGCGCATTCCTCAACCACGGCATGTTTGGAGAGAGTTCTAACGGATAACGCTGGCTGGCGTCTGAACCCATCAACACAACTCTCGAATACATGCTGCCCAACAGATTGGCCCGTTTGCGGGCGTCAGTCAAGACTTGCCACGGTGTTTGGTGTGGAGTTTTGCCGGCAGCTGGCGAACCGGGGCGCTCTCATCGTGACGCAGCGGGCGCCGAGGCGCCACCCGCACGCCGTTCCCGACGGACGCGCCGTGACCAAGATCACCGGCCGTCCGCCCTCTCGCCACGCCTCAGCGGCGCCCGCAGCGCCCGCCCGCCGACACAAATCGCGCCCGGGCTGGTTCAGCCCGGGCGCGATTTTCGGCGTTCTGCGGATCAGGCCCGCGGAATCTGGGCGGTCACCGGGTCGTCGTTGGCGCCACTCTTGTTGAGGTCCTCGAGGATGGCGGCCTGCGCGGCGGGCGGCAGGGTGTGCAGGATCGAGCGCACCCGGGCCTGACGACGGGCGACGGCCTGGCGGACCGGCATACCCGGGGTGACGGCGATCTGCGGCGGCACGCCCTCGATCTCCTCGACACCACCGTCGGAGTGACCGGCATCGATCGCGGCCTGCTCGGCGGCGGCGGTGGCGGCGTCCTTCTCCTCGGACATACCGATCGGGCCGATACGACGACCGTTGAGGAACTGCTTGACCGCGGGCTCCTCACTGGTCAGCAGCACCTCGCGGGGGCCGAACATGACCAGGTGCTTGCGGTAGAGCATGCCGATGTTGTCCGGCACCGTACGCACGATGTTGATGTTGTGGGTAACGATCAGGACCGTGGCGTCGATCTGGGCGTTGATGTCGATCAGCAGCTGCGACAGGTAGGCGGTACGGACTGGGTCCAGACCGGAGTCCGGCTCGTCGACCAGGATGATCTTGGGGTCGAGCACGAGGGCGCGGGCCAGACCGGCACGCTTGCGCATACCACCGGAGATTTCGCCCGGGAACTTGTGACCGTCGTTGGGCATACCCACGACGTCCAGCTTCTCCATGACGATTTTGCGGATCTCGGACTCGGACTTCTTGGTGTGCTCGCGCAGCGGGAAGGCCGTGTTGTCGTAGATGTTCATCGAGCCGAACAGCGCGCCGTCCTGGAACAGCACACCGAACAGGGTGCGGATCTCGTAGAGCTCCTTGGCCGAGCACTCGATGATGTTGGTGCCGTCGATGACGATCGAGCCGCGCTCGGGGCGCAGCAGGCCGATCAGGGACTTCAGGAACACCGACTTACCGGTACCGGACGGGCCCAGCATGACGCTGACCTCACCGGCGGGAATGGTCAAGGTGACGTCTTCCCAAATCTTCGACGACCCAAAGGACTTGCTCAGTCCCGTTACGTCGATTTGAACGCCCACGTGAGATCCCTTCCGCCAGCGCTCGCGCGCCATTTGCTGCCCTGCCTGTGGCTTGAGTCACTGTAGCGCATCGATCGCGGCCTGTTGCACCTTGTTCCAACTATCGGACGGCCCGCCACAAAGTCACCCCGATGGGCGCGGAGCCAACTACTCCATCGTCCCCCGAATGGTCCGAAATGCCCCGATTTATATCCCCTGAAAAGCGAAATCCCCCGGAGTCCACAAGGGACTCCGGGGGAAAACGTCAGTTCTGGCGAACTTACTTGACGGACACCGAAGCGCCGGCAGCCTCGAGCTTGGCCTTGGCGTCCTCGGCGGCCTCCTTCGAGACCTTCTCCAGCAGCGGCTTGGGGGCGCCGTCGACCAGGTCCTTGGCTTCCTTCAGGCCCAGGCCGGAAACGATCTCGCGGACGACCTTGATGACGCCGATCTTCTTGTCGCCGGCACCCTCGAGGATGACGTCGAACTCGGACTGCTCTTCGCCGGCCTCAGCGGCAGCGCCACCGGCGGCGGGGGCGGCGGCAACGGCGACCGGAGCGGCGGCGGTGACGTCGAAGGTCTCCTCGAACTGCTTCACGAACTCCGAGAGCTCCAGCAGGGTCATTTCCTTGAACGCGTCGAGCAGTTCTTCGGTGGACAGCTTGGCCATGTGAATGGTCCTTCCTTGTTTCTGTGTTTTGTTGGTCTAGTGCGCGGTTGGACAGCCGGCACTGAGGCTTCTAGGAAGCCTTCTTGTCCTGCAGAGCGGCCGCCAGGCGGGCGATCTGAGACGCGGGCGCGGCGAACAGCGCGGCGGTCTGAGACTGCTTTGCCTTCATGGCGCCGGCCAGCTTGGACAGCAGCACTTCGCGCGACTCGAGGTCGGCGATCTTCTCCACCTGGGCCACGGACAGCGCAGCGCCGTCCATGTAGCCGCCCTTGATGACGAGCTGCTTGTGATCCTTCGCGAACTTCTTGATTGCCTTCGCGGCATCGACCGGCTCGCCGGTGATGAACGCGATGGCGGTCGGACCTGCGAACAGGTCGTCGAGGCCCTCGACTCCGGCCTCCGAAGCGGCGCGCTTGACCAGGGTGTTCTTGGCGACCGTGTAGGTCGTCGCGGCACCGAGGGAACGACGCAGCTCGGCGAGATCGGCAACCGTCAGACCGCGGTACTCGGTCACGACAGTGGCCGTCGAGGCCTTGAACTGTTCGGCAATGTCAGCGACCGCAGTGGCTTTGTCAGCCTTGGCCATACATGCCTCCTTGTGGTGTATTCATCGGCCCACTGGAGACTGCCGGGGATTCGGCCCGGAAACGCAGAGCGCCCCGACACAGAAAGGTCGGGGCGCGCAGAATGAAAAACTCTGAAAACCTCGTCCTCCTGCGTGGGCCGCCAGGCGTTGCCTGGACCTTCAACCAATTACTTGGTGACCGACGGTCTTCGGTGGAACTGCACAAGAGTAGCCGATCGCCTGCCGATCAGCCAAAACGGCGGTGCCGGGGGCTACGGCTGCCCGCGGCGCACCGCATCCGGTGCCGGCAGCCGCCAGTGCCGGCCCTGCTCGAGGTCGAAGCTCATGGGTTCGTAGCGCAGCATGCCCGTGCCCGGGTACGGGGTGTACTCGCCGAACCACACGTCGCCGTCCACGGCGTAGAGGTCGACGCGGATGAAATCCCAGTCGGCGCCGAGGACGCTCGCGATCTCCAGCATCTTGTCCAGTTCGACGGGCCGTTCCTCGGGGGCGACCGGGTGAATACGCCACCGCACGGGCAGCTGACGCCAGTCGGCGTCCAGGAAGGTGGTGGTCTGCTTCTCGGCGAACCGGCCCCGGTTCACCTGGATCAGCTCGACGCGGCCGTCGAAGACGAAGAACTTGTAGTCGACGGGCGCTTCGCCGTCCGGGGTCGGGATGCGTTCCTCGAGCAGCAACAAGGGGCGCGCTTTGCTGTAGCCCCACTCGCCGAGCTCCAGGGGCGTTTCCTGGAACCAGCTCCTGGTCTGGTCCCGCAGGCGGGCCAGATCCAGCTGCGGGTCGGGGCCGAACAGCGCCTGGCCACTGCTGGCATTGGGCTTGAGCACCCAGGGCGGCAGCGACGCCAGGTCCGGTGCGTCGCGCAGGTCGGTACCGGACCAGTACGTGGCGGGAATCCGGAGATCGGCGCCGGGATACGCCGCGCGCGCCATCTCCTTCATCCACATCTTGTCGCAGGCCCTGACGATCCGGTCCCGCCGATCGTGGAAGATGCGCCAGTTCACCTTCTCGTTGAAGGTCTCGGGCTCGTCGAAGTTGCCCCGCCTGCGGATCATCAAGAGATAGAGGACGTGCCGCAGGAACCGGACCGGGATCAGCGCGAGCATCCGGCGCCGGACGGACATGAGCCACGCCGGCGTCGCGATGTATGTGAGCAGCGGCGGCACGGGTTCAGGCCTCGCTGGTGAGGTAACCGCCGCGGCGGAAGAACTCCGCTCCCCCGTGCTCCACCCCGTCGGCCGTGCGGAGCCGCGTGATGACCAGGCCGAGGTTGCCGCCGCGGTGGGCGTGCGTGCCGCACACCACCGCGCCGCCGCCCTCCTGCACGATCACGCGGCCCGGGGTGCCGCCATAGCGGATTTCGGACACATTGGACTCGAGCACCTCGATCCGCTCACCGCGGTAGAAGGTGAACGCGCGCGGGTAGGGGTCCGACAGCGCGCGGACGAGCCGCTCGAGATCCTCGGCCGGCCAGCTCCAGTCGATGAGGCTGTCGCGCTCGGAGCGCTTGTGGAAGTAGGTCCGCTCGGCCTTGTCCTGCGGACGCCACTGTGCGGTGCCGGCTTCCAGCGCGGTCAGCGCCTCGTCCAGCGCGCCGGGGATCAGGTCGATGCCACGCATCACCAGTTCGGTGCCGGTGTCGTCGGGCCCGATGGACAGCGAGCGCTGGACCAGGATGTCACCGGCGTCGAGCTCGGCGTTCATGCGGTGAATGGTCAGGCCGATGTGCGATTCACCGCTGATCAGCGACCAGATGACCGGGGAGAAACCGGTGCCCTTCGGCAGCAGGGAGTCGTGCAGGTTCAGGGTGCCGTACGGCGGCAGGTCGTAGAGCTCGTCCGTCATCCGCGTGTACCAGCTGTTGACGACGATGACGTCGGGTTCGGAGCGCTTGACCAGGTCGATGGTCTCGTGGTCGGCGCGCATGGTCAGGTGGACCGGGATGTCGTGTGCCTGGGCGAGTTCCTCGACGGAGTCCGAGAAGATCGCCTTGTACGACTCCGTGCTGGTCGGGTGCGTGACGACCATCGGCACGTCGTGTCCCAGATCGATCAGCGCCTGCAGCGTCTTGACCCCCCACGTCTGGAAACCGAAGAAGACGACGCGCATGCCAATACCTCACTAAGTCAGATTCTGCTGGCGTGTGAAGAGTTGTTCACCCACCGTTAAACAAGATCAACTTAGCTAAGTCTTGCCTAAGTTTGTTGCCTACCCCTCCAGGTAGTTCACAGTCTCGTCAGCGCGGAACCGTGACCAGGACAAACGCGGCCAGCAACAGCGCCACCCGTACCCAGTGCAGCCGATCCCAGCGGTGAGCGAGTTCCCGACTTGTCGGCGTCTCGCCAGGGCCAGCACCCGCCCACGCCGCGACGCGGTTGTTGATCGGCACCAGCGTGGTGAGCGTCAGGGCCATCACCACGCCCATCACCGCGACGGCGGCGATGGGGAGTGGCGCCGGCACGAGCACGGCATCGCCGACCAGCAGCACCGCCGCGGCGATGTACCAGAACGGCATCACCGTCCCGAGGAGCCTGCTGCCCGTCGCGCGCGCCTGACGGTAGGCGTCGTCGGGCAGCCGTTCCAGGATCGGGTTGGTGAACGCGGCGACGCCGAACTCCACGCCGACGAGCGTGCCGACGACGATCACGGTGAGAACTTGCGCGATGTGCTCCATGACATCGAGCCTGGTCACTACACTGACAAAAAACAAGGTACTGACAAATTAGTCAGTAGAGGCGACGACGGGAGTGCATCGTGGCGGTGTCGAAGAAGGAAGTCGGTGAGTGCCCGATCGACGCCGCCCTGTCGGTGGTCGACGGCCGCTGGAAGGGCACCATTCTGTGGCGGCTCACGGACGGGCCGATGCGCACCGCCGAGCTCCGCCGCAGCATTCCCGGCATCACCGAGCGCATGCTCATCCGGCACCTGCACGAGCTCGTGGCCGACGGCATCATCGACCGGCACGACGCCGGCACGGTGCCGCCGTGCGTGCACTACTCGATCTCGGAGTACGGCAAGACCCTGGGCCCGGTGTTGTGGGCGCTGTGCGACTGGGGCCGAAAGCACATGGAGCGCAACGCTTCTCAGGTCCGCCACAACGCCGCGGCGCCGACGAGCCCGGCATCGCCGCCGAGTTCGGCGGGCACCACCCGCAGGCCGCGCAGGAAGCTCAATCCGGCGTAGCGCGGCAGCGCCGCCCGCAACGGGCCGAACAGCACCTCCCCCGCATTCGCCACGCCGCCGCCGATCACCACCAGGTCCAGGTCGCAGACGGCGGCCGCCGACGCGATGGCGACGGCGATCGCCTCGGCACCGCGCGAGAATGCCTGCACCGCAATCGGATTCCCGCGCCCGGCGGCCTCGGCGAGTGCCTTCGCATCGGCGTCCGGCGGGGCGTCCCAGCCGTGCTCGTGCGCCCACCGCGCCAGGTGCGGACCCGAGGCCACCGCCTCCACGCAGCCCTGACCGCCGCAGGCGCAGCGCGGTCCGTCGGGGTCGACGACGACGTGGCCGATGTGGCCGGCATTGCCGGTGCGGCCGAGGTACGGCGCACCGCCCTGCACCAGTCCGCCGCCGATACCGGTGGACACCACCATGCCGAGCAGGAACTGCGCCCCCTGCCCGGCCCCGCGCCAGTGCTCGCCCATGGCCAGGCAGACGACGTCGCCGGCCAGCCGCACCGGCAGGCCGGTGCGCTCGGTGAGGCGCTGAATCAACGGAAACCGGCGCCAGGCAACGACATTGAGCGGGCTGACCGTGCCCGCGACCACATCGATCGGACCGGCGCAGCCGACGCCCACGGCGCGCACCGGCCGCCCGGCAGCGGCGGCGAGAGCGTTCCCGATCAACACGTCGACCGTCGCCCACACCTGCTCGCTGTCGGCGTGCGGGGTGGGGAGCTGCTCGCGGTGCACGAGCGCGCCGTCGGGGTCGACGAGGGCCGCGGCGATCTTCGTGCCACCGATGTCGAGGGCGAGGGTCAGGTCGGACATCGTGCGCTTTCAGTGCCGGTGGACGTGGTCGGGCTGACGCGGGTCGCCGGGATGTTCGTAGCCGGGCGCCAGGTGCACCGACTCGGCTCGGCGGGCGTCGAGCCAGTGCCGGAAGGCCCGCCGGCGCGCCGAAGCCAGCAGGTACGCGGTGATCTGCGGCCGCACCTCATCCAGTGCGGGGGCGACGGTCGGCGCGGTGGACCAGCCACCGGGACCGGGTACCGGCGGCGCGAACCGCAGCGGGTTGCGCGCGTGGTAGCTCTCGACCTCCGCGTCGGGGATCCGCACCGCGGCGGTCACCCGAACGAACAGCGCCCGTGCCAGCGGCTGTTCGAGCGCGGCCGCGGCGATACTGCCGAGCTCCATGCGGGCTGCCGCGTCGGGCAGCAGGTCGGTTTCGGTGGGCGCGCCCGCGTCGCTGACCCCGAGTTCGCTTGCCGCCACGCGCACCACCTCGTCGGTGACGAGCAACTGGGCCAGCCAGCGCCGCAGCTGGCGGCCCTCACTGGTCCCGGGCGCCGGCAGCGACGAGGCCAATATGCTTGCCCGCAAACGTGTTTCGCGTTCGTCGAGTGCGGTGACGGGTATCTCCCGTCCAGCGACGGTGGCGATGCGGTTCATCGGACCCGCACCGATACCGCCGGTGTGTAGAGCACCCGGCCGGCCGCGGCGATCCGGATCAGCGCCCACCACTGTCCGGGCTCGACCCACGACGGTGGCGCGACGTCGAAGTCGAATGCGACGGTGCCACCGGCCGTCACATCGGCGCCGAGTACGGCCGGCCCCAACCATTCCCAGGTGCCCCACGGACTGATCAGGTGCGCCTCCAGGCTCAGCGGCGCACCCGCGGCCGAGCCGACAACGACGCTCAGGTCGCCGTGTTGCCCGGCGACGACGTCGACCGGTTGGGGTTCCTCGACCAGCCGCAGCAGCGGGGCGTCGCCGGGTTCGCCGACGGTGACGACACAGACGTCCTCGACCATCTGACGCCAGGCGGCCGGAACCTGATGGTGCTTGTCGCCGCCGGTCACCGCCAGCTCGACCCGCACCGGATACCGGCCGGCGGGGGCGTCGGCCGGAAGGTCCAGCTGCACTTTGGTTTCCAGATAGCCGCCGGGCGGCAGCACGAAGGGCAGTTCGTCCGGGGTGGCCGACCAGCCGTCGGGGCACAGCACGCGGACCCGGCCGTGGAGCGTGGCGTCGGTGCAGTCGCTGGCGGCGGTGACGCGCAACGGCACGGGCACGCCCGGTGCGCCGGCGGCTTCGGTGGGGTGCACATGAGCGACCGCGGGCAGTCCGCCCAACGGTGCGGGGCCGCGGTTGTGCAGCCAGTACCGGGCGTAAACCGGTTGGGCGACTTCGGCATCCGGCGCCAGGGTGGCGTGGTCGCCGTTGAGCACGTGCGGCAGGTCGAGTCGGGCCCGCACGGTGGCGATCTCGAAACCGTGCAGCCGCAGGTCTTTTCTGCCGGCGATCGGCTGTTCGAGCAGGTCGAGTCGTTCGACGTCTTCGAGGTGCCGGAGCCCCGAGGTGACGTCGACCTCGGTCGGCCGTCCCGAGGTCTGGACCAGGCGCAGGGTGATGCCCGCGCTCGGGTCGACGGGCGCGCTGCTGCCGGCCGCGATCGGGTTGCCGGTGGCCTTCAGCGCGGCCAGCGTCACCTCGGATGCGGGTTCGACGCCCAACAGTGAACCGGTACAGGGCAATCCGCCGGCCACCGCGGGATGGTCGGTGCGCACCGCGAGCAGGGGCTGGGAGTATTCGGCGCTGCGGCCCGGGATGCCCGCGGCGCGCCAGTCGCCGTCGCCGGCCGCGATGGCGTAGTCGAAGGTGTGGGTCCAGTGCTGGAGCTGGAAGTTCGACCCGTCGGGTGCGGTGCGGCGCGGCGGGTCGATCCAGGTGCCCGAGGGCCAGCCGGTGCACGACCGCAGCAACGAGGTGTGCAGGACGCCGTCCGGTTCGACGGCGAAACCCGGTACGCCGCGGTTCAGCACCGCCACACTGCGGGCCTCGAAGGGCCCGATGCCCGCCGCGGCGTCCTGCTCGACGGTGATCTCGGTGGTCGCGAGGGCGGCGATCAGCTCGTCGATGGCGCCGGGTCCGGCGACGATCAGCACCGGCAGAGCCCGCACCCCTGTCAGGTCGGCGCCGGGAATCCACCGCTGCACCAGGTCAGCGTCGGCGGGCACCCAGAGCCGCGCGTTCCCGGCCGTCAGGCGGTGCCGCAGTTCGGCGCCGTAGCGGGGCTCGGCTGCCGCCAATACCGCTGCGGTGAAAGCGTTCTCGTCGGGGCCGCCGAGTGCGATGCGGGCGTCGGGCAGGTTGGAGTCGACGGCGAGGTCGCCGTAGCGCGGCTTGCCGGCACTGCTGCAGGTGGCCGTCACCCCCGCGCGCACCAGCGCGACCATCAGGTCGCGGGTGGGCGACTGTGGGTCGGCGGCGTCCGGCGCGACGACCTCGGCGACCGACACCGCCCGCACGCTCTCGCCGTGCGCGTCGCGGACCCGGACCCGCACCGCCGAGGACAGCCCGAACCACCCGTAGGCGGGGTTGTCCAAGGTGTAGGGGTGCTCGGCGGTGTCGACCGCGTCGTGCGAATCCCGTTGGTGCAGTAGCCCGAAACCGCGGCCGATCACCGCGTCGCCGACCTCGCTGACCGGCATCGCACCCGGCACCGGGCAGGGCCAGCGCAGGCGCAACAGCTTGTCGGCGCCGGTGAACTCATCGACCACGGTGCGGCAGTCCACGCGGTCCACGCCGTGCCACAGCGTGATGGTCTGGGTGTACCGCAGCACGTCACCGATGCGCCCGGTGACCACCAACCGCTCCCCCAGCGCGCTGCGGTAGGCCTGTACCGACTCGGCGGCGCGCTCGGCGGAGCCCACCACCGGCCCCTTGGGCAACAGGTGCCAGGGCCCTTCGTGTTCGGTCGGATGCGCGGAATGCTCGTCGTAGACGGCGATCTCGTTGCCGACCCGGCCCGCGCCGATCAGCTCGACGCCCGCGCGCACCAGCGACGACACCGCGCCGCCGCGGTCGGGGTCGACCGTGCAGCGGTAGCGATCGTTGCCGATGCTGGTGCCGGACACCGGTTCCCAGGACGCGGGCGCCCACTCGGACTGCGTCGCGGCGTCGCTGAGCGTGTATCCCCGCCACCCGAGCGACGGCACGTCGTGGGCCGGCCACGTGACGGTGTGGCCGTCGTCTTCGATCAGGACCGGGACCGGCGTGCCGTCCACGTCGAGTACCGGCCCGTCCAGCGGTTCGTCGAGGTGGACGGTGACGATGTCGGTTCGGCTGTGCGCCAAGGGGTTCCACACCACGATGTCGCCGTCGACGGCCCGCGACAGCAGCGCCAACGCGTTGTCGCGGGCGGTCCGGCCGAGTTCCCAGGCGTCGCGCCAGCCGGTGAGCAGGTCGAGGTACACCTGGTCGGATTCGGAGCCGGTGATGGCGTCGTGGTGTGCGCCGTAGGCCAGTTGTACCCAGGCCTTGGCCAGGGCGGCTTGCGGATACGTGGCGCCGGTCAGCAGTCCGGCGAACACCGCGAACCGTTCGGCTTCCAGCACGACGTTCTCGGCGGCCCGGTTGGCCTGCTTGGTGTCGATGTACGACACGTCCTTACCGGTGTAGATCGGGTTCATGTCCCTGGTCTGCGGCGACGGCTGGGTGCCACCGGCCTCGAGTTCGGCCCGCACGGCGGCGAAGAACTCCCGCGGCAGCGCACACACGAAGCGGGGCCACGTGTAGCGGGCCGCCCAGTCGCGGTGAATCTCGGTCACCCACTTGTTCGGCGGGGTGTAGTCGGTGCCCACCGGCAGGAGCACATTGCGGGTCAGCGCAACCTTTTTCAGCTTGGCGAACGTGGCGTAGGTGGCGTCCTCGGCCTCTTGCAGCGACGCCGACGAGTCCATCCACCAGCCGGCGGCGTAATGCGCGGGCATGTAGTGGGTCAGCAGCCCGCGGCCCGACGGTGCGATCCAGTCGAATTCGCTCGCGAACTGCATGCGCTCGGGGTCGCCGTCGCGGTGCATCGGGCCCCACTGGTGATGCGGGCCGCGCGCCCATGAACTGGAGGTCAGGCCGGCGTCGGCGGCCATGCCCGGGAACTGCGGGTCGTGGCCGAACACGTCGAGCTGCCAGGCCGTCGCCGGGACGGCGCCCATCACGTCGCGCTGGAACCCGATGCCGTGCACGAAGTTCCGGATCGCGGTCTCGGGACTGGTCAGGTTGGTGTTCGGCTCGTTGTAGGTGCCGCCCATGATCTCGACGCGGCCCTCGGCGAGCAGCGCCCGCAGCTGGGCACGCTGCTCCGGGTGGGTATCCCAGTAGGGCTTGAGGTAGTCGACCTCGGCGAGCACGAACTTGTATTCGGGTTCGCGCCTTGCCATTTCGAGGTGCGCCGTGACCAGCTCGAAGCCGTTGGTCTGCCGGCACCGGCCGGGCGGGTCCTCGGTCCAGACGCTGGTGTAGGCGGCCTGGGTGTTCCACCACACCGGGTCGTAGTGGAAGTGGCTGATCATGTGCATGGTCCAGCCGGGCTCGGCGACGACGAAGTCGAACGGCGTCTGCTCGCCGCCGATCTCGAGGCGCGCGGCCCGCATCTGACCAGGCCGGCCGCCCTGGACGACCACGGGAATCTCCACGGCGCCGGTGCCGGGCTGCGCCACCGCCTGGCCACTGAGCCCGTCGCCGCCGACCCGGACCTCGGCGGCGTCGGCACAGTCGGTGTAGTCCAGCCGGACGATCTGCAGCGGCTCGTCGGCCGGGCCGACGAACAACTCGGTGGAAACTACCGCCGTCACCTGCAGGAGTCGTCCCGTCGACACCCCTGCACCATACGGCGCAGCGTCGCTACTCGGGAGGCATTGCGGCACGCAACCGGTCGGCGACCACCGCGGCCGCGGCGATCACCTCCGGCGGTTCGAGGACCTCGAACCGGTACCCCGGCATCGCCAGGTACAACACGATGCGCTCGGGATCGTCGCCGCCGGCCGTGACGATGCAGCGGTCCGGGCCGTCCGCCTCGATCTGCGCCGACGCCGCGGAAAACATCTGCGCCAGTTGACTTTCCGACGCCTCATAGCGAACCCGCGCGACGTACCGGTACGGCGACGCCGTGATGGCCTGACGCACGAACTCGGCGGGATCAGGCGCCGGGCGCGGCGCGAACGTCGTGCCCGCGGCTTTGACATCGACCATCCGGTCCAGCCGCAGAGTGCGCCAGTCCTGCTTGTCGCGGTCGTAGGCCAGCAGGTACCAGCGGCGCCCGGTGGTGACGAGTTGATAGGGCTCCAACCGCCGCTCGGTGCTGTTGCCCCGGATGTCGGTGTAGCCGAGCCTGACGTGTTCGTGGTCGCGGCAGGCGCGGGCCAGCGTCATCAGGTCGTCGGGCGAAACCGCTTCGACCGCACCGCCACCGGTCAGGGTCACCGTCGCGTCGTGCACGGCGGACACCTGGGACCGGAGCCGCGCCGGCATCACCTGGTCGAGTTTGGACAGTGCCCGCAGCGCCGACTCACCGACGCCCGCGACGCTGCCCCCGGCCGCGAGCCGCAGACAGACCGCCATCGCGACGGCCTCCTCGGGGTCGAGCAGCAGGGGCGGCAACGCGGCACCGGCGCCCAATTGATAGCCGCCGTCGCGGCCCTTACTGGCGTGCACCGGATAGCCGAGGTCACGCAGCCGTTCGATGTCGCGGCGCACACTGCGGCCGGTGACGCCGAGCCGGTCGGCCAGCTCCTGCCCCGTCCACACCCGACGCGCCTGCAGCAGCCCCAGCAGCTGCAGCACGCGACTCGTCGTTTCGGACATGAGAACACTCTGCCGCATTCATAGGACAGAAACAGTCCTAATTGAATGTCAGGCTCTTCATGTGACCGAAGAACGGACCGAAGAACTGGCCGACCAACTCGACTGGCATTGGCAACACCAGCTGCGTCCCCGGCTCGAGGGACTGACCGACGACGAATACTTCTGGGAGCCGGTGCCTGGGTGCTGGACACTGCACCCCGACGGATCCATCGACTTCAGCTACCCGCCACCGCAACCCGAACCGTTCACGACCATCGCCTGGCGGCTGGCGCACGTCATCGTCGGCGTCCTGGCCATGCGGAACCACTCGCATTTCGGCGGCCCACCGGCCGACTACCAGTCGTGGCCGTACGCCCGCGACGCACGCACCGCACTCGAGCAGCTCGACACCGCCTACGCGACCTGGATCACCGGGGTCCGCGGACTCGACGCCGCTGCCCTGGCCCGGCCGTGCGGACCCGCCGAGGGACCCTACGCTGACTTCTCAATGGCCACCCTCGTGCTGCACATCAATCGCGAAGTCATTCACCACGGAGCTGAAATCGCCTGCCTCCGTGACCTTTACACCCACACCCCGAAGGAGAACTGAACATGGCCGGACTGCCCGCACCCGCAGGCGACGAGCGTCAGACCCTCGTCAACTTCATCGCGTTCCAGCAGGACGCGTTCGCAGCCGTCGCCCACGGCCTCACCGACGAGCAGGCCCGCTCGACCCCATCGGTCAGCGCGTTGTCGATCGGCGGACTGATCAAGCACGTCACCGGCGTGCAGGCCGGCTGGGTCGCGCGTGCGGTCGCCGCGCCCGACTTCCCGCCGCGCGACACCCGGCCGATGGCCGAGCAGATGGCCGAACACCAGGATCAACTCACGATGCGCGACGACGAGAAGCTCGGCGACCTGCTCGACGCGTTGCGTACGCAGAACGCCCAGACGCTGCAGGCCTTCGCCGAACTCGACCTCGACACGCTGGTGCCGGTCCCGCACGAGGTGCCGTGGTTCCCCGCCGACGTCGACCACTGGACGGTGCGCTGGGTCGGCATGCACATCATCGAGGAGCTGTCGCGGCATGCCGGGCACGCCGACATCATCCGCGAATCCATCGACCGCGCGACCATGTACGAGCTGCTGGCCGCCGAGGAGGAGTGGCCGGAGACGGATTTCATCAAGCGCTGGCGGCCGGCCGCCCAGTAGGGCTCGAGATGGACGAAATGGCTGCTCCCACCCACGGTGGAGCAGCCATTTCGTCATTCTCGGCGCAGCACCAGCGACAGTGCCGCGTCGACCACCACATCCAGGTCCGAACCCAACGAACCGGACAGCCACTGTTGGGCCAGCTCCGCCATGGCCCCGGTGTACATGGCCGCACCGACGCGCGCGGCGACGGGATCCGAACCGGGGTGCAGCCGGCCGCCCTCGGCGAGGACGGCATCGAGCAGCAGGTCCTGCGTGACGGCGCGGCGCGCGGCCAGCACCGGGTTGGCGCGGGCCTCGGTGAACAGCACCCGGCCGCGCCGCGGATCGGCGGACCCGAAGCCCAGCACGGCGGCGATGCCGGCCCGGGTCCGGTCCCGCACCGAGTCGCCCGCGACGGCGATGGCGGCGTCGACCACCGTGGCCAGTTCGACGCTGACCTTGTCGTAGACGGCGCCCAGCAGATCGTCGATGCCGTCGAAGCTCTCGTAGAAGTAGCGGGTGTTGAGCCCGCACGCGCGGCACACCGACCGGACTGACAACGCCGATTCGCCGCCGGAGCCGAACAACTCGAATGCCGCGTCGACCAGTAACCCGCGCCGCTCGGCGCGGCGGTCGTCGAGCGGAACCCCCGCCCACCTGGTCGGTGTCGACATCCCTACAGCCTAGGTCTGGTCACACCCGTCACCAAATACTATTCTGGTTACGACCGTGACCAGAAGGGGTTGACGTGTACCTGCCGCACCAGTTCATCGAGCATCAGCTTCAGCACCGGTTCGACCAGACCATCCGGCGGAACTACTTCCGCGGCATGGAGTTCGCCGGCCCCGCCGGAGACCCGGGCTGGTTCGGCCCCGGCAGTGCCGTCTGGCACGTGCACTCCCACACCGAGGCCCTGGTCTTCGGCCTGCAGTGCGCCGCGTTCATCGAGCGCCTCGACCCGTCCATCTACTGGATGGGCATGCACCACTCGCGACTCGTCAAGCGCGACGAGAACGGCGAGGCCATTCCGGTGGTCGACCCGAAGGGCGCGGCCGTCCGGCTGGGCCACTCCATCGCGTTCTTCATCGGCACCGCGTACGGCAGTACCGAGACCGCCGAGAACCTGGCCCGGACCGTGCGCGCCATGCACCACACCATCAAAGGTGTCCGCCCGGACGGCGCGGCCTATGACGCCGACGACCCGGACTGGCTGCGCTGGAACTACGCGACGGTGGTGTGGGGCCTGGCGACGGCGCACGAGCTCTACCACCCGAACCCGTTGCGCGGCAAGAAACTTGACCGCTACTACGGCGAGTTCATCCGCGTCGGACATGCCCTCGGTGGCACCGACCTGCCCACCACCAAGGCCGAGACCCTGGACTGCCTGAAGTCCTATCTCCCCAAACTGGCGCTGACGCACGGCGCCGCCATGGCCACCGGCCCCAACCTGCCGATGCCGCAGAGCGCCGTCGACTGGGCCGTCCGGGACACCATGCCGAAGTGGGCCAAGCAGCTGCTCGGACATACCGACCCCAACCCGATCGAGCGTGCCGCCCGCCGGGCCGTGGTGTGGTCGATCATCAACGGCCTGCACGCCGCCGCCGGACCGTTCCCGGAATTCCGCCAGGCCACGGCGCGGGTGAAAGGCGGCGTCGACCCGGAGCTGGCGCCGCACACCGTCCCGGCGTACGTGCCCGGCAGCGACCCGGTCCGCAGCCGCGCCGACATCGAGAGCGTCTTCGTCTGATCCGCGCCGGCGAAACGGCGTGACGCGAGACACACCTTTTTGGCGGTACCCGGGGTTTTGAGACACTTCACCAATGAGTTCTCCGCGGAAGACACCGCACCGTGAAGGTGCCAGGCTGGACCGGGTGCCGCTGCCCGTCGAAGCCGCCCGCATCGGGGCCACCGGCTGGCAGCTCGCCCGGACCGGCGTACGCGTCGTCGGCAGCGCCTTTTCCAAGGGCAGCCTGCAGCAGAAGGTGATCAAGCAGGTCCCGAAGACGTTCTCCGATCTCGGGCCGACGTACGTCAAGCTCGGCCAGATCATCGCGTCGAGCCCCGGCGCCTTCGGCGAGCCATTGAGCCGCGAGTTCCGCAGCCTGCTCGACCGGGTCCCGCCGGCCGACAAGAACGAGGTGCACAAGCTGCTGCGCGAAGAACTCGGCGGCGACCCGGCCGACCTCTTCGCCAGCTTCGACGACGAGCCCTTCGCCTCCGCGTCCATCGCCCAGGTGCACTACGCGACGCTGCACTCCGGTGAAGAGGTCGTCGTCAAGATCCAGCGTCCAGGCATCCGCCGGCGGGTCGCTGCCGATCTGCAGATCCTCAAGCGCGGCGCGCAGCTCGCCGAACTGGCCAAGCTGGGCCAGCGCCTGTCGGCGCAGGACGTGGTCGCCGACTTCGCCGACAACCTCGCCGAGGAACTCGACTTCCGGCTCGAGGCGCAGTCCATGGACGCCTGGGTGGCGCACATGCACGCCTCGCCGCTGGGCCAGAACATCCGGGTGGCCCAGGTCTACTGGGACCTGACCAGCGAGCGCGTGCTGACCATGGAACGCGTCGAGGGCATCCGGATCGACGACGCCGCCGCCATCCGCAAGGCCGGGTTCGACGGCGAGGAGCTGGTGAAGGCCCTGCTGTTCAGCGTGTTCGAGGGCGGCCTCAAGCACGGCCTGTTCCACGGCGACCTGCACGCCGGCAACCTCCACGTCGACAAGGACGGCAAGATCGTCTTCTTCGACTTCGGCATCATGGGCCGCATCGACCCGCGGACCCGGTGGCTGCTGCGCGAACTCGTGTACGCCCTGCTGGTCTCGAAAGACCACGCCGCCGCCGGCCGGATCGTCGTCATGATGGGCGCCGTCGGCACCGTCAAACCGGAGGGCCAGGCCGCCAAGGACCTGGAGGCCTTCGCCACGCCGCTGACCATGAAGTCGCTGGGCGACATGTCATACGCCGAGATCGGCAAGCAACTGTCCGCGCTCGCCGACGCATACGACGTCAAGCTGCCGCGCGAGCTGGTCCTGATCGGCAAGCAGTTCCTGTACGTCGAGCGCTACATGAAGCTGCTGGCGCCGCGGTGGCAGATGATGAGCGACCCCCAGCTGAAGGGCTACTTCGCCAATTTCATGGTGGACATCAGCCGCGACCACAAGAACGCCGACGGGCAATCCGAGGGGTAGGCCCTGGAGGCCGAATCCGACCATCGAACAGCACCCGCTGAGATACGAGTAGATATTGCAGCCCGAACGAGACACCACCCCCGAGGTCCGCACCGGATTCGCCCGCTCGGGCGACCTGGAGATCGCCTACGAGGACATGGGCAATCCGGACGATCCGGCGGTGCTGCTCATCATGGGCCTGGGGGCGCAGCTGCTGTTGTGGCGAAAAGGCTTCTGCGACAAGCTCATCGAGAAGGGTTACCGCGTCATCCGGTTCGACAACCGCGACGTGGGCCTGTCCACCAAGATCGAGGGCAGGCACGCCGGTTCGGCGCTGCTGCCCCGGATGTTGCGGTCGTACGCCGGCCTGCGCAGCGACGCGGTCTACACGCTGGAGGACATGGCCGACGACGCCGCGGCACTGCTGGATCACCTGGAGATCGAGCAGGCACACATCGTCGGCGGCTCGATGGGCGGCATGATCGCGCAGGTCTTCGCGGCCCGCTACCAGCACCGGACCAAGACGCTCGGCGTCATCTTCTCCAGTAACAACCAGCCGCTGTTGCCGCCGCCCGGCCCGAAGCAGCTCAAGGCCATCACGACGCGGCCGCAGGACACGTCGCGCGCCGGCGTCATCGCCAACGCGGTCAACGTCGGCCGCATCATCGGCAGCCCCGGCTACCCGACGCCGCTCGACCAGGCCGAGGCCGACGCCGCCGAAAGCTACGACCGCTCGTACTACCCCGTCGGCGTCGCGCGCCACTTCGGGGCCATCTTGGGCAGCGGCAGCCTGCGGCACTACGACGAGATGATCACCGTCCCGACGGTCGTCATCCATGGTCGGGCCGATAAACTGATGCGACCGAGCGGTGGTCGAGCAGTGGCCAAAGCAATCCGGCGCGCTCGGTTGGTGTTGTTCGACGGCATGGGTCATGACCTGCCCGAGCCCCTCTGGGACGACATCGCCGGTGAACTGGCCACCACATTTGCCGAAATCCCATAGACGTATCAGTCCGGTCACAGCCGCCGCCACGCTGGGGGAATGAACGCGGCTACCGGCCTCAAGGCGGTTACGTTTGCTGTCTCGACTGACCGTGACGGCGCGTTACACCAACGTCAAGGAATCGGCCGGAGGCCAGGTATTGTGCGGGCACGATTGTGATTTAGTGACCGGCATCACCACCCAGTGAGGAAGGTCAAGTTAGGTGTTACAGATGATTCAGGAGTCCGCAGAGGCCAAAGACATGCGGCCGCATTTCGAGGACATCCAGGCGCACTACGACCTGTCCGACGATTTCTTTGGGCTGTTCCAGGACAACTCCCGCAAGTACAGCTGCGCCTACTTCACCGGACCGTTCGTCTCGATGGAGGAGGCCCAGCTCGCCAACGTCGACCAGCACCTCGAACAGCTTGACCTCAAGCCCGGGATGACGCTGCTGGAGATCGGCTGCGGCTGGGGTCTGACGATGCAGCGCGCCATGGAGAAGTACGACGTCAATGTCATCGGCCTGACGTTGAGCAAGAACCAGCAGGCGTTCTGCACGGAGCTGCTCGGCAACACCGCGTCGGACCGCTCGCACCGCGTGCTGCTGAAGGGCTGGGAAGAGTTCCACGAGCCGGTGGACCGCATCGTGTCGATCGAGGCCTTCGAGCACTTCGGCTTCGAGCGCTACGACGACTTCTTCAAGAACTGCTACGAGATCATGCCCGCCGACGGCCGCATGACCATCCAGAGCAGCGTGAGCTACCACCCGATGGACATGGCCGCGCGCGGCAAGAAGCTGACGTTCGAGATGGCCCGGTTCATCAAGTTCATGGCGACCGACATCTTCCCCGGCGGCCGGCTGCCCAGCACCCAGATGATGGTGGATCACGGCGAGAAGGCCGGCTTCAACGTCCCCGAGCCGCTGTCGCTGCGCAACCACTACATCAAGACGCTCGGCGTGTGGGCCGCCAACCTGGAGCACGCCAAGGACAAGGCCATCGAGATCGCGGGCCAGGAGAACTACGACCGGTACATGAAGTATCTGACCGGCTGCCAGTTCTACTTCCTGGACGAGTGCCTCGACGTCAGCCTGGTCACCTACACCAAGCAAAAGGAAGCCGCGTAGGCATTTTCGACGAGTAGCGCCCCCGACCCGAGGTCGGGGGCGCTACTCGTTTTCGGGATCAGCTGCCGGATGCCGACGATTTCGCGCTCGCGTCACGGTGCCGGTGCGAACGCTTGTCGACGGGTGGGGGCGTGTCCGACGCCCCAGCGTCTGACTGGTCCGGCTTCGTGGCCTTGTCGGACGTGTTGGCCTTGTCCGACGTGGTGGCCTTGCCGCGCGTGCCCTTCGAGGGTGACGTCGATCCGTCATCCTTGCGGGGCTTGCCCGACGTCTTGCCGGCCGGGTCAGCCGCGGCGGCGTCCGATGCCTTGCCGTCCGCAGCGGTACCCGACGCCCCGGTGGCGTCTGACACCGTCGACGCGGTTGACCCGGCGTCCGCGCCGGTCCCCTTGGCGCGCTTCTTCACCTTGGTTGCCGTCGCTGTGGTTTCCGTGGATTCGGCCGTCCCGGATTCCGCGGTGGCCGGGGCGGCCGCGGCCGAAGTCGCAACGGATGCCGTGGCGGCGGTGGCCGTGGCGGTTGCCTTTGCGGCCAACGGCGTGGAGGTCGGCAGGACTCCGCTGAGGTGCGAGCTGACCGCCGTGACCCAGGCGTTGATGGCCTTGCCCAACTGCTGGAACTCGCCCTGGATCGCCAGGCTGATCGAATTCAGCAGGCTCGCCAGTGACTGGGCTATCGCCGTGACACCGGAGACGATGCCACCGACCGTCGAGCCGACACCTCCGGCCGCGCTGGTGGCGTACTCCTTGATGGCCGCCGCGATGACGGCGACGGCGAGCTTCGGGGTCCAGTCGGCGTTGTAGATGCCGTAGCCGTCGGCACCGGCGACGCCGTCCTGCGCGGTGTAGATGAACACCGGCCCGGCATAGGCGAGGGTCTGCCAGGTGTCGAGCAGGTTCTTGATCAGGTCGGCCTGGGTCTGCTCGCTGACGTCGTTGGTCGATGCACCGAACTCGCTGATCCAGATCTTGAGGTTGCCGTCGCCGTACTGCTGCAGCAGCTGATAGATCGCATTCAGTTGCGTCAGTGGGGAATTCGCGACACCGGCGCCCGACGAGAAGGGCAGCGACTCCTGATACGGATGGAACGACAACGCGTCGAAGTAGCCGGACGCGCCGGCCGCCAGCATCTCCTTGACGAACGTCACCGGATCGAGCGTGATGCTGCCGAAGCTGATGACGCTGCCGAGCGCGCCGGCGACCACGGTGGCGGTCGGGTCGACCGCCTTGATCGCCGGGTAGGCCGCCTTGAGCAGCGCCGCGTAGGCAGTGGCGTCGATGGGATCCGACGACAACACGTAATTCGGCTCGTTCCAGATCTCGTACGCCGAGATGGTCGAGCCGTAGCGCTTGGCCACCTCGGCCGCGAACGCCGCGTACGTGGCCGGGTCCGGCGTGCCGGCACCTGTGATGGACGTCGAGGAGCCCGCCCATGTCGGCGTGCTGGCGATCTCCACCATGACGCCCATGTTCCGGTCGGCCGCGGCCTGCATGACCATGTCCATGTAGGACCAGTTGTAGGTGCCCTGCGCAGGTTCGACGAAGATCCACGGCACGAAGACCCGGATGTCCTGGACCCCGATGGACTGCAGGGTGTCGAGTGTCTGGTCGATCTGCGCCTGGGTCTGTCCGTACAGCCCCGAGTCGGCGATCCCGATGGTCGACGGCGCAGACACGATTTCGGCGGTGTTCTCGATCTGGGCGGTCAGATTCGCCGGCCCACTCGACGGCGCGTACGCGCAGATCAGTGCGATCGGGAGCATCGCGACAATGCCGCGAAACACACAGGCACGGACCAATCCACGCAGCGACCAATACATGCCGTCCTCCTCACCCCGAACGACCGGCCAGCGAATTGTTACGAGGCCGTCGATGAATGGCGGAGACATTACCGCCAGTGGCGGCAACAAATCTGCAGAACCGTTGGAGAAAGAAACATACCTATGGTCAATAACCAGGTAGAACGCCGTTGTCTATTCACAGCCCACTGATAGACTCCTGACAGAATTTTCCAATAATTTGATGCATTCGCGTTGCATAGCACACTTAATTACCGTACTCAGCAAATACGAATTATCGTTGCCAAAGTCACCGGGACGAGGCAGAACATACGTCCGGTACATTTTCGGAACAGCTCGACGCGAGCCGGCACGGCCAACACGAGAAGTGCGGAGGCAAATCATCGCGATGTGGCATTCAGTTCTGACATACGCCGGTGCCATCACGCTGTGCGCAGCGGTGGCCGGCCTCGCGGTGCGGTGGGTTCCCATCGTCAACCGCACACTGTTGGCACTGGCCGCCGGCGCCCCGTATGCGCTCATCGGCGCCCCCGTGGCCGCCATCCTGTTCGGCGCCGCAGGAAACTGGCCGCTGGCAGCGGTCGCGGTCGGCACCACCGTCGTCGCGGCCGTCATACAACTGCCCCTGTTCCGCCGCGCGAAGGCGCCGTCGGGGACGGCCCTGCGGTTCCTGTCGGCCAATCTGCGCTACGGGCGGGCCGACGCCGAAGCCGTCGTCCGGTACGCCGAGGAGAGCGCGGATATCGTTGCGCTGCAAGAACTCACGCCCGCGGCGCTGGCACGGCTGGAGGCGGCCGGGCTCGACCGGCTGTTCCCGCACCGGGCGCTGCGCGAGATGGACGAACCCGGTGGCGTCGGCCTCTGGAGCCGTCACCCGATCAGTGACATCCGCATCGACGACGGCTTCTGGCTGGGAATGCTGGCCGCCGACGTCCACCTGCCCGAGGCACCCGCCCCCACCCGCGTGCTGACGGTGCACCTGTCCGCGCCCTGGCCCGACCCGCTACAGGGGTGGCGCGACGACCTGGCGCGACTGGCGGGCACGTTGCTGACGGCTGCCCGGGCAAGCACGGGCCCCGTGCTGCTGGCCGGTGACCTGAACGCGACTCCGGACATGCGGGAATTCCGCCGGCTGCTGCGGCAGGGTTATCAGGACGCCGGCGCACAGGCCGGCGCCGGGGTGGTGCGCACGCATCCGTCCGACATCGTCGCGCCACCGGTCTTCGCGGTCGACCACATCCTCACGCGCGGCTACGTGGCCACGTCGCTGCGGACGCTGCAGGTACCCGGTTCCGACCACCGGGCCCTGCTGGCGCAGTTGGTCGCCGGTTGACTCAGTTCACCGGCACGTCGAGGATCGGGCGCGGCTCGGATGCGCCAGGCCCGTTGAAGTGCCACCACTCCCCCGGGTACACAGTCAGCCCACCGGCGACCATCGCGTCGCGCAGTCGCGCGCGGTTGGCCTGCTGTGCCGGGGTGACGCCCGTCGTCGCGTAGGCCGTCGCGCGCGGCGTGAAGTCATCGAAATCGGTACCCATGTCGACGCCGGTGATGGTGACGTCCACCGACCGACCGGACTCGTGGCTGCGTGCGAACTGGCTGGGTTTGGCGACCCAGTTCGGGTCCGGCACGGCCTGGAACATCCGGACCTGCACGTCATGCGGGCGGTAGCAGTCCCAGAACGTCAGTACCTCGCCGTGCGCGCGCAGAATCCGGGCGGCGGTGGCCAGCCCCGGTGCCATGGACTCGTGGATCAGGCACCGGGCATCGGCGGGATACAGCGGGACACCGACGAAGTTGTTCGGGGTGGCGTAGCGCAGGTCGATCACCGCATCGGGGACGACGGTCCGGACGTCGATCAGTCCGGCCGCGGCGGCCTGCGGTGACACCGGCGGCGGGGCGGGCTGTGGTGCTGCCGAGGCCGCGCCGAGGTCCGGCCCGAAGTTCCCGACCGACAGCAGCGCGCCCAAGGCGACGAGTGTTCGCACGAACATGTGTCGAGGTTGCCAGATCCCGGCACCGGACAACCACGGGATCACCGGATGTCGCGGTGTGCCAACGCGGTCGGCGCGCTCAGCGGCTGGGCGACGCCGGCTTCCTGGTGTTCTTGGTGCCGGCCCGCTTGCTCTTCGTCGGCCCGGGCTTGTCGCACTGATCATCCGCGGCCTGCGGTGTGGCCAACCGATCCATCCACATCCGCAGCGTGGTGACCAGCAGCGCCGCACTCTGGTCGGCGTCGGCCATCCCGATCGCCTGAGATATCGCCAATCCGCTTCCGGTCGCCACGATGGCGTCGATCGCCTCGTCCAACCGCGGGTCGGCGGCCTCCACGCCCTCGGGTATCAGGTCCTCGACCATCACCCGGACCGACTCCCGGAACCGGTCGATGGTTTCCCTCGTCCCCGCGGTCTGCTCCGGGTCTCCCAAGGTGCTCAACAGGTACTCCGAACCGAGCACCGTGAGCGGGATGTCCGTGGACAACCGGGACCACCAGGTCGCCAGCGCCCCGAACCTGTCGTCCATCGAATCAGATTCGCCGACAAGCATTTCCAGCAGTTTGGTGGTTTCCGCGAGGTACCTCGTGCGGAGGACTTCGAGGCACAGCGCCTCTTTGCCCGCGAAGTTGCTGTAGACAGCGCCGATGGTGCGCCCGGCGTCGGCCGCGATGGCTGCGATGGAGGTGCCGTGATAGCCGTTCGCATAGAAGAGCCGCGCCGCCGAATCGAGCACATCCTGGCGCGTCTGCGCCTGACTCTCTGCGCGTGTCAACACTTTCCGAGCCGCCACAGTGTCCTCCGCAGGTCCGCCCACCGGTCGCCGACGAGAGGCCAGACTACCGCCTCGGCGCGCTCCAAATTTGATATTGCCCCCATATTCAAATAGGGCTACTATCCGAAATGTGACATCGGCTCCACGGCAAGCAGCCCGACGGCGGCGCCCTGGCGATGCCCGCGATGAGCACGGCGTAGGCCCGGCGACGCATTCCCGCCTACCGAAACTGATTACCGCTCAACTCTTTTCATGAGATCGACCCGAGGAGTCGAAATGACCGATACACACAGCTCGCCCAGCGCCACCGACGGATGTCGGCCATGACGGTGGCAGTGGTGACGGGTGCCGGCAGCGGCATCGGACGTGCGACGGCCGTGCGGTTCGCCCGCAACGGCTCCGAGGTCGTCGTGGCCGACATCAACGAGCAGACCGGCAAGGAAACGGTCGACCTCATCCAGGAGTCGGGTGGCCGCGCGGTGTTCCGGCGCCTCGACGTCGCCGACCTCACAGACTGGGAGGATTTCACCGACCGGGTGTGCGCCGAACACGGCGTGCCCGACGTCGTCGTCAACAACGCCGGCATCCTCATCGGTGGCGGGTTCCTGGAGCAGTCCAACGCGGACTGGCGGCGGATGATCCAGATCAACATGATGAGCCCCCTGGTGGGATCCCGGTTGTTCGTGCAACGCATGACCGACGCCGGGGTGCGCGGCCACATCGTCAACGTGTGTTCGGTCGGCGCCTTCATGCCGACGCCCATCGCCCCCTCGTATGTGGTCGCCAAGGCCGGTGCGTGGTTCGGCACCCAGGCGCTACGTGCGGAGTTCGGCGACAAGGGCATCGGCGTCAGCGCGATCTGCCCAGGGCTGATCCGGACCAGCCTGGCCGCCAACGGGACTCGCGGCGGAGTCGACGACAGCGACAGTTCGGACTGGGCGGCCAAGCTCGCCGCCGGCCACCGTTACATCGGCCGGTCCCCCGACCGGGTGGCCGCCGCGATCGAACGCGCGGTGCGCTGGAATCTCTCGACGGTCCCTGTCGGCGTCGAGGCCTGGGCCGGCTGGTACCTGTACCGGCTGTCGCCGAGTGCCGCTCGCGGTCTCTACGGCCTGTTCACTATGTCGATCGCCGACAAGGCAGTCGCCCTGTCGGGCAGGCTGTTCGGAGGGAAGCGATGAAGAACGTCATCGTCACCGGCGCGGGTGCCGGTATCGGGCGTGAGACGGCAAAGCTGTTCGCCGCCAAAGGCGGTCGGGTCATCGTCGCCGACATCGACATGCCGGCCGCGAAGGAGACGGCCGAACAGATCGTCGGCGCAGGCGGCCAAGCCGTCGCCTACCGGCTGGACGTGGCTGCCGAAGACGAGTGGGAGGCCTTCGGCGAGTGGATGTTTGCCCACTTCGGTGCACCCCACGTGCTGATCAACAACGCCGGCGTCATGGACCTCGGCGGGTTCGTGGAGATGAGCGCCGAGCAGTGGCAGCGTGAGATCGACATCAACCTGATGAGCGTCATCTACGGGTCACGGGTCTTCGCGCAACAGATGATCGACGACGGGATTCCCGGCCACATCGTCAATCTGTCGTCGGCGGCCGCGTACTTTCCATCGGGGCTCGAGCCCGCGTACGGCGTCGCGAAGTCGGCCGTCCTGATGGCCTCGCAGGCGCTACGAGTGGAGTTGCGCGGCAAAGGGATCGGCGTCACCGCGATCTGCCCGGGCGCCATCCGGACCAACCTGCTCGCCAACGGCCAACGGGCCGGACTCACCGCGGAGCAGCAGGCGGCGTGGCGCGAGAGCGCGGGCGGTATGCAGCGATATGCCTACACCTCACCGCTGAAGGTGGCCCGGGCGATCGAACGGGCCGTGCGGTGGAATTCGGCCGTCGTACCGGTCGCACCGGAATCTTGGCTGCTGTACGGGCTGTTCCGGTTCTCCCCCAGCCTCACGCGCGCAGTTCTCGCGCGCGCGTCCTTCGACCGCATCGAATCCGTGATCCCGGTCGCCGGCAAGGCACTCGCCCGGCTGACCGGGAAATAGGAGATATGACAATGACATCCAGCCCCGAATTCGAGGTCGTCGTCATCGGTGCGGGCTTCGGCGGCATCAACGCCGGCGTCCGGCTCCGGCAGGCCGGCATCGAGAACTTCGTCATCCTCGACAAGTGGGACAAGGTCGGCGGGACGTGGCACGCCAACCACTACCCCGGCGTCGCGGTCGACATTCCGTCGTTCATCTATCAGTTCAGCTATCACCAAAAAGGCGACTGGTCGCGGCTTTTCGCCCCGGGCCATGAAATTCAGGCGTACGCCGAGGAGGTCGTGGATGCCCACGGGCTGCGGCCGAAGCTGCGCCTGAACACCACGGTCACCGGATGCCGGTTCGACGAGGCGAACGACATCTGGCACGTCAGTACCGATTCCGGCGAGGTGACGGCCCGGTTCATCATCGCGGGCATCGGCGGCCTGGAGGTGCCGAACCTCCCGGATATCGCAGGCATCGACAGCTTCGGCGGGACGGTGCTGCACACCGCCGCCTGGGATCACAGCGTCGATCTGCGCGGTAAGCGGGTCGGCGTCATCGGCACGGGCGCCAGTGCGCTGCAACTGATTCCGGAGGTCGCCAAAGTCGCCGCCCACCTCACGGTGTTCCAGCGCACCCCGATCTGGGTCGCGCCCAAGCCGGATTGGCACACGGGCCGGGTCACCAGGGCGGTGCTGGGCACCCCGATACTGCGCGCGCCGTTGCGCGCGATCGGCATGGTGGGCGTCGAACTCGGTGTCGGCGCCGGCATGCTGCACGGGCGGCGGATGCAGCCGCTCATCCGCGGCGCCGAAGCCGCGCTGAAACTCTGGATGCGCACGCAGGTCAAGGATCCGGTGACGCGCGAGAAGCTCACCCCGAAGTACCTGCTGGGCTGCAAGCGACCGTCGATGCACAACGAGTACTTCAAGACCTACAACCTGCCGCACGTCGATCTGGTGACCGACCCCATCGAGAAGGTCACCCCCGACGCGGTGGTGACCGAGGGCGGCGCGGCGCACGACATCGATGTGTTGGTGTGCGCCACCGGATTCAAGGTCATGGCCAAGGGCAGCACGCCGCCGTTCCCGACCCTGGGCCGTGACGGCGTCGATCTCAACGAGTTCTGGGAGGCCAACCGCTACCAGGCGTACCAGGGCGTCTCGGCACCGAAGTTCCCCAACGCCTTCCTCGTCATCGGGCCGTACGCCTACGCCCCGGGCTCGTATCTGGTGTTGATCGAGTCGACCGGGGACCACGCCGTGCGCGTGATCACCGAGGCCCGGCAGCGTGGCGCCACCCGCGTCGAGGTCAAGCAGGAGCCGCACGACCGCTTCTTCGCGGACATGCAGAAGCGCGTCGCCGGAACTCCCCTGATGACCTCGGCGTGTGGCGGCTCCAACACGTATTACCTCAATCATCACGGCGACGCCGCGGCGTTCCGCCCGACCACGGTTCTGGAGATGCGTTGGGCGAACCGGCATTTCCCGCTGTCGGACTACCGTTTCACCCGCAACACCGTGCACGTGCCCGAAGGGGTGAGCGCATGAGTACGACGCCGCAATTCGAGGTCGCCGTCATCGGCGCCGGGCCCGGCGGTATCGCCGCGGGCGTGAAGCTCCGCAAGGCCGGCATCGACGACTTCGTCATCCTAGAGCGCGCCGACGATGTCGGCGGCAGCTGGCACGAGAACCACTACCCGGGTCTCGGCGTGGACATCCCGACCATCGCGTATCAGTACTCGTTTGCGCGCAACGCCAACTGGGATCGTTTCTTCGCCAAAGGCGCGGAGGTCAAGCAGTACCACGTCGATGTGGCCCGAAAGTACGGGCTGTACCCGCGTATCCGGTTCAATACCAACGTCGAACGGGAGGAGTGGGACGACACCGGCAACTTCTGGAAGCTGCATGCCGCCGACGGCTCCGTCACCACGGCGCGGTTCCTGATCAGCGCGGTGGGGGCGTTCGTCCGGCCCAAGGAGGACGTCGGGATTGCCGGCGCGAAATCCTTCAAGGGCAAGGTGCAGCGGCCGACCGATTGGGACCACGACTACGACATGACCGGCAAGGCCGTCGGCATCATCGGCACGGGAGCCAGTGCGGTGCAGATCATTCCGGCGATCGCACCGGAGGTCGGCCACCTGACGGTGTTCCAGCGCACCCCGGTCTGGTCCATTCCCAAGCCCGACTTCCGGGTACCGGCGGTGATGAAGAAGGTGCTGGCTTTCCCCGGTGTGCAGGCCACGATCCACGGCGGCGTGCTGGTCGTGGTCGACCTGATTCTCCGTGGGGCACTGCGGACCTCACATTCGACGCTGGATCGAGCCGACGCGCTCTGCATCCGCGGCTACCGCGGATTCGTGGCCAGAACGGTGCACGACCCGGAAACCAGCGCGAAGCTGACACCGAACTTCGGTCTGCTCGCCAAACGGCCGACCATGTCCAACGGATATCTGCAGGCCTACAACCGCACCAACGTGTCGCTGGTGACCGATCCCATCGAGAAGATCACGCCGACCGGCGTCCGGACCCGCGACGGAATGCTCCACAAGCTGGACGTGCTGATCCTGGCCACCGGCTACGAGGTGTTCTCCGATCCGGAAACGTATCGCCCGGGAACCGTCGTGGGCCGGGCCGGTTTCGACCTCGCCAAGTTCTACAACGAGGAAGGCCTGCAGGCGTACGAGAGCGTCTCGGTGCCGGGGCTGCCCAACCGGTGGACGCTGTGCGGCCCGTACTCGTGGACCGGGTCGGGCTGGCACGCTTTCGTCGAGATGACCGCGGACCACGCCGTCCGCGCGATCACCGAGACCCGCCGCCGCGCGGCGCACGTCTGCGAGATTCGCCCGGAGGCCGCCGGCGCCTACCATCGCACGACCTACCGACGTGCGGAACCGTTGCGCTACTACCTCGGCGACCTCAATGGGCATGTGCCCACCTACTACCGGAACTCGCAGGGCGACACCACATACATCCGTCCCTCCGGTTTCTTCGAGGCCAGCCGCGGCAACCGCAGATTCCCGCTGGACGACTACCGCTACGAAATCCCGGCCACCACCGAGGGAGTGCGCGCATGAGCGCGATCGATCCGGTGACCATCGAGTTGCCCAGCCGCGCGAGCCGGTCATTACGCGTCGCCGATGCGCTGGGCCGCAGGACGATTCGGCCCGCACTCGACGGTATCGCCCGGTTGGCCTGGCGCGGTCCGCTGCGCGGCACGCCCGCGTTCCGCATCGCCAACCTCGCCGAGTTGATCACCGTTCCGCTACGGCCGCCGCGCGGCACCCGCCGCCGCGCCCTGCGCTTCGCCACCTGCCGCGCGGAATGGCTGTGGCACAAGACGATCGCCGGCCCCGACGACGTCACCGGCGGTGCCATCCTCTACTTCCACGGCGGTGGTTTTGTGGCTGGTGGACTGCACAGCCATCGCCGGATCGCGGGCCGCATCGCCCGCGCCGCGGGAATCCCGCTGCTCAACGTCGACTACCGGCAACTGCCGGCGGCCCACATCACCGACACCGTCGCCGACGCGCTGGATGCCTACCAGCATCTGCTCGGGTTGGGCTTCGCTCCCGAAAAGATCGTGTTCGCCGGCGATTCCGCGGGCGGTGGCCTGGCCTTCGCCGCGGCGCTGGCCGCACGCGAGCGCCGGCTGCCGATGCCCGGCGGCATCGTCGCCATCGCGCCGTGGGCCGAATTCGATCCGGCCCGCAGGCTCGCGCACGCCAACGATCGGACGGACGCCGTGTTGTCGGCCTTCACCCTCTCGGTCCCCGCCCTGGTCGGTTTCGCTGCCGGCGGGGAGCTGGACCCGCGCTGGTCGCCGGTGAACCACGACTTCACCGGGCTCCCACCGGTTTTCATCCAGGTGGGCTCGACCGAAGTACTCCTGGCCGACGCCGAACAACTGGCTCAGTGCTGCCGCGCGGCCGCGGTGCCCTGCACCCTGCAGATCTGGGATCGCGCACTGCACGTCTTCCACGCCGGGGCCGACGTCCTTCCGGATGCCCGGGCCGCCATATCCGACATGGGCCGCACCATCCGCGCATTCGTCGACACCGACGCCCCGTCTCTACCGACCGGGCGCAGCACGGCGGCATGACCCGACGACAACGTCGCCTCGCAACCGAACAGAACGGAATCTCCATGCCCCAACCGCTGTTTCGCCAACGCATCACCGCCTGGATGCAACAACGCCCGGCCCCGATTCCCGCGCTCTGGCGCGGGGTGGACCGCATCCACTTCACCGCGGATGCGGTGATCCGGCTGATCGAGAAGGCCCACATGGGAATTCGGGATCAGATCGTGCTGCCGGCGGCCGCGAGAGTCGGTGTGGCGCCGGCGGCCATCGACACCTTCCGCCGACGGCACACGCAGTTCTTCGGCCGGGTGTACCGCGGACTGCGCACCATCCACTGGTACGTCTGACAACAAAGAACCCCCGCACGACCGAAGTCGTACGGGGGTCCTTTGTGAAATCGGATTCGGCTTAGGCCTCTTCGGTGAAGTTCCGGGTGACGGCCGGGTCGACCGGGATGCCCGGGCCGGTGGTCGTCGAGACGGTGACCTTCTTCAGGTAACGGCCCTTCGACGACGACGGCTTGGCGCGCAGCACCTCGTCCAGCGCAGCACCGTAGTTCTCGGCCAGCTTGACCTCGTCGAACGACGCCTTGCCGATGATCAGGTGCAGGTTGGCCTGCTTGTCGACGCGGAAGTTGATCTTGCCGCCCTTGATGTCGGACACGGCCTTGGCCACGTCCGGGGTGACGGTGCCGGTCTTCGGGTTCGGCATCAGACCACGCGGGCCGAGGACGCGGGCGATCTTACCGACCTTCGCCATCTGATCCGGCGTCGCGATCGCGGCGTCGAAGTCGGTCCACCCACCCTGGATACGCTCGATCAGGTCATCGCTACCGACGGCATCGGCGCCGGCGGCCACAGCGGCCTCGGCCTTCTCACCAACCGCGAACACCACTACGCGGGCGGTCTTACCGGTGCCGTGCGGCAGGTTGACGGTGCCACGCACCATCTGGTCTGCCTTACGAGGATCGACACCCAGCCGGATCGCAACCTCGACGGTCGCATCCTGCTTCTTCGAGGACGTCTCCTTGGCCAGCTTGACGGCCTGGAGCGGGGTGTACAGGTTGTCGCGGTCCACCTTCTCGGCAGCTTCGCGGTATGCCTTGCTGTTCTTGCTCATTTGAATCTCCAGTTCAGAGGTTGTGGTTAGCGAGCCGAAGCGGGCTCTTCCACGTATTGCTCAGTTCGAGTACCCGACGTGTACGGGACGAACTATTCGACGGTGATGCCCATCGAGCGCGCGGTGCCGGCGATGATCTTGGCAGCGGCGTCGATGTCGTTCGCGTTGAGATCTTCCTTCTTGGTCTCGGCGATCTCGCGGACCTGGTCCCAGCTGATCTTGGCGACCTTGGTCTTGTGCGGCTCGGACGAACCCTTCTGGATACCCGCAGCCTTGAGCAGCAGCCGGGCGGCCGGCGGGGTCTTCAGGACGAACGTGAACGTACGGTCCTCGTAGACGCTGATCTCGACGGGGATGACGTTTCCACGCTGGCTTTCTGTCGCGGCGTTGTACGCCTTGCAGAACTCCATGATGTTGACGCCGTGCTGGCCGAGCGCCGGACCCACGGGCGGGGCGGGGTTGGCCGCGCCGGCCTGGATCTGAAGCTTGATCAGCCCGACGACCTTCTTCTTCTTCGGGGCCATTGGTGTGGTGTTCCTTTCTAGGTAGTCGCGGCGCGACTACGTTCCTGCTAACCGGGAGCCGAGGCTCGCGATTAAATCTTGCTGACCTGTGTGAAGGTCAATTCGACGGGTGTCTCGCGTCCGAAGATGGACACCAGCACCTTGAGCTTCTGCTGTTCGGCGTTGACCTCGCTGATCGACGCGGGCAGCGTGGCGAACGGGCCGTCCATGACGGTGACCGACTCGCCGACCTCGAAGTCGACCAGGATCTCCGGACGCGCGAGGGTGGCTTCGCTGTCGGCACCCGACGTAGCGGCGGCCGCGGTCGCCTTGGCGGGCTTCTTCGCGGCGCCCTGCGGCAGCAGGAACTTCACGACGTCGTCGAGCGACAGCGCCGACGGCTTCGAGGTCGCGCCGACGAACCCGGTCACACCCGGGGTGTTGCGCACGGCGCCCCACGACTCGTCGTTCAGGTCCATGCGCACCAGGATGTAGCCCGGCAGCACCTTGCGGTTGACCTGCTTGCGCTGGCCGTTCTTGATCTCGGTGACCTCTTCGGTCGGCACCTCGACCTGGAAGATGTAGTCGCCGACGTCCAGGTTCTGCACGCGGGTCTCGAGGTTGGCCTTCACCTTGTTCTCGTAACCGGCGTACGAGTGGATGACGTACCACTCGCCTGCCTGACGACGCAGCTGCTTCTTCAGCGCGACCGCGGGATCCTCGTCCTCGGGCTCCTCGGCGACGGCTTCCGCCGTCTCGTCGACGACCACGTCGGTCGCCTCGGGCGCTTCCTCGGCGTCGGCCGAGTCGGTGTCCAGGGTGTCGTCAGCGTCCACGGTGTCGTCCGAGGTCTCCACCGACTCGACTGCCTCGGCGGTCACGTCGGACTCGTCCGAAGGTGTCTCGCCATCGAAAGTCACGGTAGTCAGTCCTCTCTTACGTTCTTGAGCTCGTCCCGGCGGGCGCTCGGCGTCAGCCGAACACCCACATGACGAGCTTGGCGAGACCGAAATCGACCCCACCGATCAGCGCCACCATGAAGACCAGGAACACCAGCACGACGGTCGTGTAACCGATCATCTGCTTGCGGTTCGGCCAGATGACCTTGCGCAGCTCGGCGACGACCTGCTTGAGGTAGTTCCAGACGAACACGAACGGGTTCCGAGTGGGGCCCGTCTTCTTGGACTTGTCAGCCTTCTTCGGCTTGGACTTCTTGCCGGCCTCGGCCGCGCTGTCCTCGGCGTCGGAGTCCGTGTCGCCGGTCTCGACGTCCGATTCGGACTCGTCGACCTCGACGGCCCGCCGGGCCCGCTTTCCGGTCGGACGCGCCGGACGCGTCACAACTGCGGTCTGGCCCTGCGACTCGCTTTCGCTCGCGTCGGTGCCCGCATCAGTACCGGCGCCTGCGGAGCCGGCACTATCGCGCTCGTCGCTCACCGCATGCCTTTCGTCTGTTCCAGGTGGTCACATTTCCAGTGTCCACATCGGTATTCAGTTGAGCAGGGGCGACAGGACTTGAACCTGCAACCTGCGGTTTTGGAGACCGCTGCTCTGCCAATTGAGCTACGCCCCTTCAGCACCGGCCAGGCCGGCGCTTCCGGTTGGGTCCTCACACAATTCGCGCGCTCCCCGATCGGTCGATGTGTAACCGACGGACAGCGCGCTGAAAAGGGTGGATCCCCGAGGACCGAGTGTACATCGGCCCCAGTCTGAGTTACTAATCCGCTCCGACGGCCGAACGCAAAACCTGGCCCGTTTCGCGGTCGTAGCGCACCGACACCGAGTTGTCGCCCTCGTGGCCCATCAACGTCGTGAAGGCCTCCATGATGACGCTGCCGTCGTCGTCGGTGAGGGTGTTGCGGGTCATCACGATGTCGGCGCCGAACCGGTGCTCGACGGAGATGATCTCGACGGTCGCGTGCAAGCGGTCACCGACCAGGATCGGGCGGTGGTACACGAACTTCTGGTCGACCTGGATGATCTGCATGGTCTCCATGCCGACATCGACGACGCGGAAGAAGTCCTGCTGGACCAGCAGTGCGACGATCGCCACGAACGTCGGGCCGGCGACGATGGCCTTGTGACCCAACTCGGCCGCGGCGGCTTCGTCCATCGAAACGGGGTGGTCGGACTTGACGGCCTTGGCGTACTGCCGGACCTGCTCCCGGCCCACGACGAAGACCTGCGGGTACTTGTGGACCATCCCCAGGATGTTGGGATTCAGCGGCATGACTACGCCAACTTCGCGGTGGCGACGGCGCGGCCGAAGATCTTCTTGCCGCCGGTGGTGGCAGAGAGCGCGATGGTGACCGACTTGGATTCCTCGTCGACCGACTTCACGCGGCCGCTGAAGATGAGCTCAGCGCCGACGCCGTCGTTCGGGACCGGGACCACAGAGGTGAAGCGGACGTTGTACTCGGTCACGGCAGCCGGGTCGCCGACCCAGTTGGTGATGTAGCCGCCGCCGAGGCCCATGGTCAGCATGCCGTGGGCGATCGCGGTGTCCAGACCGACCTGCTTGGCGATCTCGTCGTCCCAGTGGATGGGGTTCAGGTCGCCGGAGACGCCGGCGTAGTTGACCAGGTCCTGCCGGGTCAGCTGGTAGGTCTTCTCAGGCAGCGCGTCGCCGACCTTGACCGAATTGAACTCACGAAGTGCCATCTGAGAATCCTCCCTGTCCGTCCTCGTCACCCGAGCGACCCGCCAAGGTCGTGTAGGCCTCCTGCACGACCTCATCACGGTCATTCGTGATGATGTTCTTGGTCACGATGATGTCGGTGCCGTGTGCCTGACGGAACGAGTCGACGTACACATCGCAGTACAGCTTGTCCCCGGCCTTGATCGGCTGCAGGAACTTCAGCGACTGGTCGACCTGGACGATCTGGGCATCAGAAATGGCGATGCCGGCATCGCCGAACATCGCGAATTGGGCTTGGTAGCCGAAGATGCAGATGAAGGTCAGCGGCGCGAGCAGCGCGTCGTGGCCGAGCTCGGCGGCCGCCGACTCCTGGTGGAAACACGCGTCGTCGTTCTGAACGGCAGTCGCGTGCTCACGGATCTTCTCGCGACCGACCTCGTAGCACTCGGGATGCCGGTAGTGATAGCCGACAATGTCCGCCAGACCCACGACGAGTGACTAACGCGACTCTTTGTGCGGCTGGTGCGTACCGCAGTTCGGGCAGAACTTCTTCAGCTCGAGCCGATCCGGGTCGTTGCGGCGGTTCTTCTTGGTGATGTAGTTACGGTGCTTGCACACCTCGCAGGCCAAGGTGATCTTCGGCCGTACGTCGGTACTCGACGCCACGTCTCTGCCTCTTTCGCTTCGAATCTCTGTTGTGCTGGTAGCGGTGGGGAGGCTCGATCTCCCGACCTCACGATTATGAGTCGTGCGCTCTAACCAGCTGAGCTACACCGCCCCGACAGACACAGGCGGCGCAGCGGCGGATTTTTACTTCCGTCGCTCCGCTCGCCATATGTCCACCGAGCCCCCTAACGGAATCGAACCGTTGACCTTTTCCTTACCATGGAAACGCTCTGCCGACTGAGCTAAGGGGGCCTGACCCTCGGTTTCGAACTGTCGGTTACGACCGTCTGCCCCGTGGGCCTTAAAGAGGTTACCGTCTCGCGGTTTCACCTGCCAAAACGGCAGCTCAACCATACTATTTCGGCCTGTTCGGGCGGTCCCGCCGCGGGTTTGCTCCGGGTTTGTCCCTGGCCTCGTCCAATGCCGCCTTGGTTATTCATCGGTTGAAGTCAGGTACTTCTGCGGCGCCGAAACGATCCCTGAGCTCAATCGCCCGTCTCACTGAACTCAGATACGTCTACGCCGCCCGCCACCCCCGGCGGTACAACGCTGCCGCGACCCGGGCCAGGACGTCATCGTCGGTGTCCTCCTTGATCACCCTGATGACGATCCAGTTCCGCGCCTCGAGCCTCGGCAGCGCCTTCAGATCGCGGACACACTGCTCGCGATCGGTCTGGTGGTGGCCTCCGTCGTATTGCACTCCGACCAGCAGGTGCTTCCAGCCCATGTCGAACTTGGTGATCAACCGATTGCCGTCATAAACCGGGATCTGGGTGTCGGTAGGGCGCATACCCGCGTCGGTGAGCAGCAACCGCACCCGTGTCTCCTGCGGCGACTCGGTCCCGTCGTCGCTCAGCTCGAGCGCCAGGCCGAGCTGAGCGAGACGGCGCGCCCGCGGATACCGTGCGATGAGCGGCTGAACTTCGTCGGCGCCGACCCGGCCCACCCACAGCAGTGCGTCGATCCGGGCGACCGCCGCATCCCGGTCGAGGTGGCGGCCCAGGTCGAAGATCGTCCGCCCCGGCGTGGTGACCGGAATCCCGTCATACGTGGTGACCTCGTCCGCGGCGTACGCCTCATTCCGTACGATCAGCCCGCTCGGCGGGTTGCCGTTGCGCCAGAGCATCTCGATCGGCACGTCGTCGTCGACGTATTTCGCCCAATGCAGCGCCGATGCCGCCACGCCTGTGATGACACCCCGCCGGCCGGACCACAACCACGCACCGCGAGCGCGATCTCGGACGGTGGGCTCGAACGGTCCGTAGACGTCCGGGAACATGCGCCTGTAGTGCCGACGCAGGTCATTACGCGTGACCTTTCCCGCGGCCAATGCCTCGCTGCCGATGAATACCCCCATGACGCGATGTTGTCGGCGGCCTCCGACGCTGCGGCGCCCACACGCCGTCGTTGGGTTCGATCTGTGGATGAACGTCGCACTGTGGATTGCTCGGCCCCCGCGAAGTCCCTGGCTTCAATGAGCGAGCGCGCCAACCCCTCGTGATTGACGTCAGGGACGCCGCGCACCCGAAATCCGTACCCGGCTTCAATTGGCACGAGATATGCGCTCGGAGATTGAAGCCACGCACTTCAACGCGAGCCGACCACCCTCCTAGGCTGTCGGCATGCCTGATGACCGCCTGTATTTCCGCCAGTTGCTCGCCGGTCGCGACTTCGCGGCGACGGACCCGATCGCCCAGCAGATGCGCAACTTCGCCTACCTCATCGGCGACCGGGAGACCGGCGACTGCGTGGTGGTCGACCCGGCCTACGCCGCGGGCGATCTGGTCGACGTCCTCGAAGGCGACGGCATGCACCTGTCGGGCGTGCTCGTCACCCACCACCACCCCGACCACGTCGGCGGCTCGATGATGGGCTTCGAGCTCAAGGGCCTGGCCGAGCTGCTGGAGCGGGTCAGCGTGCCGGTGCACGTCAACGCCCACGAGTCGGACTGGGTGTCCCGCGTCACCGGCATCGCGCCGTCGGAGCTGACGCCGCACCAGCACGGCGACGTCGTGCAGGTGGGAGCGGTGCCGATCGAGCTGCTGCACACCCCAGGGCACACCCCCGGCAGCCAGTGCTTCCTGCTCGACGGCCGGTTGGTGGCCGGCGACACGCTGTTCCTGGAGGGCTGTGGCCGCACCGATTTCCCGGGCGGGAACGTCGACGACATGTTCCGCAGCCTGCAGGCGCTGGCCGCCCTGCCCGGCGATCCGACGGTCTTCCCCGGGCACTGGTATTCCGCCGAACCCAGCGCGCCGCTCGACGACGTCCGTCGCACCAATTACGTCTATCGGGCGCGCGACCTGGACCAGTGGCGCATGCTCATGGGTGGCTAGCGGCGCAGCTACCTTTCGCTCTCCGTTGTACAAGTCAACCAGCGAATATTAGTCTCAGTGTCGGATAAAACCGATCGGGACTTGACGACTGGATGGCGCGGTGGACTGGATATCTCAACGCTGGGACGACCTGACAGGCCTGGGATCAGGCAGCTGGCTGGCCATCGCGGCGTGGGCCGCACTGGTGTTCGGCGTCGTCGTACTGATCGTGGTGAACCGCCAGCTGTCCAAGAATCGCCAGCTCAAGCAGGATCAGGTGCGCCCGCAGGTGACCATGTTCATGGAGCCGCACGCCTCGGACTGGCATCTGATCGAGCTCGTGGTCCGCAACTTCGGGCAGACCGCGGCGCACAACATCTCGTTCGATTTCACGCATCACCCGACGGTCGCCATCTACGAGGATTCCGACCACGACGGCGAGCTCGATGTAACCGAGCTGCGACTGCCCAGCGAACTCTCGGTCCTGGCTCCGGGGCAGGAGTGGCGAACCATCTGGGACTCGGCGATCAGCCGAGAGGAGCTGGGTGGCTCCATCCGGTCGCGATTCGAGGGGACGCTGACCTACTACGACGCGCCGGCGCCTGTGCAGGGCAAGAAGTCCCGCTTCGGGCGCCAGCCCCGCGAGTTCGAGTCGAAGGCGGTGCTCGACTGGGCCGCACTGCAGCCGGTGCAGCGCCTGGAGCTGATGACGACGCACGACCTCGCCAAGCGCGAGAAGCAGAAGCTCGAACTGCTGCGCAGCGTGCTGACGTACTTCCACTACGCCTCCAAGGAGACGCAGCCCGACGTCTTCCGCGCCGAGATCGACCGGATGAACCGGGCGGTCCGCGAGACGCAGGACCGCTGGCGCAGCCGCGCTTCCGACGAGACCACGGAACTGGAAATCCAGTGGTTCGACGACGGCCCCAAGGGCCGGCACCGCAACGCCGTCCACTGACAGGACGCCACCGAAGGCACGTCTAGCATCGGCTCACACCTGTTCCCGGCCCGGGAACCGACCGAGGGAGAACCGATGAGCACCGTCACCTACTCCGTGACCGATGCGGTTGCCACGATCACGCTGGACGACGGCAAGGTCAACGTCCTGAGCCCGACGATGCAGGAGAACATCAACGCCGCGCTGGATCAGGCCGAGCAGTCGGACGATGTCAAGGCCGTCGTCATCGCCGGCAACAACCGGGTCCTGAGTGCCGGGTTCGACCTCGCGATCTTCGGCTCGGGTGACGCGGCGGCCGGGTTCGCCATGCTGCGCGGCGGCATCGAACTCGACGCCCGGCTGCTGCGCTTCCCCGTCCCCGTGGTGATCGCCGCGACCGGACACGCGATCGCCGGCGGCTCGTTCCTGCTGTGCTCGGGTGACCATCGGGTCGGCTCGGCCACGATGCGGTGCCAGGCCAACGAGGTGGCCATCGGCATGACGGTGCCGCAGTCCTGCATCGAAATCCTCCGGCTGCGACTGACCAATTCGGCCTTCCAGCGGGCGGTCGGCCTGGCCGCCACGTTCACCGGCGAGGAAGCCCGGGCGGCCGGCTGGGTGGACGAGATCGTCGACCAGGAGCACGTGCTGAGCCGCGCCCAGGAGGTGGCCGCGGGATTCGCCGCGACGCTGCACCCCAAGCATCACCTGGCCAGCAAGCTCAAGGCCCGCGCCGGCGGACTGGCCGCGATCCAGGCCGGCATCGACGGTCTGGCCGCCGAGTTCGCCGGGTAACGCCACACATCGACAAAGCTGTCGGTACGCCGACCTAGGGTGGTCCGATGGCGCTACACCTGCACCGAGCCGAAGACACCGGCGCGCTGGCCGCCGGGCTGGGTGCACTGCTCGCCGAACCGCCGGCGGATCCGTTCGCCTCCGAGCTGGTGCTGGTGTCCGCCCGCGGTATGGAGCGCTGGCTCAGCCAGCAGCTGTCCCATGCGCTCGGCCGCGGCACGGCGAACGACGGTGTGTGTGCGGGTATCGAATTCCGCTCCCCCGCATCGCTTCTCGCGGAGATCACGGGGACGGCCGACGACAACCCGTGGGAGCCCGACGCCCTGGTGTGGCCGCTGCTGGAGGTGCTCGACGAGCTGGGCGCAAACCACCCCTGGGCGGGCACCCTGGCCGCGCACCTCGGCTACACCGCGCTGGGCAATCCCGAGGAGACCCAGTTGCGGCAGGGCCGTCGGTACGCGGTGGCCCGGCGGCTGGCGGGCCTGTTCGACACCTACGCCAAAGCCCGGCCGGCGATGCTCGCCGACTGGCTGACGGGCGGCGAGTCCGACGGCGCGGGCGGCCGGCTGGACGACGACCTGCGGTGGCAACCGCACCTGTGGCGCGCGACCGCCGAACGTGTCGCTGCCGACCCGCCCCCGGTGCGGCAGGCGAAAACCATTGCCCGGCTGGTCGATTCGCCGTCCGAGCTACCCCCGCGGCTGTCTTTGTTCGGGCACACCCGGTTGCCCGCGGCAGATCTCGAACTGCTCGGGGCCTTGGCGACCCACCACGATCTGCACCTGTGGCTGCCGCACCCCAGCGACCCGTTGTGGCAGGCGCTGTCCGATCTGCGCGGGCAGGAGCTCCGGCGCCAGGACAGCAGCCGGTTGCGGGTAGGCCACCCCCTGCTGCAGACCCTGGGCCGCGATCTGCGGGAGCTGCAACGCGGCCTGCCAGCCGCGCAGTCCGATCGGTTCCACCCCCGCAGCGGATTCCCGGACACGCTGCTGGGCCGGCTGCAGTCCGACATCTCGGCCGACGAGGTGCGGCCCGGCGGGCGCCGGCTGGCCAAGGGCGACCGGTCCGTGCAGATCCATCGCTGCCACGGCGCGGCCCGGCAGATCGATGTCCTGCGTGATGTGCTGCTGGGCCTGCTCGACGACGACGAGACCCTGCAGCCGCGCGACATCCTGGTCATGTGCCCCGACATCGAAACCTATGCGCCGCTGATCACCGCGGCGTTCGGGGCGGGCGAGCATGCCGACCTCGGCCACCCGGCCCAGAGCCTGCGGGTCCGGTTGGCCGACCGCGCGCTGACCCAGACCAATCCCCTGCTCGGGGTGCTGGCCGAGCTGCTCGACATCGCCGACGGCCGGGCCACCGCCAGTGCGGTGCTGAGCCTGGCGCACAGCGAGCCGGTGCGCCGGCGCTTCGCGTGGGGCGACGACGACCTCGTGGACCTCACCGAATGGGTTGGCGCGGCGGGCATTCGGTGGGGTTTCGACGCGGCGCACCGCACCCCGTACGCGCTGCAGCGATACCCGCAGAACACCTGGCAGTTCGGGGTCGACCGACTGCTCGTCGGCGCCGCGATGTCCGACGATTCGCAGGGCTGGCTCGGTACCGCGTTGCCGCTCGACGACGTCGACTCGAACCGCGTGGAACTGGCCGGCCGGTTGGCCGAATACGTCCAGCGGTTGTGCGGTGTCGTCGACCGGCTCACCGGCGCGCAGCCCCTGGACAGCTGGGTGGAGATCCTGCGCGACGGCGTCGCGCAGCTCACCCGCGTCGGCCCCGACGAGCAGTGGCAGCAGGCGCAACTCGACCGTGAACTCGCGAAAGTGTTGACCCACGCGGGTTCTCGGTCCGGCACGACGCTGCGGCTGCCCGATATCCGGTCCCTGCTGCGCCGGCAGCTGGCCGGCCGCCCGACCCGCGCCAACTTCCGCACCGGCACACTGACGGTGTGCACCATGGTCCCGATGCGCTCGGTGCCGCATCGCGTGGTGTGCCTCGTCGGGCTCGACGACGGCGTCTTTCCGCGCACCAACATCGCCGACGGTGACGACGTCCTGGCCCGTCGCCCGCTCACCGGTGAACGCGACATCCGTTCGGAAGACCGGCAGTTGCTGCTCGATGCGATCTGCGCGGCCACCGACACCCTGGTCGTCACCTACACCGGCACCGACGAACACTCCGGCGAGCACCGGCCGCCCGCGGTCCCGGTACAGGAGCTGCTCGACGCGCTGGACCGGACCACGACCGAACCCGTCCGGGACCGCATCGTGGCCGACCACCCGTTGCAGCCCTTCGACATCCGCACCGTCGCCTGTGACGAGCTGGTACCCGACCGGCCGTTCACCTACGACCCGGCGGCGTTGCGCGGGGCCAGGGCCGTCCTGGGCGAGCGCCGGCCGAAGCCGCGGCTCATCGACGGCCCGCTGGACGAATCGCCCTGCGGTGACGTCGAACTCGCCGAACTGTTGCGGTTCTTCGCGAACCCGGTGAAGGGGTTCTTCCGGGCACTGGACTACACGCTGCCGTGGGACGCCGACGAATTGTCCGATGCCATCCCGGTCGCCATCGACGGCCTCGGCAAGTGGGCGGTCGGGGAACGCATGCTCGACGACCTGAAGATCGGCCGCGACCCGGACTTCGTCATCGGCGCCGAGTGGCGGCGCGGCACGCTGCCCCCGGGCCGGCTCGGCTGGCGGCAGGCCAACGAAATCCGCGGTGAGGCCCTCGAACTGGCAACCGCCGCCCGGACGCTGCAACGCGGCGAGGCGAGTGCGCTGGACATCGACGTCGACCTGGGCCAGGGCCGCAGGCTCACCGGCACCGTCGCGCCGGTGTGGCAGGACCGCACCGTGACGGTCACCTATTCGAAGCTGGGCGCCAAGCACCGGCTGCAGGCCTGGGTCACCCTGGTGGCGCTGGCGGCAGGTGCGCCGGAACGCGAATGGGAGGCGTACTGCATCGGCCGCGGCCCACGGGGCGGCGTGCACGCCATGGGGTATCGGCCTCCGGAGCAACCGCTTTCGGTGCTGCGGGACCTGGTCGCGATCTACGACGCGGGCCGCCGCGAACCGCTACCCCTGCCGTTGAAGACGTCGCTGGAGTGGGCGCGGGCGCGGCTGTTCGACGACCCGGTACCGGAGCGGGGCGCCGAGTCGGAATGGCGGTTCGAGAAGGACGGTGCCGAATACGTGGAGGTCTGGGGGCCGGCCGCGCCGTTGCACGTGTTGCTCGACCCGCCGCGACCCGACGAGCTCGCCGTCCGCGGCGAGACCACGCGCCTGGGCGCCTACGCGGCCCGGCTGTGGCAGCCGCTGCTCGACGCGGAACGGCGGGTCTGATGGACGCGTTCGATCTGCTCGGCCCGCTGCCGGAACCGGCGACGACGACGGTGCTGGAGGCCAGCGCCGGCACCGGAAAGACCTATGCCCTCGCCGGTCTGGTGACGCGGTATGTCGCCGAGGGTGCCGCGACGCTGGACCAGATGCTGCTGATCACCTTCAGCCGGGCGGCCACCCGCGAACTGCGCGAACGGGTGCGGGCGCAGTTGGTGAGGACCGTTGCCGCCCTGGGTGATCCGTCCGGGGACGACGACGACCTGATCCGTCACCTGGCGGACGTCGCGCCCGACGAACTGGTGCTGCGCCGGGCCCGGCTGCGCGACGCGCTGTCGGATTTCGACGCCGCGACCATCGCCACCACGCACGAGTTCTGTGGGCTGGTGCTGCGTTCCCTCGGCATCGCCGGCGACACCGATTCGGGCGCGCAGTTGGTGGAGAGCCTCGACGATCTGGTCGGCGAGATCGTCTCCGACCTGTACCTCACGACCTACGGAGACCAGCGCGACGAGCCCGCGCTGAGCTTCGCCGATGCGCTCGATCTGGCCAAGCGCGTCGTCGGCGATCCCGGCGCGCAGTTGCGGCCCGAGACCGCCGATCCCGACAGCGTTGCGGCGCAACGCCTGTCGTTCGCGCGGGCGGTGCTCGAGGAACTCGAACGCCGCAAGCGCCGGCTGGGGGTGCTGAGCTTCGACGACCTGCTCAGCCGGCTCGCCACCGCGTTGGAGGAGCCCGACGCGCCGGCCCGCGACCGGATGCGGCGGCGCTGGCCGATCGTCATGGTCGACGAGTTCCAGGACACCGATCCCGTGCAGTGGCAGGTGATCTCGCGGGCCTTCGTCGGGCACAGCGCCGTCGTGCTGATCGGCGACCCCAAACAGGCCATCTACGCGTTCCGCGGCGGCGACATCGTCACCTACCTGGATGCCGCGCGCAGTGCCGACCAACGGCTGACCCTGGCCGAGAACTGGCGCAGCGACAAGGTTCTGGTGAACCGGCTGCAGACCGTGCTCAAGGGCGCGGCCCTCGGCGACGACGACATCGTCGTGCACCCCGTCGAGGCGCGTACCGACCGCCACCGGCTCACAGGAGCGCCACGCAACGACCCGTTCCGGCTGCGGGTCGTCGCGCGTACGGAGTTCGGGACGCCCCAGCGCCGCATGGTCCCGATCGGGACGTTGCGGCCCTACATCGCCAAGGATCTCGCCGCCGACATCTCCGTGCTGCTGGCCAGTGGCGCGCAGTTCGACGGCCGGCCGCTCACCGCCGGTGACATCGCGGTGATCGTCGACAGCGGCCTGGACGCCGTCCCGTGCCGGGATGCGTTGCTGGACTTGGGCATTCCGGTGGTGTACTCGGGCGACACCGACGTGTTCGCCTCGACCGCAGCGGCGGAGTGGCTGCGCCTGCTCGATGCCTTCGACACCCCCAACCGCAGTGGCGTGGTGCGGGCCGCCGCGACCACCATGTTCTTCGGTCACCGCGCGGCCGATCTGGCCGCCGGCGGCGACGAGCTGACCGACCAGATCACCACCACCATCCGGCAGTGGGCCGGCCTGGCCCGGGACCGTGGCATCGCGGCGGTGTTCGAGGCGGCGGTGTCGCTGGGCCTGCCCGAGCGGGTACTCGGACACCGCGGCGGCGAACGGCACATGACCGACCTCGCGCACGTCAGCCAACTCCTGCACGAAACCGCCCATCGCGAGCGTCATCACCTGCCAGCCCTGCGTGATTGGCTGCGCCGCCAGATCAAGGACCGCGCCGGCCCGGCCGAGCGCAACCGCCGGCTGGACAGCGACGCCGCGGCGGTGCAGATCATGACGGTGTGGCGCAGCAAGGGGCTGCAGTTCCCCGTCGTTTATCTGCCGTTCGGGTTCAACCGGTTCGTCAAGGCCGACACGGTATTGCGGTTCCACGACGCCGACGGTGCGCGGTGCCTTCACGTCGGTGGTGCCGGGGCCACCGACCGGGCCGCGGCGGAGCAGGCGGGCCTGGCCGAGACGGCCGGCGACAACGTCCGGCTGACCTATGTCGCGCTCACCCGGGCACAGTCACAGGTGGTGGCGTGGTGGGCGCCGTCGCGGGACGAGCAGAACGGTGGCCTGTCACGGCTGCTGCGGGGCCGCCGGCCCGGTGCCACCGCGGTACCGGACTGCGTTGTCCCGCAGACACTTTCCGACGACGACGCGATGGCGTGCTTCACCGCGTGGGAGCACGCGGGCGGTCCGGTGGTCGAGGCGGCCGAGCCCGTCGCACCGATGTCGCCGCCGGCGCCGGAGGCCCCCGCGGACCTGGACGTGCGGCATTTCCATCGCAGCATCGACACGCATTGGCGACGGACGTCGTACTCGGCGCTGGTGCGCGTCGTGCACGACGACGGGCAGGCGGTGAGCAGCGAACCGGACACCGCGCTGCGGGATGACGAATCCGCCGACGTCGTCCCCGAGGCGCCGCCTCCGCTGCCCGGCGACCTGCCGTCGCCCATGGCGCAGCTGCCCGCCGGCGCCGCGTTCGGCTCGCTGGTGCACGCCGTGCTCGAACGCGCCGACCCGCTGTCCCCGGATCTGACGGCCGAACTGGCGGCCCGGATCGACGAGCAGGCGGGGTTGTGGAACGTCGAGGTGCCGATCGGTGAGCTGGCGCCGGCCCTGGTGCCGATGCACGACACTCCGCTCGGCCCGTTGGCGCCGGGCCTGACGCTGCGACAGATCGGCTTGCGGGATCGGTTGCGGGAACTGGATTTCGAGATGCCGCTGGGCGGCGGCCAGGACCGGGCCGACGTCGCGCGGGACATCCGGCTCGGCGACGTCGGCGCGCTGGTGAGCGAGCTGCTGCCGGCGTCAGATCCGTTGTCGGTCTACGGCGCGCGGCTGCAGGCCGAACCGCTCGGGCACCAGCGGTTGCACGGCTATCTGTCGGGTTCCATCGACGCTGTGCTGCGGGTGCCGGACGAGGGCGGCCACAAGTATCTGGTGGTCGACTACAAGACGAACCGGCTGGGCGACTTCGGCACCGAGAACACCGCGGCGGACTATACGGCGCCCCGGCTCGCCGAAGCCATGATGCATTCCGACTACCCGCTGCAGGCGTTGCTGTATTCGGTTGTGCTGCACCGGTTCCTGCGGTGGCGGCTACCCGGCTACGCGCCCGCCCGGCATCTGGGCGGCGTGGCCTACCTGTTCGTGCGGGGCATGTGCGGCGCGGCGACTCCCCTGGTCGAGGGGCACCCGTGCGGCGTGTTCAGCTGGCAGCCCCCGGTCGAGCTGGTGGGCCGGCTGTCGGATCTCCTGGACGGGGCGACATCATGACGACACCGCCGGAGGCAGCGCCGGACCGGCTGCCCGACCCCATGGACTGGCGGCAGGTGCCTGCGGCGACCGGGCTGCTGGCGACGTTCAACGCCGCCGGCGTGCTGAATGCCGCAGATGTCCATGTGGCGCAGCGGTGTTGCGCGCTGGAAAGCGAGTCCGACGAGCTCGTCGCTCTCGCGGTCGCGCTGGCCGTTCGGGCGCTGCGGGAAGGCTCGGTGTGCGTCGACCTCACCACCGTCGCCGACGACATCGGCGGTGACCTGCCCTGGCCGGCACCCGCCGAGCTGGTCGCCGCGGTCGCGGCCAGTCCGTTGGCGGGCAAGGCCATTCGGCTGGAGCACGAGCGGTTGCTGTACCTGGACCGCTACTGGCGCGAGGAGCAGCAGGTGTGCACCGACCTGCTGGCGCGGTCGGCGCAGGCAGCGCAGTCGGTCGGCGACGGCGAACTGGAACGGCTTTTCCCGCCACCGGGTTTCGCCGAGCAGCGGGCCGCCGCGCAACTCGCGCTGACGCAGCCGGTAACCGTGTTGACCGGTGGTCCCGGCACCGGCAAGACGACGACCGTGGCCCGGCTGCTCGCGCTCCTCGCGCAGGCCGCGCACCCGGGCCGGCTGCGGATCGCGCTGGCGGCGCCAACCGGGAAAGCCGCAGCCCGACTGCAGGAGGCCGTCTCGGCCGAGGTGGCCAAACTCGAGACCGCCGACCGGGACCGGCTCAGCGGGCTGCGGGCCGTCACGCTGCACCGGTTGCTCGGTGGACGTCCCGACAGCGCCTCGCGGTTCAAGCACCACCGCGGCAACCGGTTGCCGCACGACGTCGTCGTCGTCGACGAGACCTCGATGGTGTCGCTGACACTCATGGCCCGGCTGCTCGAAGCCGTTCGGCCCGACACCCGGCTGCTGCTGGTCGGCGACCCCGACCAGTTGACCTCGGTGCAGGCGGGTGCCGTGCTGGCCGATCTGGTCGACGGCCTCGCCGACCACCCGTCCATCAAGATCGCCGCGCTCCGCACCACGCACCGCTTCGGGGCGGCGATCGGCGGGCTGGCCGAAGCGATCCGGTCCGGTGACGCCGATCAGGTGCTCGCTCTCCTGCGGGCCGGCGATGCGGCCATCGAGTTCATCGAGGATGCCGAGCCGGCCGCGGCGCTGCGCCCGGTGCTGGTGGGTCACGCGCTGAGGGTGCGGGCATGCGCAGTACTGGGCGCCGGCCCCGAGGGGCTCGCGGCCATGGACGAACACCGCCTGCTGTGCGCGCACCGCGACGGGCCGTACGGGGTGCGGCACTGGAATCGTCAGGTGGAGCGCTGGATCACCGACGAGACCGGGCAGGCCACGTGGTCGCCGTGGTACCCGGGCCGCCCGCTGCTGGTCACCGCCAACGACTACGCGCTGGGTATCTACAACGGCGACACCGGCCTGGTCGCCAGCGGGCCGGACGGCGTGCAGGTCTACATCGCGGGTGCGACTGCGACGCAACGGTTCTCACCGAGCCGGATCGCCGACGTCGAGACGATGTACGCGCTGACCATCCACAAGAGCCAGGGCTCGCAGGCCGACGAGGTGACGGTGATCCTGCCGCCCGCCGACTCCCGGCTCCTGACCCGCGAGCTGTTCTACACCGCCGTCACACGCGCGAAGAACAAGGTGCGCATCGTCGGGTCGGCCGACGAGGTGCGGGCCGCGGTACAGCGGCAGGCGCTACGCGCGTCGGGCCTGCGGGACCGGTTGCGGGCCAGTACCTAGGACAGCCCGTGCTCAGGGCCGCACCGGGTGCCGGCTCAGGATCGACACCCGGTTGAAGGCGTTGATCGCGGTGGCCACCCAGATCACCGCCGAAATCTCGTCGTCGTTCAGTACCGCTCGCGCCCTTGCGTATTCGCGTTCGGCGGTGTCGTGGTCGGGCAACGTCGTGGTGATCTCGGCGAGCCGCAGCGCGGCCCGTTCCGGCTCCGAGAACAGCTCGGTGTCCCGCCAGGCGCGCAACGTTGCCAGCTGTTTGTCGGTCACGCCGGCCTTCACCGCGCGGCGGTGATGGATCTCCAGGCACGACGGGCAGCCGTTGATCAGTGAGACACGGGTGTTGATCAGCTCCACCAGCGCCGGCGACAACCCGGCCTCGGCGGCGGTCTTGCTGACCGCGGTCGCGACCGCCACCAGTGTCCGGTAGGCGTGGGGTGACTGCTTGTCGATGTGTACGTGCGCGGGGCCCGGTTCGGTGGTGTCCATTGCCTACTTTCAGGTTGTGGCCAGACCGGCGCGGGTATGGTCTGAGCGAACGCGACGATGGTACGCAGCCGGGAAGGCGAATCGTGAGCAATCTTGAGGCAGACCCCGTCGAATACGACTGTGCCGCCGGGCCTCCCAACCGCATCGAGATTCTGGAGCCGCGTGAGGTGCCGCTGGGCGGGCCGCGGGCCATGATGGTCCGTCGCACCTTGCCGCAGCGCGACCGCTCGCTGGTCGGCGCGTGGTGTTTCGCCGACCACTACGGCCCGGAAGACGTGCGCGTCAAGGCCGGGATGGATGTTCCGCCGCACCCGCACACGGGTCTGCAGACGGTCAGCTGGTTGTTCAGCGGCGAGATCGAGCACCGCGATTCGCATGGCATCCACGAGATGGTGCGGCCCGGTGAGCTGAACCTGATGACGGCCGGCGCCGGCATCTGTCACTCCGAGGTCTCCACGCCGGCGACGACGATCCTGCACGGCGTCCAGCTGTGGGTCGCACTGCCCGACGCCGCCCGCCACGGTCCCCGAAACTTCGACCACTATGCGCCACAGCCGGTTTCCTTCGGCGGCGCCACGGTGTCGGTGTTCCTGGGGACGCTGGCCGGACAGCGGTCACCGGTGCACACGCATACGCCGCTGCTCGGTGCGCAGGTCGATCTGCCCGCCGGCACCACCGTCGAGTTCGACGTCGACCCCACCTTCGAGCACGCCGTGCTGCTCGACCAGGGCGCGCTGACCGTCGCCGATACGCCGGTCCAGCCGTACGAAATGGCCTATCAGGGCGTCGGATCCACGCGTCTGACCCTCGCCAACACCGGAACCGAACCGGCTCGGGCCGTCATTCTCGGCGGCACGCCGTTCACCGAAGAACTGCTGATGTGGTGGAACTTCGTCGGACGCACGCACGACGAGATCGTCGAATACCGCAATCAATGGCAGGCCGAGTCGGAACAGTTCGGTGAAGTCCTCGGTTATCAGGGTGAGCCGGCGCGGCTGCCCGCTCCCCCGCTACCGACCACCCGTCTGGTCCCGCGGAAACCACCCACCGGAGGAAAGGCCCGAGTGATGCTCACCGACAAGAACGGCGAACCTGTCGAGGTGACCCAGGAAGCCGACCGATTCAGCATCGCGGTCGACGGAAAGCCCGTGGGGCTGACGGCTTTCATCGAGCACGGCGAGCAGCGGGTTTTCTACCACACCGAGATCGATCCGGCGTTCGGCGGGCGCGGGCTGGCCAGCGTCCTGATCGCTCAGGCGCTGGCGACCACGCGGCAGCAGGGCAAGCGCATCGTGGCGATCTGCCCGATGGTCAAGGCGTACGTCGAGAAGCACCACGACTTCGACGACATCCTCGATCCGCGGACGCCGGAGATTCTGCGGCTGCTGCCGCGCTAGGCCTCAGCCGATCAGCCCGCGTGCAGACGCCGTTCGGGATGTTCGGCCAGCCACCGTTCTTCGACTCGCTTGACCCGCAGATGCTCGAACGTGATGACGAGCGCTCCCGCGGTGACCAGCGCGCCGGCGATGAGGCCGAGCGGTAGCTCGAGCCCCGTGTGACCGAACGCGGTTGCGAAGACGAAGCCGGCGATGGTGACGATGCCCAGTGCGATCAGGCCCAGGCCAGGCAGCCACAACGTGTCGATGAAGGATTCACCGGCATGCGGCTGGGTGGTTCGGGAATGATCCACCGGATCATGGTGTGCGCCCTTCATTCGCATCTCCCTCCTTGCCGAAGATGCCCTCAGGCTACGCCCGAATCCGGGTCATTGTGAGATAGTTCACACTTGGCCGCGACTGTCTTCGCGCGGTAGCTAGCGCGGCGGCAGCGGGGCCGCGACGGGCGCCGCGGTCACAGGCGGCGGCGGCAGGGCGGAGCCGCGGACCCATTGATCCCACGGCATGCTCCAGTCGCCGTTCTGGCTCAGCATCTGCGGCGGGCCACCGGTGTACTTGATCTCGACGACGTCGCCGGGCACGGAGAAGTCGTAGAACCACTTGGCATTCTCGCTGTTCAGGTTGAGGCAGCCGTGCGAGGTGTTCTGTTTGCCCTGCGCCCAGATGGTGGAGTTCAGCTGGTGCAGGTAGATGCCGTCATGGCTGATCCGGGTGGCCCACGGGATGGTCTCCTTGTAGCCGAGGCGGCTACTGGTCGGCAATCCGAACGTCGACGAGTCCATGATCACCGGGTTGGCCTTGTCCATCACGGTGTAGACACCGGGCGGGGTCCAGAACGAGATGACGGTGTTGCCGATCGTCTCGGTGCCGCCCATGCCCATCGAGGTCGGCATGGTGCGCACCAGTTGGCCGTTGTCGAAGACGCTGACCTGGTGGGTGTGGTCGTCGGCGACGGAGACGTGGGCGTTGCCGATCCGGAACGAGACATGCTCGTCCTGCTGGCCGTAGGTGTCCTCGCCCAGCCGGACGCCGTAAATCTTGGCCGCGACGCTGACCGTGGTGTTCGGCGCGTAGTACTTCTCCGGCCGCCAATGGGCGTTGGCGTCGTCGACCCAGTGCCACGAGCCGGTAACCGGCGGGTTGGTGGTGACGACGAGGTTGCGCTCCGCGGCGGCCTTGTCCTCGATCTTCTCGTCGAAGTGCGCGGTGACCACGACGCCGACGCCGTAGGTCCCGCCCTCCTGCAGCTGCGCACCGGAAACGGTGTTGAGGTACACCGCCGTCTGGTAGGTGGGGTCCAGCGTGGTGAAGCTCGACGTCTGCCGCGACGGCATGCCGGAGGGGCCGCGCGCCTCGATGGTCATCGTGTACTTGCGGCCGTAGCCCAGTTGCTCGGCGGGCGTCCAGGTCTTGGCGTCGGGCGAGAGCGTCCCGGGAATCTCTTTTCCGGCGCCGTTGACCATCGACACGGCGGTGATCGTGCCGCTCGCCGCGGTGACGTTGACGGGCGCCGCGGGGCTGACGTTCTTCGCCCCGCCGGCCGGCGAGACGCGCACGACGGCGGGCTCGGGAGCGGCGGGCTGCGACACGGACAGGTCGCGCGACGCGGCGACCACCTTGCAACCTTCCTGGCAGCGCGACGTCGACGACACCACGGTCCCACCGAGCACGGCAAGGACGGCCAACGCAGCGGCCAGCCAGGCGCCACGAACACGGCGGGATGAGGTCAACACAGCTCCAAAGTTCGGCTTCGGCCAGGGATTGTCGGATGGATGTACTCGAGGTACTGCATCAGAGTAAGCGGTCGGCCGGGCTCTTTGCACGTCGGATGGAGCTCGTCTCGATTTCACCAGAGCGACACTTCGGCGTGTCGGCTGGCAAACGCCCGCCGATGTGTGATAGGCCCAGATTCCCGGTGATTTCAGCACCGCCGGGCGGCGCCGTGCTGACCAGGCAATTCAGCCAAAGATGGTGCCCGCCAAGATGTTTGGGCAACACCACCGCGCCCGCGGCCGAATACCCTCCGCGACAAAGCAATTCACGACGCAGAGCGGGCTCTGCGCCGTGAACGGTGGACGGGCCGCGGGGCTACTGCGCCGCGAATCGATTGAGGGTGCCGCCGTGCATCGCGCGACCTGCGCGGGCCTGCCGGAAGCCGATCAGCCCACCGGCGCCGGTCAGCACCAACAGGCCGGTGAAACCCGGAACTGCGACAGCGGCGACCTCACTCAGGCCGGCCGCGCGGAGGTCGTCGGAATAGCCGGCCCGGTACGGCGCCGCCGCGACGATCGCGTTGTCGGCCGCGAACACCCGGTCAGCCGGTGCCGGGGCGCGCCCCGGCAGTTCCCCGGTGCCGCCGGAGTGGCCGGCGAAACGCGAATCCGTCTGCGCCCCACCGGATGCCACGGGCTCGACGCGGGTCCCGAAGTCGCGGCCGGTGGACACGGCGCGCGGCACTCCGGTCACCGGCGTGCCGACCGGCGACGACAGCTCGGCCACGGCGGAGGCCCACCCGTCGACCACGGGCAGCGCTTGCGCGACAGCAAACCCCGGCAACGCGGCCACGGTTCGGATCGGTTCACCCAATGCTGCCGGCAGCGGCCCCGTCAGCGCCGTCACCGGCGCCAGTGGCGCATCCGCCACGACGAGTGCGGTCTGACCGGCCGCGGCACTCGCCGCGGCCAACGGTACGGAGACCGACTGGACCGACGGCGCGGTGGTGGGAGTTTCGGCAATGCTCGCGGGTTCGCTGGCCGGTGCGCTCTGCGTCGTGTTCACGACGCCCGAAGGCAGGGCGGCCGACGTGCTCGAGGACGACGTCGCCGACGAGATGTTGGAGCCGTTGCGGCCGTCGCCGAATTTGGGCGTCAGTTGCTGGCCCGGAGAGGGCGTGACTCCGAAGCCGGTGAGCGCACCGGTTCCGACAGTGGTGGCGGTGGTGGTCAGCCCGCCGAACGCCTTGCGGAGGTCCCCAAGGGAAGACAGGCCCGGGCGCGACGTTCCCGAGCTGTCCCCACCTGCATCACCAGAAACACTGGGAGAGAGCGGCATATCGATCGGTGCAGCGCTCGCCACGCCGACACTGATAACCGGTGCGGCGACCAGCCAGGTCACCGCTGCCATGCGCAGGTGCGTCGCCACGCTGCATCCATCCTCTCGAAGCCGACTGCCAGCGGCCTCTGTCTAGTTTGCCACGAGAATTTGCTGTTGCGAAAATTTTCGTGACATCAACAACCATATTAGGGCAGTCGGCGCGAGAAATCAGAACGGCACAGTGGGCAGGTACTTGCCATCCAGGGTGATGACGGCTCGTTCGCCACCGTTGGGATCAGCAACCTTCTGCACATCGAGCCGGAAGTTGATGGCGGAGATGATGCCGTCACCGAACTGCTCGTGGACCAGCGCCTTGAGTGTGGTGCCGTAGACCTGCAGCATTTCGTAGAACCGGTAGATGGTCGGGTCGGTGGGCACGCCACCGGGGATGGACCCGCGCGTCGGGATGGTCTGTAGCAACCGCACTGCGGCATCGTCCAGGCCCAGCAGTTCACCGACGGCCTTGGCCGACTCTTCCGGAAGCGCGTGCTGGCCGAGGACGGCGGCCGTCGTGAAGGCCACCGACAGGCCGGCCGCGTCGGCGATCTGCTGCCAGGACAGGTCCTTGCGGGTCTTGGCTTCGACGGCCGTGGCGGCGAGGAGCTGACGGGCGGTCGGGTCGAATTGTGCGTGGATCATGACGGGACTTCCTTCCGGAGGGCGGGTGGTGTTTCGAGCGGGTGTCAGTGCTGCGCCCAGGTGCCGTACGGCACCATCGGGTTGGTGCCGAACGGCACGTAGGGGTTGGCACCGCCGATGAAGGTGTCCTGTGCGTACACGGGAACCGGGCCGGGAAGTGCCACCGTCCCGCCGTTGTCGGCCGATGCCGGGGCGGCCAGGCCGATCGTGAGCGCGGCGAATGCGCCGACGGCCAACCCGGTTGTCATGGCGCCGAGGCTGTTCTTCTTCATGATGGTGTTTCCTTTCTTGCTGCATTCACCATGTACGAACAGCACCTATAACGTCCAATAGCCACTTTTCACGCTTGCCATAGACAGCATCTATAGTTGGCGCCATGGCTGGACTCGAGCTCCGTCACCTGCGGTATCTCCTCGCCGTTGCCGAACACGGCAATTTTTCCCGCGCCGCCGAGGAGCTATATGTGTCGCAACCCACGCTCTCGCAGCAGATCAAACAGCTGGAAACGACGCTCGGCGTGCAACTCGTCGACCGCGGCGGCCGCACGGTCCGGCTGACGGATGCCGGCGCCGCTTTCGCCGAGCGCGCCCGGAGCGCACTCCGCGAACTGGCCGCCGCCGAGCGGGCCATCGAGGACGTCCAAGACCTCTCCCGCGGGCACCTGCGCCTGGGCATCACCCCGACGTTCATCACTTATCTGATCGGCCCGCTGACGGCCGAGCTGTACGCCCGCCATCCCGGGATCACCCTGACCGTGGTCGAGATGTCCCAGGACAGCATCGAAGCGGGCCTGCTCGCCGACGATCTCGACGTGGGCATCGCGTTCGTCGGCGCTCCCGTTCCCGGCATCGAGTTCGCCGCGCTGTTCACCGAGCACCTCGGCCTCGTGGCCGGTGGGCCGCGGGCCACCGGTCTGGCGGTCCCCCTGCCGGTCCGCGCGCTGGACGATGTCCAGCTGGCGCTGCTCAGCAGTGACTTCCTCACCCGGACCCACATCGACACCTATTTCGCGGCACACCATGTGGCCCCGCGGATCATCATCGAGGCCAACTCCGTCCAGGCCCTCACCGAGATCGTGCAGCGCACGCCGCTGGCGACGGTGCTGCCGGACGCCGTCACCCACGACCATCCGCACCTCACGCCGGTGCCACTGGACCCGCCCATTCCGACCCGGACCGTCGCGATCCTGCGCCGCGACGGCGGCTACCACAGCGCGGCCGCATCCGCGTTCGTGCGGCTCACGCACGAACTCGTCGCAGATCGCGGCTATGCACCGCCCGGGTGATCGTCAGAAGAAAGCCGTGTCGCGCAAAGCAATTCACGTGCCGGCCGCACGGGGGAACTCAGACGTGAACGTTCCTCCCACTCTCAATTTATGGCACACCCCGGGGCTTGCGGCAAGGCCCCGGTGGTGCCGCACAATCGTCCGGCCAGTCGGTACGACGAATGGGGGATGTCATGACGAACACGCCGAAGCCTTTTGAAGTGCATGAGTCGGGCGCGCTGCTGCACGGCACCAAGGCCGACCTCGCGGTGGGTGATCTGCTGCAGCCCGGGTGGGAATCGAACTACGAGACCGGCCGCGTCTCGAACCACGTCTACGTCACGCGGACACTGGACGCCGCGGCCTGGGGAGCCGAACTCGCGGCCGGCGACGGTCGCTGCCGCATCTACATCGTCGAGCCGCTGGGCGAGCTGGAGGACGACCCCAACGTGACGGACAAGAAACTGCCGGGCAACCCGACGCACTCCTACCGCACCCGCGAGCCGGTTCGCATCGTCGGTGAACTCACCGATTGGGTCGGGCATTCACCGGAGCAGATTCAGGCGATGCGCGACGGGCTGGCCGGCCTGCAACGCCGGGGGCTCGCCGTCATCTATGACTGACGGGTGCCGCGTCTCGAGCGGTGTTTGTCTCGTACATGCGCCCAGCGACGATCAGCGCGGACACCGCGGTGATTCCGGCGGCCACCCAGATCGCGGTGCGCAGCCCCCACAGGTCGGCCGCGATTCCGCCGACGACCGCTCCGGCCGCATATCCGCTGTCGCGCCACAGGCGATAGATGCCGACGGCACGCGCCCGCCACAGCGGGTGCGCCACGTCGCCGATGGCGGCCAGCAGAGTCGGGTAGACCATGGCTGTGCCCGCGCCGAGCAGCGCCGCGGCCGCAGCCCACCACCCGAACTTGTCGACGGTGGCGATCAAAGCGAGCGCGACCGCCTGGGCGAACATGCCCGCGGTGATCAGATGCTTGCGACCCCACCGGTCCGACAGGGCGCCCGTGAGCATCTGACCGACGCCCCACACCGCCGGATAGACAGCGACCAGCACCCCGATGCGGTCGACGGGCAGACCGTGCCGCGCAAACAGAATCGGGAACAGTCCCCAGGACAGCCCGAAGTTGAGATTGTTGACCAGGCCGGCCTGGCTGGCCGACGACAGTGCGGGCTCGGTGAAGCTGGTGCGGACGAAGATCTCCCGGTTCGACGGTCCGACATGGTCGTCGTGGTGAGCACCGGCTTCGAGGTGGGCGTGCCCGCGGGTCTCCCTGACAAACGCGACGCTCAGACCCAGTCCGATCACCGCGTAGCACAGGCCGAGGAGGAACGGCGCCGGGCGCAGTCCGTGGTCGGCGGCCAGGTGACCGGCAAGGACCGCGGTGAGCGCGACGGCGCTGTACCCGGCGGCTTCGTTGAACCCCATCGCCAGCCCGCGCTGGTAGGGGCCGACCAGGTCGATCTTCATCACGACGGTCGTCGACCACGTGAGTCCCTGGTTGATGCCGAGCAGCACGTTCGCGACGATCACCCAGCCCCACGCCGGCGCCCACATCAGTAGCAGTGGAACCGGAACCGCGAAGAGCCAGCCGAGGATCAGCACCGGCTTGCGGCCGAACCGGTCTGACCACGTCCCGGCGAAATAGTTGGTTGCCGCCTTGGTGATGCCGAAGGCCAGGACGTAGGTGAACAGAAAGGTGTAACCGGTCAGGTGGAACTGCTGCTCGGCGAGCAGCGGCAGCACCGTCTGTTCTTGGCCCACCATGCCGCCGACGAGGGCATTGACCATGACCAACAGGGAGAACTGGGCGAGGTTGGCGCGCAGGCCGAGTCGGGGACCGGTGGGCCTCATGCGCCGGTCACGAGCTTGCCGCCGGTGGCGTGCACCCAGTCATGCGGCCCGCCGTCGAGCACCGTGAGGTCACCGAGCCCGGCCGCCGCGAGCAGGCTGGCAGCACCCATGGCGCGTTCGCCGTGGCCGCACATCACGACGGTCGGCTTGTCGGGCAATTCGCCGGCCCGCGCGGCGACGTCGCCGAGCTCGATGTGAACGGCCCCAGGCAGGTGCCCGGCCAGGTACTCCGCGCGCTGGCGAATGTCGAGCACCTGACGCCCCAGGACGTCGCCCGCCGACACGAGCGGGATGCCGGTAACGTCATGGCCCGCCGACACCCAGGCATCGATTCCGCCGTCGAGTTCGCCGACGACGGTGTCGAAGCCGATCTTCGCCGCCTGCCACGCGATGTCGGCGGCGTCCTGGTCGGCATCCCGCACCACGATCACGGCGCGGTCGGCAGGGATCAGCCAGCCGAGCCAGCTCGCGAACACCGGACGCAGCGGGATCGAGACGGCACCGCGGATGTGTGCGTCGGCGAAGCGGTCGAGCGGCCGGGCGTCAACGAGCACGGCCCCGTCGGCCAGGTGCGCGCGCACGGTATCGACCGTCAGCTTGCGCAGCGCCGGGTCCGCGTCGAGCACGGGTGGACCGAGCCGGTTGATCTCTCCCAGACGCTGGAAGTAGGGCGGGTAGCTGCCGAGAGAGCCGAGAAGCTGTGAGACGAACGTGTCTTCGTCAGGCAGCTGGAGCAGCGGGTTGGTCGCCAACTCGGTGGCGATGGTGCTGGTGCGCTCGGTACCCGGCGGCGCGGAACAGAACGAGCCCGCGCCGTGCGTCGGCCAGACCCGGACGTCGCCCGGCAAGGTGGCGAGTCGGTGCAGCGAGGCGAACTGGGCGCGGGCCAGTTCTTCGGTCCGGTCCTCGGCCACCAGGTCGGTGCGGGCAGCCGACCCGACGATCAGCGATCCGCCGGTGAAGACGCCGACTTCCGCTGCGCCGTCGAGTAACAGGAAAACCATGTGTTCGTGGGTATGGCCGGGTGTCAGCATGGCGCGCAGCCGCAGCCCGCCGAGGTCGACCTCGTCGCCGTCATGCAGACCGGTATGCGCGAATTCGCGGTGCCCGGCAGCCGATGCGAGGACGCGCGCCCGCCCTTTGGTCGCGAGTTGGTGTGCGCCCGAAAGGAAGTCGGCGTGCAGGTGGGTGTCGGCGGCGAAGGCGACCGTCAGCCCGCGTTTGGCTGCGGCCTCGTGCACGGCACGCAGATCGCGGCTCACGTCGACGACGAGTGCGCGCCCATCGCCGAGGTCGACAAGATAGGCGGAGTTTCCAAGGCCCTCGTCGACGAGGGGAACCAGGTCGACGGACATGTCAGGCTTCCTTCGGGACAACGCTGTCGCTGATCACGTGCGCACTTCGGCGGTGCAGGCCCGGGATCAACATCGCGACCCGGCCTTGGTAGTCGAGGTACTGGCGGCCGAGGGCAGCCCGGAGATCGTGCTCCTCGAATTGGATCGCGATCAGGATGTAGCCCGTCGTGGCGATCGCGAAGAGCAGATGACCGGCGGTCATCGTGGGAATGGCCCAGAAGGCGACGATGAAGCCGAACATGATCGGATGCCGTACGACGCGGTACAGCAGCGTGGTGCGAAACTCCAAGTCGCGGTACGGAGTTCCGCGCCATGCGAGGTACACCTGCCGCAGCCCGAACAGGTCGAAGTGATTGATCATGAAGGTCGACAGCAGCACGATCAGCCACCCCGCCGCGAACACCGCCCACAGCACCGCGCGGCCCGGCATCCAGGTCACGTCCCACACGATGGCCGGCATGGTGCGCCACTGCCAGAACATGAGGATGAGCGCCAAGCTCGACAGCAGGACGTAGGTGCTCCGCTCAATTGCCTTGGGCACCAATCGGGTCCACCAGCGTTTGAACGCCGGTCGCGCCATCAGGCTGTGCTGTACCGCGAACACGCCGAGCAGCACCACGTTGACGACCACCGCCTCACCGGCCGAGGCGGCAATGCCGTTGTCGACGGTGCGCGGCACGACGAGGTTGCCGACGAAGCCGATCGAATAGAGGAATGCCGCGAGGAACACGACGTAACAGACGGCTCCGTACGCGATCGCAAGGTTGCGGACCATGTCTCCTCCTCAGTTGGTTGCCCGGTGCACCGAGCGCACCGCCCGACCCGCCAGCCACCATTCGGGGTAGCCATCGGAGAGTCGTTGCGCCCGAAGGCCTTTCGCCCGCAGCATCGTCACGGCCTCGTCGGCGTACACGCAGTAAGGTCCCCGGCAATATGCGACATACTCCTTGTCACGCGGGAGTTCTCCGAGCCGGCAGGACAGGTCGGCGACCGGCATGGACAGCGCGCCGTCGATGTGCCCGGCCGCATACTCGCGCTCGGGCCGCACATCGAGAACCACGACTTCGTCACCGGCCATGCGACGCGCCAATTCCTCCGGCGTGACCGGCTCGAAGCCGTCGCGGTCACCGAAGAAGTCGCCCACTACCCGGTCGACTTCAGCGAGGTGTTGCTCGGCGGTGTGCCGCAGCGCCAGGACGAGGCCGACGACTTCGGCTCCACTGATCCGGTAGTGCACGAACAACCCATCCCGGCGGGCGATGACGAGTTGCGCCTGACGCAGCTGCTGCAGGTGCCGGGACGTGTTCGCGACCGACAGCCCGGTTTCGGAGGCGATCGATTCCACGGTGCGCTCACCCTGCGCCAGCAGGTCGAGGATCTCGAGCCGGTGCGGGTTGGCGATCGCCTTGCCGATCCGGGCGAACTCGCCGTAGAGCCGGTCCTTGAACTTCCGCTTCGCGCCAGCATCACTAATCACCTATTCAAGGTAATCCTTGAATAGGTGATTAGGAAGGGTTTTCCAGACCCCTTCTCAAACCACCATGCGTAAGCCTAAACTTACCGTTAGTGACTACTTACGAAACAGCCGATCCCTGGGGCGCTCTCGCCGACCGCACCCGGCGGACAATCTTCAAACGATTGGCCGCCGGGCCGCTCGCGGTCGGCGAGCTCGCCGAAGGACTGCCGGTCAGCCGGCCGGCGGTGTCCCAGCACCTCAAGGTGCTGCGCTGCGCCGGCCTGGTGACCGATCGGCAGGTCGGCACCCGGCGCATCTACCAAGTCGACCCCCGTGGCGTCGCGGCCCTGCGGGCCGAACTCGACGTGTTCTGGGACAAGACCTTGACGGCGTTCAAACAGCTGGCCGACGACGAAGGGAAACAGTCATGACCGAGGTGGCACCGATCCGCAAGAGCGTCGTCGTCGAGGCGCCGGTCGACAGGGCGTTCGCGTTGTTCGTCGGCCGCTTCGACGCCATCAAACCCCGCAACCACAACCTGCTGGCAGTCCCGATCGCGGAGACGGTCTTCGAGACCCATGTGGGCGGCCACATCTACGACGTGGGCACCGACGGCAGCACGTGCCGGTGGGCGCGCGTGCTGGCCTACGAACCGCCGAAGCTCGTGGTCTTCTCGTGGGACATCGGGCCGACATGGCAGGTCGAATCAGACCCTGACAAGACCAGCGAGGTCGAAGTGCGGTTCACCGCCGAATCCAACAGCCGGACCCGCGTCGACCTGGAGCACCGCCATCTGGAACGCCACGGCGCCGGCTGGCGGTCGGTGGCGGACGGTGTCGACGGCGAGGCGGGCTGGCCGCTGTACCTGAACCGGTACCACGACATCGTCGCCGCGGAGGCGTGACCATGTCGTCGCAGCGTTCCATGATGGACCTCGCGTACGAGGAGCGTCGCGACCTCGCCGCCTACCTGCGGACACTGTCCGACGCCGATTGGCAGGCTCCCACGTTGTGCACCGAATGGTCGGTGAAAGACGTTGTCGCACATGTCGTGAGCTACGAAGAGCTCAGCGTCTTCGGCCTGTTGCAGCGCTTCGTTCGGGGACGGATCGTGCGCGCCAACGAGGTCGGCGTGCGGGACTTCGCGAGCTACACCCCCGCGCAGTTGATGGACTTCCTCGAGGCCCATCTGCGTCCGCAGGGGCTCACGTCCGGGTTCGGCGGGATGATCGGACTGGTCGACGGGACTGTCCACCACCAGGACATCCGCCGGGCGCTCGGCCATCCGCGCACCATCCCGACCGAACGCCTCGAACGCATCCTCCCGGCAGTCCCGGGCAACCCGCGACTCGGCGCAGGAAAGCGAATCCGGGGGCTGCGGCTGCGGGCCACCGACGTCGACTGGCAGCACGGCGCGGGGCCCGAGGTGCTGGGCACGGGCGAGGCATTGCTGATGGCGATGACCGGACGCCCGGCGGCCGTCGATGAACTGGGCGGCCCGGGGCAGCCGGTTCTCGCGGCGAGATTGCGGTAATCGCACAACCTCGAGAAATCAGCCGTTCGTACTGCAGACATCCGGCCTCACATGCGGTATTCCCATTAGAGGGACATATGTCCCTCATTCGGGCCGCTCGAGAGGACCGACCATGAGCAACGCCACGTACGTCGGACGGGTCGGGGGGTTGGCAGTGGCACTCGGGGTCGGTTTCGCGATCGCGAGCACACCGGGCACGGCGTGGGCCGACGATGCCGCGAATCCAGGAGCCACCTCAGCGCCGGCACAGAACGCCGCGCCGGAGACGGCCGGCGCCACGAAACCCGGCGCGAAGGCCGGCAAGAACAAGCGCCCGCCGGGCAAGGCGAGCAGCGAGAAGCAGCGCGCCACGAAACCCGCACCGACGGCGGCGGACAGTCCCGCGAAGACGCAGACGACCGCGAAGACCGTCACCGGGTCGACGAAGAAGCCCGCACCGCACGCTCTCAAGGCCGACGTGGAAACGACGTCAGGTCCGGCACCGCGAGCGGTGGCCGCAACGGCCGTCGCGACATCGGCCATGACGGCGTCGGTCACGGCCACCCCGACGGGGACGAGCGGCGCGGTCAGTGTGACGTCGGCGGCGACGCTCGACTCGTCGGCGACCGGCGGTCCCGTCGCCCCGGGCTTCGCGCCGGTGGCTGCCGTGCTGGCGGCCTGGGGTACCCGCACCCGGATCGAAGCCCAGACGAAACCCGCCGCGGTCACCTCGACGAGTCAGCCCGTGGCCGCCACCGCGGCGCAACCGGTGGTCGCGACCGCCGCGCAGCCGGTCCCCACCGCCGCGACGACGAACGTCCCGTCACCCTGGCTGAACTATTCGAAGTCGATTTCGGTGGGCACCAATCCCGGCGCGGAGGTGATGGGTGCCGACGGCCGGCTGTACGTCGCCAACACCGGCAGCAACACGGTCTCGGTCATCAACACCACCACCGGAAAGCGGATCGACGCCAACCCGAGCTGGTTCTCGCAGGACATCTCGGTCGGTACCGCGCCGAGCGCACTGGCGCTGAGCCCCGACGGCACCCGGTTGTACGTCGCCAACAGCGGCAGCGGCACGGTGTCGGTCATCAACACCGTCGGCTACAAGCGCATCGACGCCAACCCGAGCACGTCGTCGAAGGACATCACGGTGGGCACCACGCCGAGCGCCTTGACGGTCGGCGCGGACGGCCGAATCTATGTGGCCAACAAGGGCAGCGGCACGGTGTCGGTCGTCGACCCCACCACCTACACCGTCACCGACACCATCGGCGTCGGTAGCCAACCGACCGCTCTCGCGCTCGGCACCGGGAAGGTGTACGTCGCCGATCAGGGCAGTAATACCGTCTCGGTGATCGACACCAGCACCCTCGGCGTCACCAGCATCACGCTCGGCACCTCACCCACCGCGCTGGCCTTGGGCACCGGCGGCAAGCTCTATGTGGCGGGCCAGAACAGCACGCTGTCCACCATCGACACCGCCACCGGCACCGTGCTGCCCGGCGCGGTCGCGGTGGGTCCCGCCCCCAGCTCGGTGGCGGTCAGCGCCGACGGCAGCATCGCCTACGTCGCCAACGTCAACGACACCGTCTCGGTGGTCAACACCGCCACCTCGGCCGTCGTCAGCACCGTCCGGTTCGACACCGACGCCGCCGGTGGCCACGCCGTCGCCGTCGCCCCGGGCGGCGCCGTCTACGTCACCGACGCGACCGACCGCACCGTGCGCGTACTCGTGCCGCCCTCACTCATCGCCACGTCGGTGACGAAGATCGGGAGCGTCGGCGTCTCGGGCGTCGGCTCGACCCTGTTGAGCACCGACGGCACGCGCGCACTGGTGATCACCGGCCCCTCGCCCATCTCGACGACCAGCACCACCCGCGTCGCGGTGATCGACACCGCGACCGGCAAGCAGGTCGGCAGCACGGTGTCCATCGCCGGCAAGCCCGTCGTCCCGGCATTCAGCGCCGACGGCACGCGGGCCGTGATCACCGCCGCGGGCACCACGACGACGCAGCTGGCGGTGATCGACCTCGCGACCGGCAAGCAGACCGGAACGACCCTCACCCTGCCGGGCGCGGTCGGCGTGCAGCTGCTGTCGGCCGACGGCAGCCGCGCTCTGACCACCACCTACGGCTCGGGCACCACCCAGGTCGCGGTGATCAACACGCTCACCGGCGCCCAAACCGGCACCACCGTCTCCGTCACCGGCAACAGTCTGGAGGCGCCCGTCCTGACCGCCGATCGCACCCGCGCCCTGATCACCACCAGCCGCCCGATCTGGGAGGCCCCGGACACCACGCGGGTGGCGGTGCTCGACACCACCACGGGCACCCAACTCGGCACCACCGTCGAGATCGCCGGCAACGAGCTGGCCCCGCCGGTCCTCAACGCCGACGGCAGCCGGGCCGCGATCACCAATCAGATCGGGGATTTCGCCTCGGGCTACACCACGCAGGCGACGGTGATCAACGTCGCGACCGGCGCGCAGGTCGGCGCCACCGCGGACCTCGACGGTGCGGGCATCTCGTACGGCGCACCGGTATTCAACGCCGCCGGCAACCGCGTCGTCTTCATGGCCCGCACCGAGGGCCCGGTCAACACGTTCACCACCCGGCTGGCGGTCCTGGACGCCGCCACCGGAGCCCCAGTCGGCACCGGACTGGTCGTCGCCGGCGACGGGGCCCGCGAGCTCAGCGCCGACCGGACCCGCATGGTGATCACCGCGACGTCGACCGACCCGGTCACTCAGGTGACGACCACCAAACTCGCGACCGTCGACCTCGCCACCGGCAACCAGATCGGCAATGTCACTCTGCCCGGCACCTGGCGCACGCTGCTGATGACGCCCAACGGCAGCCGCGCCGTCACCATCGCCGGCGACAACACCGGGACGCACGTCGCCGTGATCGACACCCTCACCGGGGCCCAGACCGGCACCACCCTCAACCTCGCGGGCGAGGAATTCGGCTCCCGCTTGATCAGCGCCGACGGCAGCCGGGCGCTGATCACCACGTCCGTCTACAACGGGGCCACGAGCGTCAACAGCGAACGGTTGACGGTGCTCGACACGACGACCGGGTCCCAGATCGGCAACACCGTGACGCTCATCGGTTTCCTCAACGGCGTGCAGTACAGCCCTGACACCAAGCGGGTCGTGGCCATGACGATCAGCAGCAATTTCAACACCACCGGCGTTCCGACGTCGCAGGTGGCGGTGCTCGACACGCTCACCGGCCTCCAGGTGGGCAGCACCCTCACCCTCAAGCCCGACAACGGCTACCTCGTCCTCAGTGGCGGTGGCACCCGTGCCGTCGTCAGCACCGGGAGCCAGCTCGTGGTCATCAACACCGCCAACGGCGCACAGGTGGGCAGTGCCCTCACCGGGGTGGGCAGCAATCCGCTGTTGACGGCCGACGGCAGCCGCGCGCTGACCACCGGGATCTCCTACAACGCCTGGACCCGCACGTACACGACCACGGCACGGGTGCTGAAGATCGTCTAGTGGTGGTCGTGCCCGGCGTGGTGCTCGTGGCTGCCCTCATGTCCCGCGTCGGGTGAGCCGCCCATCATGCGCAGCATCGGGATGCCGCCGGTGCGGACGAAGCGCAGCACCAGACCCGCGGCCAGCAGCAGGAAGACGATGTTGAGCCACGTGGTGTAGTTCCAGGAGATGCCGCTCTCCATCACCATGGCGTTGCGCTGCGTGGGTATGAGACCCGTTGCGCCGAACAGCAATTCGACGAGGTAGCCCGCCGCGACCATCGAGACGTAGAAGGTGGCCAGCAGCGTCAGCATCATCCGGGTGCCGTAGTACTTCCGGTAGATGTTGAGGATCGGCAGGATCAGCAGGTCCGCGAAGATGAATGCGACCACGCCGCCGAAGCTGATGCCGCCGTTCCACAGCACCGCCGCCAGGGGCACGTTCCCGATGGAGCAGACGAACGACACGATCGCCACGACCGGTCCGACAATCGGGCCCCAGATCGCCGACCACGTCGGATCGTCGGCGAGAAAGAAGTTCTCCCAGAACGTATTCGGCACCCACGCGGCGATGGCACCGGCGATGAGCAGGCCGATGATCAGGTCGCGCAGGATCGCCGCCCACTCCATGACGAAGACGTGCGAGACGGACGTGAAGCCGGGCCCCGAGAACAGGCGCTTGGCGAACGAACCCTCGCCCTGCACCGACATGTCCATGGCGGCATGCCCTTCCATCGAGCCGGCAATGCCCTGGTCCGCCTGCACGCGGGCCGCGTCGATGAGGCGGCTGCGCACGAACAAGCGGAACAGCACCGCCAGAACGACGATCATGATCGGGCCACCGATGAACTCCGCGGCGGTGAACTGCCAGCCCATCAGCAGGGCCAGGATGATGCCGAGTTCGACGACGAGGTTGGTCGAGCCGATCTCGAAGGCCATCGCCGCGGTGAAGTTGGCGCCTTTGCGAAACAGCGAGCGCGCCAACGCCACTGCCGCGTACGAGCACGACGACGATGCGGCGCCGAGTCCGGCGGCCACGGCGAGGGTCTTGGGCTTGTCGTCGCCGAGGAGGCGGACGATCGTCGATTTCCGGACGACGGCCTGCACGACGGCCGACAGCGCGAACCCGAGGATCAGCGCCCAGAGAATTTCCCACGTCATCGAACCGGCCAGGGCCAGTGCATGACCGATCCCAGCGATCGCGGCGTCCATCAGGTGACGTTAACCCGTCAGCGGCATTCCGAATCGTCGAGCGTGGGGGTTCACGCGGAAAATCGGCCGGATCTCCACGTCATCCCCCACGCTCGACGGTGATCAGGCCGGGCTGCCGATGAACTCGATGCCGGCGTTGATCGCCGGGCGGTGCCGCAGCATGCGATAGTGCGCGAGCTTGCCGAGACCCTTCGTGGTGAGCAACTCGGAGCCGGGCCACAAAGCGGCGAGCTTCACGCTCGACGAGTAGGGGCTGTCGGGGTCGTCGGGGTCGTGAATGAGCAGCAGCGGCGGGTGGCCCGCGCGGGCCGCGAGGTTGACCATGTTGGTCTCTTCCAGCGACATGCCGATCCTGCGGACCAGGCGCTTCTGCAGGCCCGCACGGATCCGGGGGCCGAAGTTGTGGCGCGCGGCGAACAGGTCCAGGTACATCGGGTAGTCGCCCATCGGTGCGAGCAGCACCAACCGGCCGACCTTGGCGCCGTTCACCGCGGCGGCCATGGTGGTCGCGTTGGCCCCGAGCGAGTGCGCGACGACGGCGTGCGCCGGCCCGTGTTCGCGGATGACGGCCGCGACGGCGTCGGCGCATTCGATGGCGGTGGTGCGTCCGGGCGCGAGCGCGCCCGGGTCGGACTCGTTGTGGCTGGGCAGGTCGAACGCGATGACGCGATAGCCGGCGGTCACCAGCGGTTTGATGAACATGCCCAGGTGCGGCCGGCGGCCGCCCCAGCCGTGCACGAGGTACACCGGCGGCCCGTCGCCCCAGGATTCCCCGGCGATGCGGTGGCCGTCCCAATGCGCTTCCAGCGGTGCGCCCGGCTGGACACCGGGCGGCATGCGCAGGCTCTGCTCGATGATCGGCGGGGTGCACCACAACTCGGTGGCCCAGCGGGATCCGATGGGCGGCGCGAATCGCTCGAGTAAGGCGAACTGTTTGCGAATCTTGGGATCGACCGGCGGTTGCACACCGGAGCCCTCGACGTCGAGCACGACGTCACGGTCCGAAGACGACTCGACCATGTGTCGAATCCTAACGACCGCCCGGAATCCGGCCGCGGACGCTGTGCGGGCAACGGCCGCAGAAACACGTCAGGCCCCCTCGAAAGGGGGCCTGATCAGTGTGGCAGGTACAGGATTCGAACCTGTGTAGGCTTCCGCCGACGGATTTACAGTCCGCTCCCATTGGCCGCTCGGGCAACCTGCCGGGTTCGTCGCCTCCCGGTGACCCCGGGTTTGGCGCGAGTAGCAGAGTACAACGAAGATGTACCGAACACGAAAACGGGACCCCGACCAGGGGCGCAGATACGGAGGGCAATCCAATGGCGGATTCATCGTTCGACATCGTCAGCAAGGTCGACCGGCAGGAAGTCGACAATGCGCTGAACCAAGCCGCCAAGGAGCTGTCCACCCGCTTCGACTTCCGCGGCACGGACACCACCATCGCCTGGAAGGGTGACGAGGTCATCGAACTGGTCTCCTCGACCGAGGAACGTGTGAAGGCCGCCGTCGACGTGTTCAAGGAGAAGCTGGTCCGCCGCGACATCTCGATGAAGGCGTTCGACGCCGGCGATCCGCAGCCCAGCGGCAAGACCTACCGGGTGTCGGGGACGCTCCAGCAGGGCATCAGCAGCGAACAGGCCAAGAAGATCACCAAGATCATCCGCGACGAGGGCCCCAAGGGCGTCAAGGCGCAGATCCAGGGCGACGAGATCCGGGTGTCCAGCAAGAAGCGCGACGACCTGCAGGCCGTCATCGCCCTGCTCAAGGGCGCCGACCTGGACGTGGCGCTGCAGTTCGTCAACTACCGCTGACGCTCAGCCGTCGCTGTTCAGCTCCTTGTCCAGGTGGGTGCCGACGTTCTTGCTGTCCCCGTGATGGTTGGTCATGTTGCGGCACTCGCCGTAGAGCTTGAACGCGAGCCGGCTTTCGCCCTGGTAGTACTCGATGTTGATCGCGACGCCGTTCCGGTTGATGGTGCCGCCGTAGTTGTGCTGGGTGGGTAGCTTGTCCGACCAGCCCGCGGCCAGCATGGCCTTCCTGACCTGTTCGGCGTAGTCGTGGCCGCTGACACCGGGAGGCAGTTGCGCACTCATCTCGATGTACCCCCGGTTCGGCGGAGCGCCGTCGTCATTGCAGGAGGCGAGGTAGCCGCCGCCGGTAACGTCTTGCAGCCCAGCCACTTTCCGCAACTGCCGACCGGCGTCGAGGACTTGCGCCATGGACTCTTCATCGGTCATCGGGTGCGCTGGACGATCACTGTGCGGAAACAAGCCACATCCTCCTAACAACAGGGCACAGGCGACAGCCGCTGTACCGACGCGATATCGACTACTTGTACTCATGGTCGTTCTTCACCGTCTCACCTGGCCGATTGGATTCGGGATCCGAATATGCCGGGGTCCCGGGGATGGGGATGTCGACGTGCGGTACTGGGACGTCGATGCCGAACGGCAGGTCGATGTGGTCGGGTGTCGAGATGGTCGGCCGGTGCCGGTCCTCCGCCAGGAGTCCGTCGGTCGCGAGGCGTTCGCTGTGCCCGCTGGCGATGTCGGTCATCGCCCGCAACGACTCACTGCCCATGTCGTAGTACTTCGAGTGATCGTGAATGCTCCAGCCGGTTTCCCCGGCCACCTCGGCCCGGAACCGCGTGGCGCCGAACCCGTCTGCCGATGGATCGGTCCCCAGACCGGCGACCGGCCCCAGCGGATTACCGAGTTGCGCGTTCAGCCATTGCGCCGCGCCCGGACCGCCCATCCCAAGTCGGGCGACGGGATCGGTCGATGCCGCCCCGACATACACCTGGCCACCGTTGACGTGGAAGTCCGCGGCACTATGCGCCAAATCTGTTCCAGGACAACCGATCAACACGACATCATTGACTTTCATACCGCTGCCCGCGCACGCATCGGCAACCGTGGTGGACCCGTACGAGTGACCCATCACCGTGACGTGGGACGCACCCTGATGCGTCGCAGCCAGCCCGTTGACGTCGGCGGCCAGTAAGTCGCCACCCTGCCTGGCCAGGGTCGGGTTCGCGATGCGCGGATCGGTGAAGCTGTCGGGCGCGTCGTAGCCCATCCACATCATCACCGCGGTGGAGCGGTTCGGGTCGGCCAGCCTCGCCTGGTCGTACACGTGAATCGCATCGTCGTGGCCGTCGGCCAGCCAGCCGTCGTGGACGCTGCTGCCGGTGCCGGGCACGATCACCGTCGTATTGTCCGCGGTGTCGGGGTTCCCGAGGCAGATGGCCGCCCGCCCCTGCCCGCCGTCTGCCTCCGGTTGATAAGCCCACAGCATGACGGGACGTTCCCGCTTCGAGTCGGTGCCGGACCCGCGCTGGTGCGCGAGACCTTCACTGGTGCGCCGGGCGTTGTAGAACCGCGTGGCGTCGGTTTGCGTCAGCCCGTACCGGGCGGGGTCCTTGAGGACGTCGTCCTCTGACACGTGATTGCGGCCCGCGACGTCGCGGACCCGGTTCAGGTCGTCGTTCATCACCTGCTGATTGACGGCGTCCCGGGCACTGGCCGGGACACCGTTGAGGTTGCCCAATTCCGGCGGATGCCGGGCGATCAGCTGCTGTTGCTGCTCCGGCGTCAGTGCGTTCCACCACTTGTTGACGTCCTCGGGGTTGGTCCCCGGCGGCGGAATCTGGATGTCCTGCCCGCCGATGTTGACCGGCGCCGAGGGCTTCTGGCCCTGTACTGCCTGGTCGATCGCCGTGGCGGTGAGCGTGTCGGTGGTCTCGAAGGCCTTCAGTTGCTCCTGAATGGATTCGGTGAAGAACTCGGCCGCTTTCTTGAGGGGTCCCAAGTCGCCGACCAGCCACTGCTGTGGGGTGACCACGCCGTCGTCGCGGACCGAGAACCCCAGCATGAGGGCCGTGTCGACGAATTCGAGCAGGGTGCTGCGCAGCGAGGTGAGCTGATTACCGCCGTCGGTGAGCGCCTTGGCCAGCTTGTCCAGCCGGGCCCGGTAAGCCTCCTGCTCATCGATCAGCTGCTGTGCCTTGGCGATTGCGGCGTCGCTCGCCTGCCCCTGCCAGTTCGCTTTCAAATTGGCCAGCTGGCCGCGCTCGACGCCGATCACGATCTCCAGCGCGGCCGACGTGGTCCGTACGTCATCGGCGGCGTCGAGCATCGTCCCAGGCTTCGCCGCGCGCACGCGCGACACCGTCACCGTCACCCCTGCCGCACCCCCTCGGCGATCGCTCCTTCGATCGTCGCACAGCGTGGCGGTACCAACCGACACAAACCTAGACACTCCGCGAATCCCGCCGCTCCGCTCGTCCCGGCGACATAACCTGTCGCCATGGCATCAGCGCAGCGCGTACCGACCGTCGTCGTTCTCGGTGGCGGGTCCTGGGGCACCACGGTGGCCTCGATCTGTGCGCGCCGGGGCCCGACGCTGCAGTGGGTACGGTCCGCGGAAACCGCGGCCGACATCAATGAAAAGCATTGCAACAGCCGCTATCTGGGTGACGGCGTGGCACTGCCCGAATCGCTGCGGGCGACCACCGACTTCTCCGAAGCAGCCAACAGCGCCGACGTCATCGTGATGGGTGTGCCGTCGCACGGCTTCCGCAACGTGCTGGGCGAGCTGGCCAAGGAACTGCGGCCGTGGGTCCCGGTGGTGTCGTTGGTCAAGGGCCTCGAGCAGGGCACCAACATGCGCATGAGCCAGATCGTCGACGAGGTGCTGCCCGGGCACCCGGCCGGAATCCTGGCCGGGCCCAACATCGCCCGCGAGGTCGCCGAGGGATACGCCGCCGCAGCGGTGCTCGCGATGCCGGACCAGCACCTCGCCGCCAATCTCGCAGGCCTGTTCCGCACGAGGCGTTTTCGCACCTACACCACCGACGACGTGATCGGTGTCGAGATGGCGGGGGCGCTCAAGAACGTGTACGCGATCTCCGTCGGCATGGGCTACTCACTGGGCATCGGCGAGAACACCCGCGCGATGGTGATGGCGCGCGCGGTGGCCGAGATGTCCAAGCTCGGCGTGGCGATGGGCGGCAACCGTGACACTTTCGCGGGCCTGGCAGGCATGGGCGACCTGATCGTCACCTGTACCAGCCAGCGCAGCCGCAACCGGCACGTCGGCGAGCAGTTGGGCCAGGGCAAGCCCATCGACGAGATCATCGCCTCGATGAACCAGGTCGCCGAGGGCGTCAAGGCGGCCAGCGTGATCATGGAGTTCGCCGAGACGCACGGGCTGAGCATGCCGATCGCGCGTGAGGTGGACCGGGTGATCAACCACGGCTGCACTGTCGAGGACGCCTACGCCGGCCTCATGCTCGAGAAGCCCGGGCACGAGGTCCACGGCGCGGGGTTCTGACCTCGGGATCAGTTGAAGTAGGGGTTGCGGTCTTTCGGCCTGTCCAGCAACGGATTCGACTCGTTGACGATGAAGCTGCCGGCCGGGCTGACCACGAAACCGGACTGGTCGAAGCTGTTGACGCAAGCCGTCATGGTGCCGTCGGTGCCGCACGTGATGTTGCGGTAGGTGATCCGCGAGCCGGCCGGCAGGGTCTGGACCGCCCCGGGCATCTCGCCGACGTACTTCGGCCCGTTCAGGGTGTTGAACGCCGGCGCGCCCACCTGCTGACCGACGACGACGTTGGTGCCTTCGGGAGCGCCCGGCATCGGGCCGCTACAGCCGTACTCGCCTTCGTTGCGGCGCATGATGCACGTCAGACCGCCGGGGGCCTGGAACATGTAGAACGTCCCGTCCTTGCTGGCGTAGGTCGACGGGGTGACGGGCTTGAATCCGTTGAGGTTCGGCGCGGCGGGTCCCGGCGGCGGGGGCACCGGCTCCGGTGGCGGAGCCGCCGCGGCAACACCCGGCACCAACGAGATCGCCCCAGCGGCCACCGCCGCACCGATCAGGATTCTGCTGAACACCTGCTCAGAGTAGAACCCAATGACCACGCCTCGCAGCGTCAGCCGCAAATCACTTGCAGCCGAGGTCGACGTAGACCGTGGTGCTCTGCCCGCGCAGCTTGCCCTCCTGGCTCGACAGCTCACGCCCGTGCCGGACGGCGGTGACGGTGCAATCCTCGATGGATCCGCTGCCGACCCGCGACTCGATCACCCGGAAGCCCTCGGTCTGCAGCCGATGGATCGTCTGCGTCGCGGATTCCCCGGGCGCCGGCGGCACCACGGGCCGCGCCGTGGCCGGTGCGGCCGCCGCGACCAGCAGGGCCAGGACGATTCCGGTCCCGGCCGAGATCTTGGTGGAACTCTTCATGGTTTTCCCGGCTCTTCATGATTGAGGGTGTAGAACGGTCAGCTGCTGTCGGCCTGTGATTGGGGTGTCTGGTTGGCTGGGTGTGT